>NZ_CP009571.1:3410000-3710000 GCF_000764535.1 Sphingomonas taxi | reverse complement strand
GTCGTGCGGCTTGTGGTAGAGATCGGCGAAGCGCGGATCGGCGCCGTCGTAATCGACGCCGAGCTTCGGCCAGAACTGGTCGTAGAGATGGCTCGGATACCACCAATTGTGGCTGGCGCCGAGATGTTCGGAGACGCCGAAGCGCAGCTTGCGACGCGTCGCGGCCTTTTGCCAGTCGCCGACGATATCGCGCTTGGGTCCCATCGCGACCGCGTTCCAGCGATGATGCCGCGACTTCCACAGGTCGAAATTGTCGTGATGGACGCCCATCGACACGAAATATTTGGCGCCCGCGGCGGCGTAGCGGTCCATCAGCGCTTCGGGATCGAACTTGTCCGCGGTCCACAGCGGAATGATGTCCTTATAGCCGAATTCGGACGGATGGCCGTAGGTGGCGAGGTGATGCGCGTAATGCGGATGACCCGGCACGTACATGAAGCGCGCGTACCAATCGCCCCGCCGCGGCACCGCCTGCGGCCCCCAATGCGCCCAGATGCCGAACTTGGCGTCGCGGAACCAGTCGGGCGTCTGATAGGCGCTGAGCGAGTCCACCGTCGGCTGGAAGCGGCCGGGGGCGATCGCGGGCAGCGGTGCGGCGGCGACGGCGCGCGCGAACGGCCCGGCGGCGAGCCCCGCGCCGAGCGATGCCCCCAACAATTCGCGCTTGCTGATGCCCGCCATGTCTCTCTCCCGCGCCGCTCGCCGCCAGGTCGGGCGCTCGGTCAAGTTATCATACTTGCAAATGTATTTTCATTAGGCAAGCGATCTTCCGGGCATTCTATGGCAGGGCGAGTCCGTAGAACCGCCGGGCGCTGTCGGCGAACAGGCTGCGCTCGCCGGCGGGGTCGAGTGCGGCGAGCGTGCGGGCGGCCTGGAACCAGCTGCCGTAATCGTCGCCGCTAAGGTGCAGCACCGGCCAATCGCTGCCCCACATCAGCCGCTCGCCGAAACAGGCGACGAGATGCGCGACATAGGGCGCCAGAGCCGCGGCGGGCTCGCCCGGCGGCTGTTCGGTGCGCAGGCCGGACAATTTGCACCAGACGGTGTCGCACGCCGCCAGCGCGGCGATCTCGTCGCGCCACGGATCGAGCCCGCCTGCCGCCGCGCTCGGCTTGGCGGCGTGATCGATCACGATCGGCAGGTCGGGCCAGCGGTGCGCGAGGCGATGCAGCGCGCTGAGATGGCGCGGCTGGACCAGCGCGTCGAAGCGCAGGCCGTGCGCGACCATCGCCGCGATCGCATCGTCCAGCGCCGGTTGCAGGATCCAGTCGGTGTCGGCGATCGACTGGAGCATCGGCCGCAGCCCGCGCAGCTTGGGGGCCGCCGCCAGTTGCGCGATCCGGCGCGGCGCGTCGGCGGCGGCGAGATCGACCCAGCCGACCAGCGCGCCGACCAGCGGCTCGGCGGCGGCGATCGCGCAGAGCCGGTCGGTATCGGCATCGGTCGGCTGCGACTGGACGAGCACCGTCGCGGCGAGATCCACGCCGCGACTGTCGGCGCGCAGATCGGCGAGCGCAAAGTCACGGTGGATCGCCGGCAGGCTCGCATCGGGCCATTGATGCCCCGGCCAGTCGAGCCGCCAGACATGGTGATGCGCGTCGACCACCCCGGCGATCGCGGTGCTGCCTGCCGTTCCGATTGCCACGTTCCACCTCGCCTTGTCGTGAAAGATCGTCGCCTTTCATAGTCTTACCGCGGCGACAAGGCCGCCGGGCGGCACGTCAGGGCTGTTCGTCGAGCGAATAGACGCGCTCCGCCGCGACCCATTTCTCGCCGTCGGGGGCGAACGGCAGCCGCCGCTGGAAGCGCTCCATCAACGCTTCCCAGGCCTGGACGTCGGGGTCCGCCGCATCCGCCGCCGCCTTCGCCGCGGCGGAGAAATCGGGGCCGGTCTCCATGATCATCGCGAGCCGGTCGCCGACGTGCCAGATCTCGAGCGATTCGATGCCGCTGGCGCGAATCGAGCGGTTGATCGCGGCGGGAGGCCCGCCGGCGCGGTGCCAGTCGCGATAGGCCGCGACCGAGGCCGACGACGGATCGATGTCGAGGAACAGAAGGTGGCGCGTCATCGTCGGCATTCTCGCTGCAAGTGCTTGGGGATGCGGCAACATCGCCCGTACGCCGGGATGCGGCAAGGCGCGCGTGCCGCCGCCTCGCGCAGCTCGGCGCGCATCCGGCAGCGGCGAGCGATTTGACAGCCGCCTGCGGTCCCCGCATGGCGACGACGAACGGAGGAGGGCCAGATGGCATCGGGTTCGAAGACGACCTACGCGGCGCCGGCCGTGGAAAAGGCGTTCGAGATCTTCGAACTGCTCGAAACGCAGCCGAGCGGTATCCTGATCAGCGAGATGGCGGTGCGGCTCAACCGTTCGGTCGGCGAGCTGTTCCGCATCGTCGTGGTGATGGAGAAGCTCGGCTATCTCCAGAAATCGAGCAAGGACGATCGCTATTCGGTCGCCTACAAGCTGCTCGACCTCGCCTATCGCGCGACGCCCGCGCAGGATCTCGTCACCGCCGCGCGCGCCGCGATGCGCCGCCTCGCGATCGACACCGGCCAGTCCTGCCACCTCGTCGTCGTCAACGACGGCAGCGGCCTCGTCATCACCCGCGAACAGAATCCGGGCACGCGCGGCTTTTCGCTGCGGCTCGGCGCCGGGATCGACATGCTGGCGAGCTGTTCGGGCAACGTGCTGCTCGCTTTCTCCTCCGACGAGGCACGCGACCAGGTGCTCGCGCAGGCGATCCCCGCGGCCCGCACACCGGTCGATCGCGCGGCGCTCGACCGGCAATTGGCGCAGGTCCGCGCCCGCGGTTACGATCAGCGCAAGAGCCCGATCACCCGCGGCGTCACCGACCTCAGCTTCCCGATCTTCGGCTTCGACGGGCAGGTCGCGGCGGCGCTGACCATCCCCTTCCTCGAACTGATCGACGGATCGCAGACCGTCGACATGCAGGCGGCACGCGAGCATCTGCGCAACGCCGCCGCCGACATCTCGATCGCGATGGGCTACCACCCCTCCTGACCGGTTCGCCGCGGGTCGGCGATCGGTGCTTGCCAGATCCCGTGTTCTTTCATATTTGCAAGCTGACTTGCAAATAGAGGCTGGCCTTGTGTTGACGATCGTGTGCCAGCAACCTTTCGACCTGCAGGCGGTCGAGCGCGACCCGCCGCAGGCGGGGCCGGGCGAACTACTGGTCCGCATCCGCCGCGTCGGCCTGTGCGGCACCGATTACCATATTTACGCCGGCAACCAGCCGTTCCTCGCCTATCCGCGGGTGATGGGGCACGAACTCGCCGGCGAGGTGGTCGAGGCGCCCGCGGGCAGCGCCTTCCGCGCCGGCCAGCGGATCACGATCAATCCCTATCTCGCCTGCGGCGTCTGTGTCGCCTGTCGCGGCGGCAAGCCCAATTGCTGCGTCACCGTCGCGGTGCTCGGCGTCCATGTCGACGGTGGCATGGCGGAGGTGATCGCGATCCCCGAACGCGCCGCGATCGATGCGACCGGGCTCAGCCTCGACCAGGCGGCGATGGTCGAATTCCTCGCGATCGGCGCGCATGCGGTCGCGCGCGCGCGACTGGCGGCGGGCGAGCGCGTGCTGGTCCGCGGCGCGGGACCGATCGGCGTCGCCACCGCCTTGTTCGCGCGACTGGATGGCGCGCACGTCGTGCTCTGTGACACGCGCGCCGCCCGGCTCGACCATGCCCGCGACCGGCTCGGCTTCGGCGATTGCATCCTTGCCGACGAGGGTGCCGCGGCGCGCCTCGCGGTGCTGACCGAGGGCAGCGGCTTTGCGACGGTGTTCGACGCCACCGGCAGCATCGCGGCGATGAACGCCGGCCTCGCCGAGGTCGCGCATGGCGGCAGCTACGTGCTGGTAGGCGTCGCCAAGGGTGACCTGATCTTCGCCGACCCAGACTTCCACAAGCGCGAGACGACGCTGCTCGCCAGCCGCAACGCGCTCGCCGCCGACTTCGCCCGCGTGATCGACGCGATCCGGCAGGGCGCGATCGACACCGATGCTTTGCACACGCACAGCGTCGCCGCGATCGACCTGCCGGCGGAACTGCCGCGGCTGGTGGCGCAGGCCGATCGGGTGCTCAAGGCGATCGCGGCGTTCTGAACGCGCCGTGCTGTGGGCGTTTCCGATGGGGGGTTGCGGCTTGTCGATGCACGGGTTTTTACATCCGACCTATCGTGTGCGGCACAGCCCTTCGACAGGCTCAGGGCTAACGGAGAGGGGTCGGGTATGCGTTCCACCACCGCTCCGCCGCCTCTCCACCACTTCTCCACAAACCCTCTATCCCCGTTCATGCTGAGCTTGTCGAAACATGGGGCTCGACAAGAGGCGGGTGCGTTTGCGGCACCCGCCCTTCGACAGGCTCAGGGCTAACGGAAATGAGGGGTTCGGCATCCGCTGAGCCACCGCTCCATCACCCTTCAACCAACCCTCCACCACCCGTTCGTGCTGAGCTTGTCGAAGCACGGGTTCCACAAGAGCCGGATTCGCTTGCAGCGCCGCCCTTCGACAAGCTCAGGGCTAACGGGAATTAGGTGCGGGCGCCCCTGAACTCACCATTCGATGCCGATCTTGCCGAAATGGCTGCCGTCCATCTCATACTGGAACGCCTCGGCGAGCCGGTCGAGCGGGAAGCGGCGGTCGATCACCGGGCGGATGCCGGTCGCCTCCAATGCGCGGACGAACTCCTGCTGCTCGCGGCGGCTGCCGACGATCAGGCCCTGGAGCCGCGCCTGCTTGCCCATCAGCGCCGCGGTCGGCACCTCGCCCGATACGCCGGTAAGCACGCCGATCAACGAGATATGCCCGCCGACGCGGACCGCCTCGATCGACTGGGCGAGCGTGCCCGGGCCGCCGACCTCGACGACGTGATCGACGCCGCGCCCGCCGGTCCAGTCGCGCACCGTCCGGCCCCACTTCTCGTCGCTGCGATAGTTGAGCGTGAAGTCGGCCCCGAGCGCCTCGGCGCGCGCGAGCTTCTCGTCGGACGACGAGCTGATCGCGACGCGCGCACCCATCGCCTTGGCGATCTGCAACGCCCAGATCGATACGCCGCCGGTGCCGAGCAGCAGCAGGGTGTCGCCCGCCTTGATCTGCGCATCGACGACGAGCGCGCGCCACGCGGTCAGCCCCGCGGTGGTGATCGTCGCCGCCTCGACCGCGTCATAGCCCTTGGGTGCATGGGTGAAGGCGGTGGCGGGCAGGACGACATGCTCCTGCGCGAAGCCGTCGATACCGTCGCCCGGCGTGCGGCTGAAGTCGCCGACGGTCGGGGTGCCGTCCTGCCAGTCGGGAAAGAAGCAGGAGACGACCATGTCGCCGACCGCGAACTCGCTCACGCCCTCGCCGACCGCCTCGACGATCCCGGCGCCGTCGGCGAGCGGGATGCGGCCGTCGGCGCTCGGCATCCGGCCGGTGGCGATGCCGAGATCGTGATAGTTGAGCGAGCTGCCGTGCAGCGCGACGCGGATCTGCTGCAGGCCGGGCGCGCCGGGATCGGCGCGCTCCGCGAAGGCCAGCCGGTCGAGGCCGCCGGGGGCGGGCAATGTCATCGCTTTCATCGGGAATTCCTTATGCTCGATGACCCGAACGCGTCAGATCGCATCGCTTTCCCAAAAAGCCGACGGCTGCGTTGCCGGCCCGCCGCGCCTCGGCTAAGTTGGCCAAAATATTGGGAGAAATCGCGATGCCCATCACCGTCAACGGATCTTCGGTGCCGCTGCCCGACGACCCCCGCGTCTCTCTGCTAGACCTGCTGCGCGAGCGCCTCCACCTCTCCGGCACCAAGCTCGGCTGCAACCAGGGCGCGTGCGGCGCCTGTACCGTGCTGGTCGACGGCGAGCGGATCGTCTCGTGCCTCGCGCTCGCGGTGCAATATGACGGCCGGTCGGTGACGACGATCGAGGGGCTTGCCGATGGCGAGACGCTGCATCCGCTGCAAGCCGCCTTCATCGCGCATGACGGCTTCCAATGCGGTTACTGCACGCCCGGACAGATCTGTTCGGCGATCGGCATGGCCGCCGAGCTGGAACGCGGCATGCCGAGCCACGTCACCGCCGATCTCGGCGCCGCGATCACGCTCGACCGCGACGAATTGCGCGAGCGGATGAGCGGCAATCTGTGCCGCTGCGGCGCGCATAACGGCATCGTCGATGCGATCCTCGACGTCTACGCCCCCGCGGCGGACGACCGGGCGGTGGCGGCATGACCCCCTTCACCTTCGCCCGCGCGACCGCCACCGACGAGGCGCTCCGCCTCGCCGCGGCGCCCGACGCCCGCTATCTCGGCGGCGGCACCAATCTGGTCGACCTGATGCGCGAGACGATCGAGCGTCCCGCCGCGCTGGTCGACGTCACCGCGCTGTCGACCACGATCGAGGAGACCGAGCGGGGCGGGCTGCGCATCGGCGCGGGCGTGCGCAACGGCACGCTCGCCGCGCATCCGATCGTGCGCAGCCGCTACCCGATGCTCAGCCGGGCGATCCTCGCCGGCGCCAGCGCGCAGATCCGCAACATGGCGACGATCGGCGGCAATCTGCTCCAGCGCACCCGCTGCACCTATTTCTACGACGTCGAGGGGTCGCGCTGCAACAAGCGCCAGCCCGGCCAGGGCTGCGACGCGATCCACGGCTTCAACCGCATCCACGCGATCCTCGGCGCGTCGTCCGCCTGCGTCGCGACGCATCCGTCCGACATGGCGGTGGCGCTCGCCGCGCTCGACGCGACCGTCCATCTCGCCGCGCCGGGCGGCACCCGCACGCTGCCGCTGACCGAGCTGCACCGCCTGCCCGGCGATCATCCCGAGATCGAGACTTTGCTCGAACCCGGCGAGCTGATCACCGCGATCGAGCTGCCCGCGCTGCCGCTCGCCGCGCACTCGACCTATCGCAAGGTGCGCGACCGCGCGAGCTATGCCTTCGCGCTGATCTCGGTCGCCGCGGCGATCGAGGTGCGGGACGGGCGGGTCGCCGACGTCCGCCTCGCGCTCGGCGGCGTCGCGCACAAGCCGTGGCGTGCGACGCAGGCGGAGGCCGCGCTGCGGGGCGGCCCGGCGACGCGAGCCGCCTTCGAGGCGGCGGCGGCGGCGGAACTCGCGGCGGCGCAGCCGCTGCGCGACAATGGCTTCAAGATCGAACTGGCGCGGCGGACGATCGTCGCCGTGCTCGCCGACCTCGCGGGAGTGGATTCATGAGCATCGTCGAAGACGCCAAACAGGCGGTAAAGGGCGCCGCGCAGGCCGCGATGCAGACCGCGGTGCAGATGGCGCCGGACAGCTGGATGCCCGGCGGCCGCCCCGATCCGCTGATCCGCCAGCAGCACGGCTTCGTCGGCAAGCCGATCTCGCGGCTCGACGGCGCCATCAAGGTGCGCGGCATCGCGCCTTATGCCGCCGAATTCCCCCTCGATCGCATGGCCTATGCCGCGCTGGTGTTCAGCACCGTCGCCAAGGGCCGCATCGCCACGCTCGACACCGCGGCGGCGGAGGCCGCGCCCGGCGTCGCGCTGGTGATGACCTATCGCAACGCGCCGCGGATGGCGCCGATGCCGCTGTTCATGACCTCGGAGAAGGCGTGCGGCGGCAACGACCTGCCGATCATGCAGGACGACCGCGTCTATTGGAACGGCGAGCCGGTCGCGCTGGTGCTCGCCGAGACGCAGGACGAGGCCGATCATGCCGCCTCGCTGATCCACGTCGATTACGTCGCCGAAGCCTCGGTCACCGCGCTCGACGAGGCCAAGGCCAACGGCACCGAGCCCGGCCAGTTCATGGGCCAGCCGCTCAAATACGAGAGCGGCGACGCCGACGCGGCGCTCGCCGCCGCACCGCATCGCGTCGATGCGACCTATACGACGCCGCGCCACAGCCACAATGCGATCGAGCTGCATGCGGTCACCGTCGTCTGGGAGGGCGAGACGCTGCGCGTCCACGACGCGTCGCAGATGGTCGCGCACATGGCGTGGTCGCTCGGTCACGTCTTCGGGCTCGACGAGGATCAGGTCCACGTCACCTCGCCGTTCGTCGGCGGCGGCTTCGGCGGCAAGGGGCTGTGGCAGCATCAGGTGCTCGCCGCCGCCGCCGCAAAGCTGTCCGGCCGGCCGGTGCGGCTGATGCTGTCGCGCGAGGGCGTCTATCGCATCGTCGGCGGCCGCACGATCACCGAGCAGCGCGTCGCGATCGGCGCGCAGGCGGATGGCGGCTTCGACGCGCTGGTCCACACCGGCACGGTGGCGATGAGCCACCACAATGTCCTGCCCGAACCGTTCATCCTGCCGACGCGCAGCGCCTATGCGAGCAAGACGATGAAGCTCGACGTCGAGGTCGCCTATCTCGACATGGTCGCCAACACCTTCATGCGCGCGCCCGGCGAGGCGGTCGGCACCTTCGCGCTGGAGAGCGCGATCGACGAACTCGCCGTGGCGATGGACATCGATCCGATCGAGCTGCGGATGCGCAACGAGCCCGAGAAGGACCCGACCACCGGCGCGCCCTTCTCGTCGCGCGAGGTCGAGAAGGCCTATCGCGACGGCGCCGCCCGCTTCGGCTGGGCGCAGCGCGGCAAGCCCGGGGCGCGGCGCGAGGGCGAATGGCTGGTCGGCATGGGCGTCGCCACCGCCACCTATCCCTATTACCGGATGCCCGGCGGCGCGGCGCGGATCACGCTGACCCGCCACGGCCATGCCACGGTCGACATCGCCGCGCACGACATGGGGATGGGCACCGCCACCGCGCAGACGCAGGTCGCCGCCGACCGGCTCGGGCTGGAGATGGAGCAGGTGACCTTCCGCTACGGCGACAGCAGCCTGCCCGGCGTCGTCATGGCCGGCGGGTCGCAGCAGACCGCGGCGATCGGCGCCTCGGTGATCGCCGCGCATCGCGCTCTGGTCGGCGAGTTGCTCAAGCTCGCTGGCAACGATTCGCCGCTCGCCGGGCTCGATGCCGACGAGGTCGGCGGGATCGACGGCGGCCTCGCCAAGCTCGACGAGCCGACGCGGCACGAAAGCTATGCCTCGATCCTCGCGCGCGCGCAGCGCGACACGGTCGTGGTCGAGGCGACGCCGCCGATGCCGCTCGAGACGATGCATTGGTCGATGCACTCGCACGGCGCGATGTTCTGCGAGGTGCGGGTCAATATCGTGACCGGCGAGGTGCGGGTCAGCCGCTTCCTCGGCTCGTTCGACTGCGGCCGCATCCTCAATCCCAAGACCGCGGCGAGTCAGTTCCGCGGCGGCATCATCATGGGGCTCGGCCTCGCGCTGATGGAGGAGACGCAATATGACGAGCGCAACGGCCGGATCATGAACCCCAGCCTCGCCGAATATCACGTGCCGGTGCATATGGACGTGCCCGAGATCGAGGTGATGTGGACCGACATCCCCGATCCCCACACGCCGATGGGTGCGCGCGGCGTCGGCGAGATCGGCATCACCGGCGTCGGCGCGGCGGTGGCGAATGCGGTGTTCAACGCCACCGGCAAGCGCATCCGCGACCTGCCGATCACCCTCGACAAATTGCTGTAGGATTCGGGCATCCGGCCCGACGCGAGACTCCCTGATGTACCCCGGCGAAGGCCGGGGCCCAGTTGGGAAGGCCCCTGTAAGCTATTACAAACCTTCCCCAACTGGGCCCCGGCCTCCGCCGGGGTACAGCGTATCGAGGATCGCAAGGTCTGGCCGACGCCGGGATCACCCGAACGTACGATCGCAGATACCGCTAACCCGCCATCCGCGGCCGAAACAGCTCGCCCTTCTCCACCACCCAGATCAGCGCGAGCACCGCAACGCCGATCAGCAGATAGCCGATCGCCAGCGGCAGCGTCGTGCCGGCATAGGACTGGCCGATCGCCGAGCCGACCAGCACCGCACCGATGCTGGTGATGAAGCCCTGCACCGACGAGGCGGTGCCGGCGATATGGCCGACCGGCTCCATCGCCATCGCGCCGAAGTTCGATCCGCACAGGCCGATGCAGGTCATGCTGAGCGCCTGCAGGATCATATAGCTGGTCAGCGTCTCCTGCCCCGCCTGGATGACGATCAGGTGGACGACCGACAGCGCGATCAGCGCCAGCACCGCCGCCTGCGAGATCAGCCGCGTTCCCAGCCGCTCGACCAGCCGGCTGTTGGCGAAGGAGGCGACGCCCATCGAAAAGGCGCAGATCGCGAACAACAAGGTGAACCGCCGGCCTGCGCCGAATTCGTCGACGAAGATCTGCTGCGCCGAGGAAACGAAGGCGATGATGCCGCCGAAGGTCAGCGCCGCGGCGATCGCATAGCCGATCGAATAGCGGTTGGTCAGCGTCAGGCGGTAGCTTTGCCGCAGATTGGCGAGCGACAGCGGCAGCCGCCGCGCTACCGGCAGCGTCTCGGGCAGGCGGACCAGCGACCAGGCGAGCACCAACGCCGCGAAGCCGCCCAGCGCGTAGAAGATGAACCGCCACGGGCCGAAGGCGAGCAGCCCCTGGCCGAGCGTCGGCGCGAGGATCGGCACGATGAAGAAGATCATCTGCGCGATCGACATGGTGCGCGCCATCTGCCGCCCCGAGGCGCCGTCGCGGACGATCGCCACCGCGAGCACGCGCGTCGAGGCCGACATCAGCCCCTGCAACAGCCGCGCGCCGAGCAGCGCGGCGAAGGTCACCGAACTCGCCGCGAAGACGCTCGCCGCGATGAAGCCGAGCAGCGTCGCGATCAGCACCGGCCGCCGCCCCAGCCGGTCGGCGAGCGGCCCGTAGACGAGCTGGCCGGCGCCGAAGCCGACCATGTAGACGGTCACCACCCACTGCCGGTGGTTGGCCGCGCTCACCAGCAGGTCGCGGCCGATTTCGGCGAGCGCCGGCAGCATCAGGTCGACGCCCAATGCGTTGACCGCCATCACGGCGGCGATGAACGCGACGAACTCGCGCGGGTGCATGCCGGGTGGCGCGGGATGATCGGTCATGGCCGCGCCTATCGGCGGCATCGTGCCGCATCACAAGGCAGGGACCGGGCAAACTGCTGTAAATCTATGCATTATGCGCTCCGGCCTGTTACCGCGCAGCAACATCGTTACCGAAATATTGCCATTATGGTTCTTGCCCGGCGCTGCGATATGGCCGCGCGGCAACAATCCTGCATATTCCCCCTGCGACGCCGCAAAGGGCGCAAGACAAGGGGAATGAGCAATGCGTGCAACGACGTGGATGATGCGATCGTCGAGCCTGGCGATGATGGCCGGGCTGGCACTGTCGGCGCAGGTCGCCGCCGCGCAGCTGGCGACCGATCCGCAGACGCCGACCGCCCCCGCCGCGACCGAGGCCCCCGCCGAGGACATCGTCGTGACCGGATCGCGCATCCGCCGCGACCCGCTCGATCAGCCCTCCCCCGTCGTCACCATCGACGATAGCGCGATCGCGCGCACCGGCCTGTCCTCGATCGCCGACGTGCTGCAGCGGCTGCCGGCCTCGTCGGGCGGGCTCAACTCCAAGTTCAACAGCTCGGGCAATTTCGGCAACCCGCCCGACGGCGGCGGCGTCGGTGCCGGCTCGGCAGTGCTCGACCTGCGCTATCTCGGTGCCAAGCGCACCCTGGTGCTGGTCGACGGGCTGCGCTTCGTCAACGGCGCCTCGGCGAGCGGCATCCCCGCCACCGTCGATCTCAACTCGATCCCCTCGTCGATGATCGAACGCGTCGAAGTGCTGCAATCGGGTGCCTCGCCGCAATATGGTTCGGACGCGATCGCCGGCGTCGTCAACATCATCACCAAACAGAGCCAGAAGGGCTTCAAGGGCTCGGCGCAATACGGCCAGTTCCTCGGCGACAATGACGGCAAGACGCAGGATTACCAGCTCAGCTACGGCGTCGGCGGCGACGACGTCCATGTCGTCGCGGGCGGCTATTACACCAAGCAGGAATCGGTCAGCGCCGCGAACCGCAGCATCTCGCAATTCCCCAACCCCGGCCAGACGAGCTGTGCGGACCCGATCGGCGGCTGTTCCAGCTTCACCCCGCTCGGCCGCTTCCTGGTCAACGGCCAGAACATCACGTTGCGCGGCCCCGTCGCCAGCGGCCGCCCGGTCTACGACCCGACGCTGGCGACCGGCGACTTCAAGGCGTTCACCGCCGCCGACCGCTACAATTTCGCGCCGTTCAATTACTTCCTGACCCCGGTCGAGCGCTTCGGCGGCTTCGTCAACGCCCGCGCGCGCTTCTCCGACGCGATCAACCTCAGCGTGAAGGCGGTCTACAACCGGCGCAATTCGCAAAATCAGGCGGCCTATCTGCCGCTCGGCATCGGCCCCGACGTCGGCAACGGCAACATGCTCGACGGATTGTCCGTGGATGCCACCAATCCGTACAATCCGTTCGGCGTCACGCTGACCCCCGGCCAGAATTATACCGCGATCTTCCGCCGCCTCGTCGAGGCGGGGCAGCGCACCTACAGCCAGCAGGTCGACACCATGTCGCTGACCGGCACGCTCGACGGCAAGTTCCGGATGTTCGACCGCAACTGGTATTGGGACGTCAATGCCGTGCTCGGCTATAACGACGCCAAGCAGCTGTTCACCGGCAATATCAACGCCGCCCGCCTCGCCCGCGCGATCGGCCCGGTCAGCCAGTGCACCGACGAATGCGTGCCGTTCAACTTCTTCGGCGGCGTGGGCTCGATCACCCCGGCGATGCTCGGCTATATCGGCTTCGACGAGCGCGATCGCAGCCGCCAGACGCTCAACGACTATACCGCCAATCTGTCGGGCGAATTGTTCGACCTGCCCGGCGGCCCGGTCGGCATCGCGGTGGGCTACGAACATCGCTACCAGTTCGGCAGCTTCACCCCCGATCCGATCATCCAGGCGGGCCTGGGCGCCGACATCCCCGCGCAGGCGGCGAGCGGCCGCTTCAACGTCGACGAGGTCTATGGCGAGATCCGCCTGCCGCTGCTGCGCGACCTGCCCGCCATCGCCTCGTTCGAGCTGAACGGCGCGGTCCGCCATTCGAATTATTCGACCTTCGGCAGCAACACGACGTTCAGCGGCGGCGCGTTGTGGAAGCCGTTCAACGACTTGCTGCTGCGCGGCCAATATGCCGAATCGCTGCGCGCGCCGTCGATCGGCGAACTCTATGGCGCGCAGTCACGCTTCGACGCGACGATCGACGATCCCTGCACCAGCGCGGCGGGCGGCCTGTTCCCGTCGAACGCCACGGTGCGCGCCAATTGCGTCGCCAACGGCGTTCCCGCCAGCGGCAGCTATGCCGAGCCGTCGGGCCAGTTGCCGGTGCTGACCGGCGGCAACCCCGACCTGCGCCCCGAAACCGCGCGCACCCTGCTGTTCGGCGGCGTCTACAGCCCGCGCTGGGCGCGCAACGGCACGCTTTCGGCGCTCAGCCTCGAGGTCAATTATTACGACATCAAGGTCGATGGCGCGATTGCGTCGATCCCGGCGCAGGTGCTGCTCAGCCGCTGCGCCGAGACCGGTGACGCGCTCAGCTGCACCGCGATCCGCCGCGCGCCGAGCGGCATCGTCACCGCGATCAACGGCCTGCTGCTCAACACCGGCGGCGTCCGCACCAAGGGCATCGACGCGACGCTGACCGTCCGCTCGGGCGAGACCGGCGCCGGCCGCTTCGGCCTCTACGTCTCGGGCAATTACCTGCTCAAATATGCCGAGCGCACGCCGGCGACCGACGGCTTCACCACCACCGACTATGTCGGCACCGAGCGTGGATCGCCCGATCAGGCCTATCCGCACTTCAAGGGGCTGGGCACGATCGACTGGACGCTCGGCCCGGTCACCGCGAGCATCACCGCACGCTATATCGACAACGTCCAGGAGATCGCGGCGGAGAACGAGCTGAAGAGCCGGCTGTACGGCGACGCGCAGCTGCAATTCCGCCCGAGCTGGCTCGATGCGAAATTCGCCTTCACATTCGGCGTCAACAACGTCTTCGACAAGGATCCGCCGGCCTGCTTCAGCTGCAGCCTCAACAATTTCGACCCGACCACCTACGATATCCCCGGTCGCTTCGGCTATCTGCGCCTGTCTTACGGTCTGTAACCGTACCGGGCTGCCGATCGGGGGGTCGGCAGCCCGAAAGGTTCGGAACGGAACCGTTCGGTCGACGCTTCTGGTCGTGATCTTTCCGGGAGTAACGATCATGACCGATACCACACGCCGCACCTTCGTGGCGGGGGCAGCGCTGGCTGCCGGCACCGCCGCCACCGCCACTGCCGCCGCCGCCGCCCAGGCCGGCGGCAGCGCCGCCGCCACGACGCCCGCCGCCGCGGCTTACCCCAAGCCGCCCTATCCGGTGCAGCGCCAGCCCTGGCCCGGCCTCGCCAGCAAGATGACGCCGCGCCCCGATCATGGCGAGACGAGCTACAAGGGATCGGGCAAGCTCGCCGGCAAGAAGGCCCTGATCACCGGCGGCGACAGCGGCATCGGCCGCGCTGCGGCGATCGCCTACGCCCGCGAAGGCGCCGACGTCGCGATCAACTATCTGCCCGCGGAGGAGCCCGATGCGCGCGAGGTCGTCGCGCTGATCCGGGCGGAGGGTCGCAAGGCGGTCGCCATCCCCGGCGATCTGCGCGACGAACGCTTCTGCCGCAAGCTGGTGCAGCAGGCGGCCGAGCAGCTCGGCGGGCTCGACATCCTCGTCAACAACGCCGCGCGGCAGCAGACCCGCCCCGGCATCGCCGATATCTCCAGCCAGGATTTCGACGATACGATGAAGACCAACGTCTATGCGCCCTTCTGGCTGACCAAGGCGGCGGTCGAGCGGATGGGCGCGGGTGCGGTGATCGTCAACACCTCGTCCGAGCAAGCGGGCAACCCCTCGCCCGACATCGTCGATTATGCGCTGACCCGCGCTGCGGTGCTCAACTTCACCAAAAGCATGGCCAAGCAACTCGCCAGCCGCGGCATCCGCGTCAACGCAGTGGCGCCGGGGCCGTTCTGGACGCCGTTGCAGGTGAGCGGCGGCGCGACGCCCGACAAGCTCAAGAGCTTCGGCGGCGATTCGCCGCTGGCGCGTGCGGGGCAGCCCGCTGAAATTGCCGGCCTCTACGTCGCCGCCGCCGATCCGGCGCTGAGCTATTCGACCGGCCAGATCTTCGGCTCGACCGGCGGCAACGGCCAGCCGGCGTAACCGCCGGGTGGGACGGCAGGCCGGATCAGGGCATGCCGTCTCCCTCTCCCGGCACCGTCAGCGATCTGTAACCTGCTTGCGGCAGGATCGTGGCTATCGCAGGCGAAAGGCGGCCCCGGCATGAGCGACGGAAGCAAGCGTCCGGACAAGGTGCGGCCCGGGCCGGTCGCTTATACCGCGATCGCGCTGCTGGTCGTCGCCTGCCTGATCGCGATCGGCGGCATGTATCAGGGCTGGTTCCGCTTCCTGTTCGACCGGTAGCAGGAGCGGGTCGAGGCTCTCCTGTTGCCTCGACCACCGATGCCGGTCAGGCGGTCACGGACGGGTCTGGCGGCGGATCGCGCGCAGGTCGATGCCGAGCCGGTTGACGCGATAATAGAAGGTCTTGCGCGGCAATTTGAGCGCCTGGATCGCGGCGGCGATCTCGCCGTCCGCAGCGGCGATGGCGTCGATGATCGTCGCCCGCTCGAATGCGTCGAGCCGCTCGGGCAGCGACGCGGGTTCGCCGCTGCTCGGCGCGCCGTCGTCGAGGCCGAGGCAGATGCGCTCCGCCGCTTTCTCCAGTTCGAGCACGTTGCCCGGCCATGGCCGCGCCGCCAGCCGCATCGCGTGATCGGCCAATGCCGGCACCGCGCAGCGATGGCGCTCGGCGGCGCGCGCGGCGAAATGCGCGAACAGCATTGGAATATCCTCCTTGCGCTCGGACAGCGGCGGCAGGCGCAGCGGCACGCCGGCGAGCAGGTGGAACAGGCCGGGCAGGATGCGGTCGCGCTGCCCCTCCTCCAGCGCGGCGACGATCCGCACGTCGACCGCATGCGGATCGCGGCCGTCGAGCGGCAGCGCGCGCTTTTCGGCGAAATGCGCCAGCCGGTTCTGCAATTCGGGTCCGGCGGCTTCGAGATGGTCGAGGAACAACGTGCCGCGATGCGCACGGTCGATCGGGCCGTTGCGCGCGAACACTTCGCGCTCGACCAGCGCCACCGGCACCGTCGCGCAGTCGATGACGAGGAAGCGATGGCGCGCACGCCGCCCGGCGCGATGCACCAGCCGCGCGAAATGTTCGCGCCCCGTCCCCACCTCGCCCTCGATCACCAGATCGAGCGGCGCATCGGCGAGCAGCGGGATCATGCCACGCAATCGCCGGATCGCGAGGCTGTCGCCGATCAGCGTCTCGCCCTGCTGTTCGTCGGCGAGCGCGCGCAGCCGCCGGTTCTCCAGCGTCAGCCCGCGTGCGGTCGCGGCGCGCACCGCCGCGGCGACCAGCGCCTCGGGATCGAACGGCTTGGACAGGAAGTCCCATGCGCCGTTCCTGATCGCCTCCACCGCCATGCCGATGTCGCCATGACCGGTGAGCAGCAGCACCGGCAGGTCGGCGTCGCGGCCACGCACCGCGTCCATCAATTCCAGCCCCGACATGCCCGGCATGCGGACGTCGGTGATGAGGATACCGGGAAAGTCGGCGGTGAGTTCGGGCAACGCGCTACGCGCGTCGGCGAACGGTCGCACCTCGAAACCGTGCAGCTTGAGCAATTGCGACGCCGCCGCGCGGAGATCCGGCTCGTCGTCGACCAGCGCGACGACCGGTGTCCTGTCGATCGTCGTCATGCCCGCCGCATCCCGATCTCGAACACCGCCCCGCCCGGCGCGGGCAGATGATGCAGCCAGCCGCCGAGGTCGGTCATGATATCCTGCGCGATGACGAGGCCGAGACCGAGACCCGCTGCGCGGCTGGTGTTGAACGGCTTGAACAGGCCGGCGGCGATCGCCGGATCGATGCCCGGCCCGGTATCCGCGACGCGGAGCCGGACGCGCGACTCCTCCTCGACCAGGGTCAGCGTGATGCGCCGCTCGGCGCGGCCGGCGAGTGCGTCGAGCGCGTTCTGGACGAGATTGACCAGCACCTGTTCGAGGCGGACCTTGCCGCCGACCACCCTCAGCGCCGGATCGATCGCAGGCCGGTCGAGCACCGCATCCCTTAGCTGTTCGCGCACGATCAGCAGCGCGCCGTCGATCACCTCGGCGAGCGAAACCGGGCGGAGTTCGTCGGTCTGGCGGCGCGAAAAGGCGCGAAGCTGCGCGGTCACCACGCCGACCCGGTCGGCGAGCTGCGCGATCGTGCGGAGATTGGCACGCACCTCGTCGGGCTCGTCGCGGTCGAGCAGCATGCGACTGGTTTCGGCATAGGTGCGGATCGCCGCGACCGGCTGCGCGGTCTCGTGCGCGACGCTGGCGGTGATCTGGCCGAGCGATGCGAGCCGGTTGGCCTGGCGCAGCGCCTCGCGCAATTCGGCGCCGCGCGCATCGGACAGCGCGCGCTCGGCGGCCTCGCGACGCAGGTCGGCGGTGCGCTCGGCAACCGCCGCCTCCAGCTCGGCGGTGCGGCGACGCGTCGCCAGCACACGCTGGCGCATGGCCCAGGCGATGACGCCGAGCGCGAGGACGCTCGCCCCCGCCGCCGCCGCGGCGAACAGCCGCGCCGCCGCGACCGCGCGATCGACGGGTCGCATCTGCACCAATTGCCAGCCCGGCTGGCTGACCGGCACCATCTGCGCGACGTAGGACGCCGGCGCACCGCCGATCCGCACGCGGCCGTCGCCGAGCGGCACCAGCGCCACCGTGCCGGCCGCCGGCGCCGTTGCCCGCGTCACGGTGGCGAAGCGCCAGCCGGGGCGGCTGGTGACGAGGATGCGCTGCCGGGCGTCCTGCACGAAGCTGATCCCGCCGCTGCGCGCCCAGGCCCGTTCGATCCGGTCGAACTCCAGCTTGATGACGGTGACGCCGCCGGTCGCGGTCCGCGCGGCGAGATACAGGCCGGGGCGCTGGCTGACGCTGCCGATCGCGAAATGGCTGCCCTCGCCGCGGGCTTCCGCCTGCCGGACATAGGGACGGCTATGATAATCGATGCCGACGAAGGCCCGCGGGCTGCGCCAGTTGCTCGCGGCGATCGACCAGCCGTCCGGGCCGACCACGTAGATCGCCGGCGCGCCGGTGACGCGGGCCAGCGCCTCCAGCTTGCGGTTGAGCGCCGGTCGCGCCGCGCCGGTGCCGGCGATCGCCGCCGAAATGTCGCGATCGTTGGCAAGCGTGAGCGGCAGCAGCCGGAAACGGGCGATCTCGCTGTCGAGCAGCGCCGCGCGCAGCCGCGCATCCTGTGTCACCTCGATCTGCTGCTGCGCGATCGTGCGCCGTTGTGCGAGCGCGCCGGCGAGGATCGCGGCGGCGATCGCGAGCAACAGCACGCCCGCCAGCCAGGGCCAGCCGCGGATCAGGGGGCGGAGACTCACGGCCGAATGCCTACCCGCCCGCCTGCCGCGTGGCAAGAAGTTGCACTTTCACCGCAAAGGATGTGTCATTTCCTGCCCTCCGCGAACCATCCCCGCACGCTAGATTGGTTCTAAGTCGTTGTGAGAGAACGATTATATCGAAGTGTCATTTTCTGCGCGGGCCGCATCCGCGGGTCGGGCACAAGCGGGTCGATACGGTCGCATGGCTCCGCCGGAGCGATGCGGCATCGGCCGTCCGGATTCGCCGGTCGCGGCCGTGGACACGCCCCGCTGCGATCCGCGTCCTACCGCGACGTCGTACCGCAAGCGGCTGCAGAAGGATCATGCGATGCACTCCGACCCCCGCGAGCTGGCCCCGACCGCCGACATGTCGACTCTTCCGGCTGCCGCCGTCACCCGCCGCGGGCTGATCGGCGCGGTCGCCGCCGCGGGGGGCGCCTCGCTGCTGCCGGCGGCGGCGCGCGCGCAAGCGCGCAGCGAGCAGAGCGTCGACGTGCTGCTGATCGGCGGCGGCATCATGAGCGCGACGCTCGGCGTGCTGCTGCGCCAGCTCGAACCGACGTGGACGATCGAGATGGTCGAGCGGCTCGACCGCGCCGCCGGCGAGAGTTCCGACGGCTGGAACAACGCCGGCACCGGCCATTCGGCGCTGTGCGAGCTCAACTATACGCCGGTCAACGCCGCCGACGGCCGCGTCGAGATCGCCAAGGCGATCGAGATCAACGAGCAATGGCAGATCACCCGCCAGTTCCTCAGCCACCAGCTCCGCGCCGGGGTGCTCAGCGACCCGCGCGCCTTCATCAACTCGACGCCGCACATGAATCTGGTGTGGGGCCGCGAGAACGTCGAATTCCTGCGCAAGCGGCATGCGGCGCTCGGCGCCAGCCCGTTGTTCTCGGGGATGGAGTTCACCACCGATCCGCACCAGATCGGCCAATGGGTGCCGCTGATGATGGAGGGGCGCAGCGGTGGCCTGCCGCTGGCGGCGACGCGCTCGCCGCTCGGCACCGATTGCGACTGGGGCGAGGTGACGCGGCAATATATCACGTCGCTCAGCCGCCAAACGGGCGTGACGCTGACCAGCGGCCACGAGGTGCGCAAGCTCGAACGCAATGCGGACAAGAGCTGGCGCGTCACCGCCGAGGCGACCAACGGCGGCGGCAAGCGGATCATCAACGCGCGCTTCGTCTTCGCCGGCGCCGGTGGCGGCGCATTGCCGATCCTGCAGGCCTCGGGAATTCCCGAAGCCGACAATTATGCGGGTTTCCCGGTCGGCGGCTCGTTCCTCGTCTCCGAAAAGCCCGAGATCGCCGACCGCCATCTCGCCAAGGTCTATGGCAAGGCCGCGGTCGGCTCGCCGCCGATGTCGGTGCCGCATCTCGACACGCGCTATTTCGACAAGCGCCGCGCCTTGCTGTTCGGGCCGTTCGCCACCTTCTCGACCAAGTTCCTCAAGCACGGCTCGTATTTCGACCTGCCGGCGTCGGTGACGCTCGACAATTTCCGCCCGATGATGGCGGTCGGCTGGGACAATTTCGACCTGGTCGAATATCTCGCCGGCCAGTTGATGATGTCCGACGAGGACCGGCTGAAGGCGCTGCGCGAATATCTGCCCGGTGCGCGCGCGGAAGACTGGAAGCTGTGGCAGGCCGGCCAGCGCGTCCAGATCATCAAGCGCGATCCCGAGAAGGGCGGCGTGCTCAAGCTGGGGACGGAGATCGTCGCTTCGAAGGACGGCTCGATCGCGGCGCTGCTCGGCGCGTCGCCGGGGGCGTCGACCGCGCCGGCGATCATGCTGAACCTGCTCAAGACGGTCTTCCCCAAGCGGCTCGCGACCCCGGCGTGGCAGGACGGCCTGCGCAAGATCGTGCCGTCCTACGGGATCGCGCTCAACGATCATCCCGACTTGCTCGCGCAGGAATGGGCGCAGACCAGCGACGCGCTGCAACTGACGACGCCGCCGCCCGCGGTCCATGTCGCCACCCGGCCGCGCCCCGCCGCCACCCGCGTCAAGGCCGACCGCCACCCCGATCTGGCGCTGTAATCGAGCCCCCTATCGCTACCCCGCGGGATCGCCTAAGCCGGGCCATCCCCGGGGGGCCGCTGACGCGCGGCTGAGAAATGGGCAGCAGCCCATGACCCGCTGAACCTGATCCGGGTGATACCGGCGTAGGGAGGGTCTGCGGTGCGCCGTCGTTCCTCCGATGAAGTGGATGCGAACGATTCCGGCTCTTGTTTCCCGTTTCGACATGCGACCCGCGCGATCCTGGCTCGCGCTGGGGGTGCCGGTGCTGCTCCTCGCGGCACCCGCCGCGGCGCAGACCGCCGAACCCGCCGAGATCCGCGTCGTCGGCCATCCCGATCCCGCCGGGCTGCTGCCCGACCAACAGGCGCCGAAGAGCCAGAGCGCGATCTCGGCCGACTTCATCGTCAAACAGGCGCCGACGCTCAACGCCTTCCAGCTCGTCACCTTGCTGCCCGGCGCCAATGTCGCATCGAGCGATCCCTACGGCCTGTCGACCAGTTCCAGCCTGACGCTGCGCGGGCTGGGGCAGGACGAGATCGGCGTGCTGATGGAAGGCGCACCGCAGAACGACATCGGCTATTATTACGCCTATCCGTCACAGTTCGCCGACCCCGGCAACCTCCGGCGGATATCGATCGCGCAGGGGTCGGTCGACATCGACTCGCCGACGCTGGGCGGTGCCGGCGGATTGCTATCGCTGGCGCTCGACGATCCCAGGGCGCGGGCGGGCGGCCTCGTCGATCTGTCGCTCGGCAGCTATGCGGCGCGGCGCGGCTTCGTGCGGATCGACAGCGGGACGATCGGCGGCACCGGGCTCAAGGCCTTCCTGTCCTATTCCAACACGCGTGCGGACAATTGGCGCGGTGCCGGCTTCGACACGCGCCAGCATATCGACGCGAAGCTGCTCAACGAATGGGGCGCGGGCAATCGCGCCAGCCTCGCGCTGTCGTTCAACGACGCCAATTCCTCGAGTTACCCCAGCCCGACGCTCGCCGAATGGCAGGCGCAGAGCCGCGGCTTCAACTACGCCAAGCGCTACACGCCGGGCGCCACCGATTACTGGCGGCTCTATCGCGCGCCGTTCCGCAATCTCTACGCCTCGGCGCCGGTGCATCTCGAGCTCGGCGAGCGGCTGACGTTCGACAGCACCAGTTATGCGCAATTCGGTTACGGCAATTCGCCTTATGGCACGCAGCTCACCACCACCGGCAATTTCCTCGGTACCGAGGAGCTGGCGCAGCCGATCGCGCTGCCCGGCGCAGTCGACGGCGTCGCGACGGTGCTCGGCAATTATACCGGCGACCAGTTCCGCGGCGGCAGCCTCGCCAAGCTGACGCTGCAGGCCGGCAGCCACCGGATCACCGCCGGGCTGTGGTTCGATTACGGCACCGATCGCGTCACCCAATCCTATACCAGCATCGCTGCCGATGGCCGGCCGACCGACCGCTGGGGCTATCGCGCCAAAGCGATCCGCACCGCCGACGGCCGCCTGCTCGCTTACGAGAACCAGCGCACCGTCACCGTCACCAAGAGCTTTTTCCTCGCCGACAGCATCGCCGTCGCGCCGCGGCTGACGGTCGACGTCGGGTTCAAGGGCGTCGACGTGCTGCGCAACGGCCGCAACTATCTGCCCGGACCGCAGGACAAGGTGCGGATCGACAGTTTCGCCGCTTTGCCGCGCGCCGCGATCCATTACCGGCTCGACGACCGGCAACAGCTCTTCGCCAACGTCACCACCAACTTCCGCACGCCCAACGAATTCACGCTGTACAACAGCTATGCCGGCGGAGCGCTGGTCGTGCAGGGCAGCAACGCGCTCAAGAACGAATATTCGGTGTCGGAAGAGCTCGGCTATCGCTTCATCGGCGAAGCGGTCTCGGCCTCGGTGACGGGCTTCCACTATAAATTCCGCAACCGACAGCTCGCGACGGTGGTCGATCAGGGCGGCGCGCAGGTCAATGCGACGCTCAACGCCGGCGGACAGACCTCTTATGGCGTCGATGCCGAGATCGACTATCGCCCGGTCGCCGCGGTCAGCCTCTATGTGTCGGGCGAATATCTGCACGCGCGGCTCGACGACGATCTGCCGGTCGGCGGCGACCTGCTGCCGACGCGCGGCCGGCATGCGGTGTCGAGCCCGACGGTGCAATTCGGCGCGGGCGGCACCTATGACGACGGCCGCGTCTTCGGCAGCATCGCGTCGAAATATCTCGGCCGGCAATATGCCACCTTCACGAACGACGAGCGCATCAAGGGCTATGCGACGCTCGACCTGTCGATCGGCGTGCATCTGGCCGAGTGGCTCGACGGCAAGCGCACCGACCTGCGCGTCAACGCGATCAACGTCACCGATCCGCACGTGCTCGCCGGCGTCCAGGCGGTGACGAGCAACGCGCAGGACACCATCGGCCGCAACGGCACCGTCATCGCTGGTCAGGCACCCGCTTATTATATCGGCAGCGGCGCCGCGGTGATGGCGACCGTCTCGCGCGCGTTCTGAGGCGATGACGCCCGCCGGTCATCTGGTGCACGGCATGGGGCAGGCGCTGGAGGCGCCGACCTGGCCGGCGATCACCATCGGCGAGGCCACCGCGGTACTGGCGCGCTTTCCGGCGGCTGGACCGCCGACCGGGCTGCACTGGCATTCGCCACGCCCCTTCTCGGCGGCGGCCTTGGTCCGGACCGGGACGGGCACCGTCCTGCTCAAGCGCCACCACCACATGCTGCGCTCGATCGCGGGGCTGGCCGAGGAACATGCGTTCATCGCGCATCTCGCCGCGGCCGGCCTATCGGTGCCGAAGGTCCTCGCGACGGCCGACGGTGCGACCGCAATCGCGATCGACGCGTGGCGCTACGAAGCGCACCGGCAGGCGCCGGGCGCCGATCTCTACCGCGACCGCCTGTCGTGGACGCCATTCTTCTCGCACGCGCAGGCGCATGCCGCCGGCGTCGCGCTGGCGCGGCTGCACCTCGCCGCGGCCGGCGTCGCCGCCCCTGCGCGTCGGGCGCAGCCGCTGGTCGCCAGCCTCACCATCCTGCCGGCCCGCGATCCGCTCGCCGCGGCCGAGGCCTATGTCGCCGCCCGGCCGGCGCTGGCCGCCTTCCTGACGACGCGGCCGTGGCGGGCGCAGCTCGCCGCGCTGTTCGCGACGCTCGGCGACGGCCTGCCCGCGGTGCTGGCGGATCAGCCGCCGCTGTGGACGCACAACGACTGGCATCCGTCGAACCTGCTCTGGACGGACGACGGCAGCGTACGCACGGTGATCGACTTCGGCCTCGCCGATCGCACCTGCGCGGTGCACGATATCGCCACCGCGATCGAACGCAGCGCGATCCGCTGGCTCGACCTGCCGCAGGGCGACGACATCGCCGATCCCGCGGCGGCGCTGGCGCTGCTCGCCGGCTATGCATCGCGCGTCCCGCTCGCCGCCGCCGATATCGCCGCGATCGTCCGGCTGCTGCCGCTCGTCCACCTCGAATTCGCCTTGTCGGAGATCGACTATTTCACCGCGGTGGTCGCCGATCCCGCCGCCGCGGCGCTGACCTGGGACGGCTATGCCATCGGCCATGCCGTGTGGTTCCGCTCCGCCGCGGGGCAGGCTTTGCTGCGCCGGATCGGCGAGGCCAAGCCATGACGCCGCTGGAGATCGTCGCGGTGGTCGTCAGCTTCGCCGGAATCTGGCTGACCGCGCGGCGGCGCATGCTGTGCTGGCCGGTCAATCTGCTCGCCTGCGCGCTATACGCGAAGCTGTTCCTCGACGTGCGGCTGTACGCCGACATGGTGCTGCAACTGCTGTTCGCGATCGCGATCGTCTACGGCTGGGTCGCCTGGGCGCGGGGGACCGATAGCGAGGGCGAGGTGGTGGTGGCGCCGCTGCGGCCGGCGCAGGTGCTGGCGGGGCTGGCGGCGGGCGCGGTGGGGGCGGTGAGCATCGGCTGGCTGACCAGCCACCATACCGACGCGGCGCTGCCCTGGATGGACGCGACACTGAGCAGCTTCAGCCTCGTCGCGCAATATTGGACCGGGCGCCGCCACGCCGCGAGCTGGCTGCTGTGGATCGTGGTCGACGTCTGTTACGTCGGCATGTTCGTCTGGAAGGATTTGCTGCCGACCGCCGGCCTCTATGCGGCGATGGTCGGGCTCGCCGTCCTCGGCTATCGGCAATGGCGCCGGGCGGGCGGCCACCGGCAGGGCTGACCCCGCCGGCGAACGCGCATACGCCTACTTCTTCCTGGCGTCGGCCTGCTGCTTGGTGCCGCGCGCTTCCTGTTCGGCGCCCTCTTCGTGCAGCGACGGATCGTCGGCATTCTGCTTGGCCTTGCCGACGGCGGTGTTGATCGCGCTTACGATGCCGGAGATCGATTTTACCATGAGACGTCCTTCGCGGTTCGGGAGCGCGGAAGCGCCCCGTCGTTCACGGCTCAACCCCTCAGCCGCCAACAATGGCCCCGGCATCGTCGTCGAGCAGGCCCGGCGTCCGCGCCGACACGATCCGGATCGCCCGGCCGGCCCGGCGGGCCGCCGCGGCCTTGTCCATCTCGGCGCTCGCGCGCGGCGCGCGCGCATCGGGCAGATGATCGGCGACGACCACCATCGTCGTCGTCAGCCCGACCGCCGACATGATCGTGCCGCCCTGCGCGGCGAGCGCCTGCGCGATTGCCCCGTCGCGCGCCTCGCCGACGACGACGATCCGCTCGCCCTTCAGCGGCCCCGCCGGCGCGGCGCGGGGCGGCGGCTGCGGCTTGCGCGGCGGGGCCAGCCAGTCGGCGAGCGACAGGCCGGTATGGTCGATCGCCTTGACGATCACCCAGCCGGCGGCGCGCGCGTCGCTCAGCGCGTCATGGTGGCGGTGGGTGATGCCGAGATAGCGCGCGAGGCCGCCGAGCTTGTGGTTGGGCAGATCGGGCCAGGCGCGTTTGGCGACCCGCACGCTGTCCAGCCAGACCGTCTCGATCATCGCCCGGTCATGGACGCGGCACGCCGCGGCGAGTGCGCCCTTGTCGAAATAGGAATGGGCGACGGTGACGCGGCCGGTCAGATGGCGGTCGATGTCGGCGTGGACGTGCGCGAAGGTCGGCTGGCCGATCACGTGATGCGCGGCGATGCCGTGGATGCGCGTGTTCATCGCGTGGAAATCGTCGCACGGATCGAGCAAGGTCTCATAGGCGAAGACCTCGCGGCCGTCGCGGAAGCCGACGATGCCGATCTGGCAGATGCTGCTCACCCGCGAACAGGCGGTCTCGACGTCGATCACGACGAAATCGGGGGTCGTCACGCGCCATCCCCGGCGGCGAGCATCCGGCGTCCGCGCTCGGACAGGCTGCGCAGCGTGATCGACCAGCGCGTCTCGGTCATCGCGGCGATGCTATGCTCCCAGTCGTGGCGCGCCTCGCCGTGGAGGTGGTAGATGCCGCGCGGCGGCAGCGGTGCGGCGACCCGCGCGAACCGCTCGCCCGTCCGGCGGCGGAAGCGCATCGCCGCCGCCGCGCCCAGCGAGATGCCGACGACGTGATCGAAATGCGGACGGTCGCGATGCCAGCCGATCCCCGCGCCGGGATCGTAGCGGATCAGCAGCGCCTGCACGAAGCTCCCCGAGGCGACCCCGGCGAACGCCTCGGCCCGCGCACGGATCGCCGCCAGCCATGCCGGCATCGGCGCCGCCGGTGCGAGCGACCCGCGCTCGAAATCGTAATGCAGCCCGAAACTGTGGGTCAGCCGCTTGCCGGTCCAGCCCTGGAATTGAAACGGCGTCAGCGCGAGCGCATCAATTGCCGCGATCAGCGCGCGTTCGTCGTCGGCGGTGACGAACCCCTCCTCGCTGCGCAGCCCGGGCAGCAGCGGCCGGTCGAACAGGTCGCGCATCACGACCGGCCTGCGCCGGCCCCGAGGCCGTACGCCGGCAGCATCGCAAGAGAGATCAAGGGGATAGCCACGCCGTCGCCGATGTAGGCCCGGCCCCCGCCGGCCGCAAGCAAGCCCGCCGCCCCGCCATCCGCCCCGCAAACCGTCCGTCCGCCGGGACAGGCCGGTGGACGCACGCCGGTTGACGCTGCCCGGCAAAGCGCCAATGCGCGGGGCCTTCGCATCGGCCGACGGCCGGTGCCACTCCCAACAAGGTAGGCTGCGCTGCGACTGTCCCTCAATTTCGGTCTTGCCTCGCATGACATGGCGATCGACCTCGGCACCGTGAACACGTTGGTGTTCGTCGCCGGCCGCGGCATCGTGCTGGACGAACCCTCCGTCGTTGCGATCGAGACGCGCGACGGCATCCCCAAGGTGCTCGCGGTCGGTGCCGACGCCAAGCTGATGATGGGCAAGACGCCGCAAGGCGTCGAGACGATCCGGCCGTTACGCGACGGCGTCATCGCCGACATCGACGTCGCCGAGCAGATGATCAAGCACTTCATCAAGAAGGTGCATGGCGACGCCGGCCGATTACAGCGCAATCCCAAGATGGTGATCTGCGTGCCGGCGGGATCGACGCAGGTCGAGCGGCGCGCGATCCGCCAGGCGGCGACCAGCGCCGGCGCATCGAAGGTGCTGCTGATCGAGGAATCGCTCGCCGCCGCGATCGGCGCCGGGCTGCCGATCACCGCACCGATCGGGTTCATGGTCGTCGACATCGGCGGCGGCACCACCGAGGTGGCGGTGCTCTCGCTCGGCGGCCTCGCCTACAGCAATTCGGTGCGCGTCGGCGGCGACAAGCTCGACGAGGCGATCGCCTCGCACATCCGCCGCAAGCACAATCTGATGATCGGCGAGGCGACCGCGGAGCGGATCAAGCAGCAGATCGGTGCCGCCAGCCGGCCGACGGGCGAGCCGGAGCCGGACATGCGCGTGCGCGGGCGCGACCTGATGAACGGCATCCCCAAGGAGATCAGCATCAGCCAGACCGAGATCGCCGATGCGCTCGCCGATCTCGTCGCGCAGATCGTCGAGGTGGTGATGAAGACGCTCGAACAGGTCGAGCCGGAACTCGCCGCCGATATCGTCGAACAGGGTATCGTGATGACCGGCGGCGGGGCGTTGCTGCGCCGGCTGGACGAGGTGCTCAGCCGCTCGACCGGGCTGCCGGTGATCGTCGCCGAAGCGCCGCTGATGTGCGTCGCGCTCGGCGCCGGGCGCGCGCTGGAGGATGCGGCGTTCAGCGGCGTGCTGCACACCCAGTGACGCGCCGCCGGACCTAAAAGGGGGCCGGACATAAAAGGGGGCCGCCGGAGCGGCCCCAGTAATCCTGTTGGGGAGGATGCCTAACGGCTTGATTTTCATGACGATCCGAAAGCGCAACGTCAAATATAAAAGTGCGTTTTACGACTAAAGGCGTGCCGTCACCCGATGGCCAGCGTCGTCAGCGCGGCGCTCAGGGCGATGCCCGCCGCCGGCCCGCTGACGCGATCGTGCGACGCGGTGGCGGGTGCCGAGGCGATCGCGCCCAGCGTCGTCGCGGTCAGCACCAGCCCCAGCGCGTAGGCGGAGCGACCGCCGAAGGCGGCGTTGAGGATGCAGCCGGCGAGCGCCGCCGCCAGCCCGACCGCCACCGCGATCGATGCCCAGGCCAGCATCGGCGCCGGAAGATGCGATAGGTGGCCGGCGAGCAATCCGCCCACCGCCATGGCGAGCGCCGCGGAGCCATCGCGCCGCAGCAGCGCGATCGGAACCGACGCCGCGAAGCCGCCGGTCAATATCATCCACAGGGTCGCCGCCGTAATCTGCGCCATGATCCGCCTCCTGGCCGGATCGATAGACGATCCCTGCGGAGAAGGTCGGAACAGTCTAGGGTTAACGAAGTCCTAATCTGGTGCATCGGCTTCGCATGCGGCAGGTCCGGCGTCGCGACACCGGACCCGCCGCCGCCCGTGGCGGCTCAGCCCTCGACGAAGGCGAGCAGATCGGCGTTGATCCGGTCGGCGTGCGTCGTCGGCATGCCGTGCGGATAGCCGGGATAGGAGATGAGCCTGGCGCCCGGCACGATCTCCGCCGATTTCCTGCCGGTGATGGCGAACGGCACGATCTGGTCGTCCTCGCCGTGCAGCACCAGCGTCGGCACCGTGATCGCCTTGAGATCTTCGGTGAAGTCGGTTTCCGAGAAGGCCTTGATGCCGAGCGTATGGGCAAGCACGCTGCCGGTCATGCCCTGCCGCCACCAATTGCGCCGCACGCCTTCCTTCACCTCCGCGCCGTCGCGATTGTAGCCGAAGAACGGCAGCGTGAAGTCGTAGAAATATTGCGCGCGATTGGTCGCGGTCTGTTCGCGGATCTCGTCGAACACCGACAGCGGCACGCCGTCGGGATTGGCATCGCTCTGGATCATGATCGGCGCAACCGCGCTGATCAGCACCGCCTTGGCGACCCGCCCCGGCTTGGCGCGGGCGACGTAGCGCGCCACTTCGCCGCCACCGGTCGAATGGCCGATGTGAACGGCGCCGCGCAGGTCGAGCGCGTCGGTGAGCGCGACGACGTCGGCGACATAGCCATCCATGTCGTGGCCGGTCGCCGCTTGGCTCGATCGGCCATGGCCGCGGCGGTCGTGGGCGACGACGCGATAGCCCTTGGCGACGAAGGCCATCATCTGCCCGTCCCAATCGTCCGAACTCAGCGGCCAGCCATGATGGAACATGACGACCTGCGCGTCGCGCGGCCCCCAGTCCTTGTAGAAGATCTCCGTCCCGTCCGTGGTGATGATCGTCGGCATTGTCTTGCTCCCTTATGCAGTCCGCACCGATCCGCTGCCGTCGTCACGGCGGCGGCAACGGCAGCTTATCGGGGTCGCGATCGGCATACAAACATTTGGCTACCCTCGATTTTTCGCCGACGACGGCCTTCCGCCCGGCGCTGCGCCTACGACTGCAAGGGGTTTGACGCGGTGGCCGATAGTCCGGAATACCCGTGGCGGTCGGACCGTTCGCGTCGGACGCGGTATCGACTCGGAGGCTTCGACCATGCGCGCTTTGCTACTCGCCACGACAATGCTGGTCGGCGCCCTCGCCGGCCCCTCCGGCCCCGTCACCGCTGCGGCGCCGGTCGCGGCCAGCGCATGGCAGGACAAGACGCTGTCCGCGGACCGACGCGCCGAGCTGCTGGTCCAGGCGATGACCGAGGACGAGAAACTCGCGGTCGTGACGGGCTTCTTCGGCACCCAGCAGGATTGGAACAGCTTCCGCGATCCGCAGGCGCGACCGCAATCGGCGGGCTTCGTGCCGGGCGTCCCCCGGCTGGGGTTCACGCCGCAATGGCAGGCAGATGCGGGCAGCGGCGTCGCGACGCAGGGCGAAGCGCCCCCGGCCCTGGAGCGCACCGCTTTGCCGTCGGGCATCCTCAGCGCGGCGACGTGGGACCCGGCGGTGGCGATGGCGGGCGGCAGGATGGTCGGCGCCGAAGCGCGCGCGTCCGGCTTCAACGTGCAGCTCGCCGGCGGCGTCAACCTCGCCCGCGAGCCCGGCAACGGCCGCAATTTCGAATATGGCGGCGAGGACCCGTGGCTGGCGGGGACGATGGTCGGCGCGTTCATGAAGGGTATCCAGTCGAACCGGATCGTCACGACGGTCAAGCATTTCGCGCTCAACGACCAGGAGACCGGACGCAGCACCGTCGACGTCGCGATCGACGAAGGCGCCGCCCGCACCTCGGACCTGCTCGCCTTCCAGATCGCGATCGAGCGCGGCGATCCCGGCTCGGTGATGTGCTCGTACAATCTCGTCAACGGCAAGCACGCCTGCCAGAACGACTGGCTGCTCAACCGCGTGCTGAAGGGCGATTGGGGGTATAAGGGCTATGTGATGTCCGACTGGGGCGCGCAGCACGACACGGTCGAGAATGCGCTGGGCGGGCTCGATCAGGAAACCGGCGTGTCCAACAAGGACAATTACGTCTGGCGCGACAAGCTGAAGGCGGCGATCGCGAGCGGCAAGGTGCCGATCGCGGCGTTCGACGACAAGGTCCGCCGGATCGCGCGTGCGCTGATCGTCAGCGGCGCGGTCGACGATCCCGTGACGCCCGGCCCGATCGATTTCGCCGCGCATGCGGTCGTCGCGCAGACCGCGGCGGAGAATGGCATCGTCCTGCTCAAGAACGAGGGCGGCATCTTGCCGTTGACGCGCGCGGCGAAGCGCATCCTCGTCGTCGGCGGCCATGCCGACGTCGGGGTGCTGTCGGGCGGCGGGTCGGCGCAGGTCTATGCCCCCGGCGGCAATGCGGTGCGCGGGCTCGGCCCCAAATCGTGGCCGGGGCCGATCGTCTACGACAAATCGTCGCCGCTCGCGGCGATCAAGGCCGAACGCCCCGACGCGACGGTCGATTACGACCCGGGCACCGACCCGGCCGCCAGCGCCGCAAAGGCCAGGAACGCCGACGTAGTGATCGTGTTCGCGACGCAATGGACCGCCGAATCGCTCGATTTCCCGCTGTCGCTGCCCGACGATCAGGATGGGCTGATCGGCGCGGTCGCCAAGGCCAATCGCAACACGATCGTCGTGCTGGAAACCGGCGGCGCGGTCGCCATGCCGTGGATCGCCGACGTGCGCGGCGTCGTCGAAAGCTGGTATCCCGGCAGCCGCGGCGGCCCCGCGATCGCTCGCATCCTGTCGGGCGCGGTCAACCCGTCGGGCCATCTGCCGATCACCTTCCCGGCGACGCCGGACCAGTATCCGCGGCCGACGATCGCCGGCAAGGGCCTGCCCGACAAACAGATCTTCGGCGTCCGCTACGCCGAGGGAGCGGCGGTCGGCTATAAATGGATCGACCGGACCGGCGCGCGTCCGCTGTTCCCGTTCGGCTTCGGGCTCAGTTACGGGCGCTTCGACCACGGCGGGCTCACCGCGCGCACCGTCGCGGGTGACCTTCAGGTCGGCTTCACGCTGCGCAACACCGGCACGATCCCCGGTCAGGCGCTGGGGCAGGTCTATGTCGCGTCGCCCGACGGCACTTGGGAAGCGCCCAAGCGACTGGCGGGCTATGCCAAGGCGGCGTTGCGTCCCGGACGGTCGGAGCAGCGCACCGTGACGGTCGACCCGCGGCTGCTCGCCACCTGGGACGAGACGCGACACCAATGGCATGTCGCGCCCGGCCGCTACACGGTGATGCTCGCGACCTCGGCAGCCGATATCAAGCAGCGGGTCACGGTGACCCTGCCCGAACGCTGGCTGCCGGTGGGACCGGCGACCAGCGCGCGATAGGCAGCGCCCCTCCCCGCGATGGTCGTGGCGCCGGGCTCAGCCCCCCGTCTTGCCCGTCGCGGGCTTGGCGGACGGGGCGGCCGGCACCGTGCCGTCGCTGACCGGCGGCGTCGCCGTGTCCACCGCGATGCGCGAACCGTCGGCGTTGAGGCCGAGATCGTTCAGCAGCGGCCCGACCTGCGGGTCGGCACCGTTGAAGGTGCGGAACATCGGCGCGTAATCCTCGGTATGGCCCTTCGACAGGATCAGGTCGCGGAAGCGCTGGCCGTTGGCGCGCGTCATCCCGCCGTGCTGCTCGAACCAGTTGAACGCGTTCGCGCTCAGCATCTTGGTCCAGCTATAGGCGTAATAGCCCGCCGAATAGCCGTTGCCCCAGATGTGGAGGAAATAGCTCGAGCGATAGCGCGGCGGCACGTCGGCGACGTCGAGACCGGTGGCGGCGAGCGCCTGCGTCTCGAACGCATCGGGGTTCTGCTTGCCCTGTGCCGCGGTCAGCGAATGCCAGCTCATGTCCATCTCCGCCGCGGCGAGCGCCTCGCCGAACGAATAGCCCGAGTTGAACGTGCCGGCGCGCTTGATCTTGTCGACCAGCGCCTGCGGAATGACCTGTCCGCTGCGGTAATCGACCGCATAATGCGGCAGCACCTTGGGATCGAGCGCCCAATGTTCATTGAACTGCGACGGGAATTCGACGAAGTCGCGCGCGGTGTTGGTGCCCGAGACGCTGGGATAGGTCTGGTTGGCGAACAGGCCGTGCAGCGCATGGCCGAATTCGTGGAACATCGTCGTCACGTCGTCGAAGCTGATCAGCGCCGGCTGCCCCGCCGAGGGCTTGGTGAAATTGCCGACGTTGTAGATGACCGGCTTCGTCCCCAGCAGCTTCGACTGGTTGACGAAGTTCGACATCCACGCGCCGCCGTTCTTGTTGTCGCGCTTCCAATAATCGAAATACATCAGGCCGACCGGCGTGCCGTCGGCCTCGTCGACTTCGTAGACCATGACGTCGGGCTGATAGACCGGAATGTCGGTGCGGCGCTTGAAGGTCAGGCCGTACAGCTGGTTGGCGGCGTAGAAGACGCCGTCGGTCAGCACCTTGTTGATCTCGAAATAGGGCTTCAGCTGGTCCTGGTTGAGATCGTATTTTGCCTTGCGGACCTGTTCGGAATAGAAGTCCCAGTCCCACGGCTTGAGCGCGAAGTTGCCGCCGGTCGCCTTGATCTGCGCCTGCAATTCGGCCGCCTCGCGGCGCTGCTCGGCGGCCACCGGCGTACCGAGCTGCTGCATGAAGCCGAGCGCGGTCTTCGGCGTCTTCGCCATCTGGTCCTGCAGCACGTAATCGGCCCAGGTCGGGAAGCCGAGCAGCTTTGCCTTCTGCGCGCGCAGCAGCGCGATCTGCGCGATCGTGTCGCGCGTGTCGTTGGCGTCGCCCTTCGCCGCCCGGGTCCAGCTCGCGTTGAACAGCGCCTCGCGCGTCGCGCGATCCGTCAGCGTGGCGAGTTCGGGCTGCTGCGTCGTGTTCTGGAGCGTCAGCACGTATTTGCCCGCCAGCCCGCGCGCCTTGGCGGCGTCGGCCGCGGCGGCGATCTCGCCGTCGGACAGGCCGGCGAGCTTCGCCTTGTCGTCGACCACCAAGGCGCCCGCCTTGGCGGCGGCGAGCAGCTTCTGCTGGAACGCGGTCTCCAGCGTCGAGAGCTGGCTGTTGTAGCGGCTGAGCGTCAGCTTGTCGGCCGGCGACAGCTGCGCACCGGCGCGGACCATGTTCTGATAGGTGAGCGTGAGGACCTGCAGCTGCTCCGCGTCGAGGCGGAGCGACTGGCGCTGGTCGTAGATCGTCTTGACGCGCGCGAACAATGCCGGGTCGAGGTTGATCGCGTCCTGATGCGCGGCGAAGGCGGGCGCGAGGTCGGCCTGGGTCTTCTGGAGCGTGTCGTCGGTATTGGCGCCGACCACGCCCGAGAAAGCGAGGCTCGCGCGCTCGAGCAGGCGACCCGACCGCTCCATCGCGGCGATCGTGTTCTCGAACGTGGGGGCGCTGCGGGCGCGGGTGATCGCGTTGATCTCCGCCCGCTGCGCGGCCATGCCGGCGAGCAGGGCCGGCGCATAGTCGGTACTCTTGATCCGGTCGAACGGCGGCGCCTCGAACGGCCGCGTGCTCGCCTGCGCGAACGGGTTGGTCGCGGGCAGAGCGGCGGATGCGGCGGCGGGTGCATTGGTCTGGGCGAAGGCCGTCGTCGACAGCAACATCATCGTGGCAGTGGCGGCAAACAGGCGCATGGATGGTCCGATCAACAGGGTATGGCGCGCGTGATGCATCCGCCGTCATCGCCGATCAATGGGGCGGCGGCGAAACGCGTTGCCGGGGGCACGTATTTTGCGTTTTCTCGCCGCGAGGTTCGATCGATGACCTCACCATACCCGTCACCCCGGACTTGTTCCGGGGTCCACCGGGCCGCAGGAGAACGGTGCCGTCTCAAGCCTTTCTCCTCGCCGCGGAGTGGACCCCGGAACTAGTCCGGGATGACGGGGTGAGTTGCGGAGCAAGAGGCCAACACCGATGCCCACATGCTCTAGCCGCCCCGTTCGTAGCCGGGTAACCGTCCATGCCGATGCTCATCGAAATCCACGACCCCGACGATCCCAGGATCGAACCCTATCGCGACATCCGCGAGCGCGACCTCGTCGGGCGGGCCGGGCTGTTCGTGGCGGAAGGCAAGGTGGTCGTCGAGAAACTGGTCGGGAGTGCGCTGCACCGCCCGCTCTCCCTGCTGATCGCGGCGAAGCGGCTCGACGCGCTGCGGCCGCTCGTCGCACAGCTTGGCGACGACGTGCCGGTGTTCGTCGCCGCGCAGCCGATGCTCGACGCCATCGCCGGCTTCGCGATGCACCGCGGCATCCTGGCGATCGGCCGGCGCACCGACGTGCCCGACGCCGACGCGCTGCTCGCCCGCCAGCGCGGCGACGGCGACGTCCTGCTGCTGTCCGGCATCGCCAACCACGACAATATCGGCGGCATCTTCCGCAACGCCGCCGCTTTCGGGGCGGCGGCGGTGCTGCTCGACGCGGAGTGCTGCGACCCGCTGTACCGCAAGGCGATCCGGGTGTCGGTCGGCGCGACGCTGCTGGTCCCCACCGCCCGGCTGGCGCGCGACGAGGACGCGCTCGCGCTGCTCGACCGCCACGGCTTCGCCCCGGTCGCGCTCAGTCCCGCCGGAGCGACGGAACTCGCCGACTGGCGGCCGGGTCCGCGCAACGCCATGCTGCTCGGCGCCGAGGGGCCGGGCCTGTCGCCGGACATCCTCTCTCGCGCGCGCAGCCTGCGTATCGCGATGACGGCAGGGTTCGATTCGCTGAACGTCGCGACGACGTCGGGGATCGTGCTGCACCATCTGGCGACGGCGCGGCGCTGACCCCGCCGGCGGCGATCGCGCCTCACGCCGTGCCCATCACCTGCACCGCGAACCGCTCCATCTCCTCGGCCTGCGGGCTCATCTGGAGCAGCAGCAGGTCGAGCCCCGCCGCCTCATATTCGGCGATCCGCTCCTTGAGCTGTTCGGGCGTGCCGACCAGATTGGGCCGCAGCCCGCGGTTGGACACCGAATATTCCTGGACCTGCAAGTCGCGCTCCAGCTGCGTGCCCGACAGCCATTGGTCGAAATTGTCATATCCCGCGGGCAAATCGGTGACGGTGGTGATCCGCTCCAGCTCGCGCTTCGCCTCCGCCTCGCTGTCGCGGACGATCGCATAGGCGGCCATCCCGAATTGCATCGGCGGTCCGCCCGCACGCTGGCGGCGCGCGCGCATGTCGGCGATCTTCGGCGCGACCGCCGCGACGGGATCGCCGTGCATGACATAGGCGTCGCAGCGCGCCGCGATCATCGTCTTGGCTGCCTCGCTCTCGCCGCCGGCATAGACGACCGGCCGCCGGACCGGCTTGGGCGCGCAGATCGCGTTCTCCGTCCGGTAGAACCGCCCCTCGAAGCTGAACCGCGGCTCGGTCCACAGTCCGTCGACGACGCGCAGCCATTCGTCGGTGCGCGCATAACGGTCGTCGTGCTGGTCGAACTGCAATCCGTATTGCCGTGCCTCGTCCGCCCACCAGCTCGACACGACGTTGAGCGCCAGCCGGCCGCCGGCGATCTGGTCGATATTCGCCGCGGCCTTGGCGAACAGCGCCGGATGGTGGAAATTGGGGCGGACCGCGACCATCAGCTCGATCCGTTCGGTGACCGCCGCCAGCGCCGCCGCGGTCGACCAGGCGTCGAGCGCGGGCTGCTCGATCCCTTTGATGTCGTTGAGGTTGAGCTCCGCGATCAGGGTGAGGTCATAGCCCCAGCGCTCCGACGCCTGGGTCAGCCGCTTGGCATAGTTCCAGCTCGCCGCCATGCCCTCGTCGGGGACGTTGCGCAGCCAGCCGCCGAAGACGGGCATCCAATATCCGTATCTCACTTGCTCGTCTCCGCGATGATCCCGGCCAACCAATCCACGAGCCGCGCATGCGGGTCCCAGCCGAGTATCTCGAGCGGGTTGGCGACGAAATTGGACAGGGCGTTGATGTCGTAGAAGCGCGCGACGCCGTCGCGATCGTCGACCAGCACCTCCACCCCGCCGACGTCGATCCCGGCGCGTCGTACGATCGCCTCCGCCGCCTCGATCAGCGCGGGATCGGGATCGACCCGCGTCATCGTGATCGTCGGGCGGCCGGGCACCGCGCAGGCGTCGGCGGGGCACAGGTCGAAGCTGCCGCCGCCGTCGACCTCGATCGCATAGAGGAAGCGGCCGCCGAGCGTCTCGATCCGTGTGATCGTGCCACCGCGCGCCGGCACATATTCCTGGACCAGCAGGACGCGATCGATGCTGTCGGGCACCGCGCCGTCGGCGACCGCCGCGGCGAGCGCATCGGCATCGTCATAGCGGACGATCCCGGCGCCCGACCCGCCGATATTCGCCTTGACGACGATCGGGAAGCGCAGCGCCGCCGCGGCGGCGGACAGATCGGCGGCGCGATGGACGACGCGGGTCGCCGGAATGGCGAGGCCCAGCCCCGCGATCAGCGACAATTGCCGCGCCTTGGAGGCGTCGATCGCCAGCGCGCCGGCGCCGTTCAGCACGCGCGCGCCGCGCTCCTGCCAATGCGCCAGCGCCGCCGCCGCGTGGAAGATCGGATGCTCCGGCTCGCGCAGGAAGCTCGACATGGCGATACGGTTGAACACGACGCGGGCCGGCGGCGCGGTCGCCGCGGGATCGAAGGCGAAGCCGTCGGCATGGATCGCGCGATACGCCACGCCGCGGGCGTCCAGCGCGGCGAATAACGGCGCAAACCATTGCGGATGCTCGAAAAGGATGGCGAGATCGGTCATGCCGCCGCGAATAGCGCAGAAACCATCACGCCGGGCGGCCAAAATTGTTCGTGCCGCACTAGCTATGCTTGCGCGCGCCCGGCCCCGGCGTGTCTCCGTCTGGGTGGGACGGCCGTTCAATCCAAATCCTCCCCCGCCAGGGGGAGGTGGCGCGGCGGAGCCGTGACGGAGGGGGAGGACACGGAACCGAAGTCGTCGCTTACCTCCCCCTCCGTCGTGCCTTCGGCATGCCACCTCCCCCTGGCGGGGGAGGAATTACGCGGCGCCGGTGACTGTCGATCGGCCCTAAGCGTCGCGTGGCGCGCGGGCGATCACGGCCTGCGCGGTCCGCAGGCGCGCCTTCCACGTCTTCACCGAAGGATGGCCGGCGGCGAGGCCGACCAGACGCCCCTCGATCTGCGCGACCTCGCGCTTCGCCGCGTCGAGCTCGGCGGCGGTGGGCGGCGGCTGGATGTTGGCGCGCGCATGTGCGCCGGTGCGTCCCTTGCTCTTGGTCATCGCCGGCCAGATGGTCCGGAAGGACGGGCTCGGTCAATATACATCGCACGCGTTCGCCCCGCCACGTTCGGGCGGGTCCGCGGTCCATTTCCTTCGACCTTCCCCCGTATCGCGCTAGGGTGGGCGGCCGACGTTTCGAGGTGCCGATGTCCGATCGCGTGAAGATCCTTCTCCAGCATATGCTGCCCAAGCAGCGCCTGACCGCCCTCGCCGGGCGCATCGCCGGCGCGGAGGGCGGACCGGTGACGACCCGGCTGATCCGCTGGTTCGTGCGCACCTATGCCGTCGACATGAGCGAGGCCGCGGATGCGGACGTCCGCAGCTACGCGAGCTTCAACGCTTTCTTCACCCGTCCGCTCAAGGCGGGGGCGCGGCCGATCACCGGCGCCGATTTCGCCTGCCCGGTCGACGGCGCGATCAGCCAGTTCGGCGCGATCGACGATCATCACATCGTCCAGGCCAAGGGGCATCGCTTCACCACGACCGAGCTGGTCGGCGGCGACGCGACGCTGGCCGCGCGGTTCCGCCATGGCAGTTTCGCCAATCTGTACCTCTCCCCGAAAGACTATCACCGCATCCACATGCCCTGCGACGGCACGCTGCTGCGGATGATCTACGTGCCGGGGACGCTGTTCTCGGTGAACCCGACCACCGCGCGCGGCGTGCCCAATCTGTTCGCGCGCAACGAGCGGGTGGTGTGCGTCTTCGACTCGCCGGACCACGGGCCGTTCGTCATGGTGCTGGTCGGCGCGACCATCGTCGGCAGCATGGCGACCGTCTGGCACGGCGTCGTCAATCCGCGCCGCGCGCATGGCGCATCGCAATGGGACTATGCCGGCCGGGACATCGTGTTGCGCAAGGGCGAGGAGATGGGCCGCTTCCTGCTCGGCTCGACCGTCGTGATGCTGTTCGGGCGCGGCGTGATCGCATTCGACGATGGCTGGCAGCCCGAACGACCCGTGCGCCTCGGCGAGCCGATGGGCGTCGCGCCGACCGGCTGAGCCCCCCGCCGGTCGGCTTCAGCCCGTGCAGGTCGCGACGCAGACCTGCCACCGGCGTCGCGCGCGCACGCGCCGGACGTGCCAGTGCCGCCCGGTCTGGCGGAGGAAACGCGCCTGGATACCGTCCGCATGCTGGGCGAAATCGTAGAAGTCGATCCGGTGGTGCGCCAGCACCAGCCGCCCGCCGCGCCGCAGCGCGGCCGCGACGTCGACCGCGACCCGCGCCATGTCGCGCTCCGACAGATAATAGAGCAGCTCCGCCACCACGACGGCATCGTACACACCGTGCGGGAAGGCCGCCGGCAGCGCGAGCGCGGACGCCTGCGCCCGCGGATAGCGCGCGATCGCCGCCGCGGTCAGCCGCGTGCCCTCCGCCGTTCCCTCGGTCGCGTCGAGACGCAGGGCGCGCGGCGCGATCGCCGCGCTGTTCGATCCGTTGCCGCTGGCGAGTTCCAGCACCCGGCCGATCGGCCCGGGCCCCAGCGCGTGCAGGATCGCACGGCGCTTGACCGCCTCGTCGCGGTTGCTGAACGTGCCCCAGGGATCGTCTTCGCCGGCGAATTTGCCGGCGAACCCGCCGAGATCGATCGCGGTCATCGCCGCACCTCCAGATAGGCTTCGAGGGGATGCGAGAAGGCGTCGAGTTCGTGCCGCGCGATCGTGAAGCCGGCCGGATCGTCGTCGATCGCGCCGAGCTGCGTGCGATGGACGCGGATCAGCGATCGCTTGGCCGCCGCGCCGCCGGGCATCGCGACGAGGCGCGATCCGCGCCGCAGCGGCGATTGCGGCGGCCACACCTGATAGGACAGCCGTCGCGCCCGCCCGCCGAGCCGGTGCAGCGCCGCGGCGACCGCCCGATGGTCGGGATGCGCGTCGGCGGCGGCCGGCGCGACGATGAGGTCGACGCCCGACCGCACGAGGCGGCGGAGCGCCCGCGCGAGGGGGACGCGATGCGCCCCGACCGCGCTGTCCGGCAGGCCGAGACAGCGCACCGCCCCCGCCGTCACGCCGAGGCGACGAAGCGCACGCCGCGACTCTTGATAGCGTTCCGCGATCAGGCGCGCGCGCGGCCAGCGCCGGCTGCCGGGATGCGAGGCGGCGCCGTCGCTGACGATCACCACCGACACCCGCGTGCCGCGCCGCGCCAGCGTCGCGATCAGCGCCGCCGCGCCGATGATCTCGTCATCGGGGTGCGGCGCGACCACGACGGCATGGCGCGGCCGGCCCGGACTCAGCCTCACAGCGATGGGACGAGCGCTCCGCTCGCGACCGCCGCACCGACCCGCAATCGCTGCGCATCCGGCGCCGGCTGGCGCAGATAGACCGCCAGATCGGTCAGCATCGCGGCCAGCGGGTGGTCGCGGAAATGGCCGGCGAGCCCGACCGACTGCTGCGCGAGCACGATCGCGCGTTCGGCCGCGTCGGCGACCGCCAGCCGCGCCGCCGCCACCCGCATCAGCCGCGCGTCGTTGCCGGGAGCGAACCAGTCGTCCGCGACCCGGCGGACGACGCCCGCCGCCGCCTCCGCCAGGCCATAGAGATCGGCGAGACGCGCCGCCTGGAACGGATCGCCGGCACGGTCGGTCGCGACCAGATGGTCGCGCGTCCGGTCGCACAAGCCGGCGACGCCGCCGGCGTGGACCGCGACGAAGCGCAGCGCGCCGCCGCTGAAGAACGGCTCGCGCACGTAATCCTCCGGATGACCGATGGTCGCCGCCGCGTCGATCGCCGCGCCCGCCCAGCGCACCTGATGCGTCTCGGACCGCTGCATGCCGGTCATCCGCCACCAGTCGCGATCGATCGCCGGCGGCACCGCCGCCAGATCGACCAGCAGCAGGCGGTTGCCGTCGTCCGTCTGCGCGGTCACCAGCGCATGGGTCAGCACTCCCGCCCCCGACGCATAGCTCTTGCCGCCGCTCAGCCGGCCGTCGGCGAGGATCAGCGGTTCGCCCGCCAGCCCTGCGTTCCAAACGCCGAGCATCGCGCCCGCCGCCAGCGCCGCATGCAGCCGCTCGACCTGCGCGGCGGTGCCGTAGCGCCCGACGATCTGCACCGCGTCGACATGCCCCTCCAGCAGGCGCCCGAGCGGCAGGTCGCGCCGACCCGTGGCGTAGAGCGTGGCGAGCAGCGCCAGATACGCCTCCGCCGTCTCCGGATCGCGGGGCGGGTCGCGATCCCATCCCGCGCGTGCGATCGCCGCACGCAACGCGTCTTGCATGGCGATCATGCCGCCGCCTCGCACCAGCTCGCCTCGAGCCGCGCCAGCGCATCCTCGGCTTCGTCCAGCGTCACCAGATCGGCCGCCCCCGGCGCCGCCGGCACGATCCGCATCGCGAACGCCTCCGCATTGGGGCAATCGCGCGCGACGCCGCGCACATGGTCGTCGCTCAGCCCCAGCCGCGCACCGAGAGTGGCGCAGGTCCTGCCATGATCGATCGTCGGGAAGCCGAAGCGCATTGCGGCATGCTCGCGCCACTGCCACGCCATCTGCGCGGGATGCGCGACGCGCGGCACCTCGCCGACATCCGCGGCGCGCAACGCGCTGGCCAGTCCCTGCGGCGCCCGCCCGTGCCGGCGCGACGAGGTCTCGACCAGCATCGCGCCATCGCGCCGTACCCGGAAACCGGCCCGCGCCGCATCGTCGAGCAGGGTCGCATCCTCGGCGAACGGCAGCGGGCGGAAGCCGCCGATCGCACGATACGCCGACGCCCGGACCGCCAGATTGGCGCCGCCGCTGAAATGATGCGTGTCGTGCGCCTCCCAGCTCACCGGGTCGATCAGCCGCCGATAGGCGTGCAGCCGGTTGTAATATCCCTCCAGCCGCGTCTGCGCGCCGTCGCGTGCGCCGTGGCGGCGGACGATCCGGCCCGCGACGACATCGGCATGATCCAGCGCCGCACGGCCGGCGGCGATCCAGTCCCGCTGCGGCCGGCTGTCGGCATCGGTGGTGAACAGCAGGCCGTCGGCGCCGGCCAGATGCGCCAGTCCCATCGCCATCGCCGCGCGCCGCGCAACGCCGGCGTTGGATGCCGTGCTGCCCGGCCCCACCTGCAGCAGCAACGCGAACGGCGCGCTGGCGGCGGCGTGCCGCACCACCGTCTCGCTGCCGTCGACACACCCGTCCAGATACAGGCACACGGTCGCCCCGCCCACCGCATCGAGACGGCCGAGCGCGGCGAGCAGGCCGGGCAGGGCTTGCTCCTCGTTGCGCGCGGGTACGCAAATCACCACGGACGCGGCATCAGTCAGGGATCGTCTCCAGCCAGCCGCGCGTGTCTCGGCGGGGATGCAGCGGCGGGGCGCCGCGTTGCGAAGGACATTAACCGAAAGAAATCAGACGTCTACAACCGCGATGGTCGATCCGGGGAGCGCCCATGAGGCTCGATCGCCGTCCTCACCAGATCCGTCACCCCGGCCCTGCGCCGGGGTGACGGGATAGGAGTGTCGCCGCATAGCAAAATTCCTCCCCCGCACGGGGGAGGAATTTGCCTGAACCTTGATAGGTCTTCGCGAGGATGGCTTCCTCCCAAACCCTGACCATCGATCCATCCTAGACGAGCACCGAGGCGTCGGGCGCCGCCCCCGTCGCGAACCCGCCGGCGAGCGCCCAGCGGCGCGTATCGACGATCGCCACCCGGTTGTTTTCGAGCGCGGCGTACAGCGTCTCGCCAGAGAGGTTGAGCCCCGGCGCCGCAGCATCGAGCGACAGGCGATCCTGCTCGACCAGCGTTGCCGGGTCGAGCCGCGACAGGCTCTTGTCCGCCGTGTTCGAGACGATCAGCCGGCCGTCGGCCTGCGTGACGATGCGCACCGCCTCGCCGCGCAGCGGCCGGCGCGCGCGTTCCTCCAGCGTCGTCGCGTCCAGCGCATGGATCGTCCCGCTCGGCCGGTCGATCACGTAGAGCGTCCGTTCGTCGGCGCTCAGCGTCATCCCTTCGGGCGCGGTGCCGATCCGCCGGCGGATCGGGGCAACGCCCATATCCTCGGGATCGACCATGATGACCGCGCCGCTCAACGTGTCGGCGACATAGGCGCGGGCGCCGTCGCGCCGGACGATCAGATAATGGCTGCGCGCGCCGGTGACCGGGATCAGCCGTGACGGCGCGGTATCGTTGGCGGGATCGTCGAAGCGGGCCAGCATGCTGTCCTGCTCCGACAGGACGTACAGCCGCCCACGCGCATCGACACGGACGGCGTGGAGGCGGCCGAACGGCGCCATGTCGATCGTCCGCGCCAGCGCACGCTTGTGCAGGTCGATGACCCAGATCTGGCTGCCGCCCGCGCCGGGCGCCTTCCAGCTCGCGACGCCGTAATGGCCGACATAGGCAAACCGCCCCGCCGCATCGGCGGCGATCTCATGCGGTTGCGTCCCCAGCGCGACCGTGCCGAGCCGCCTGCCGTCGGGCAGGGCGTAGAAGGCGACGCGGCCGGCGCTCTTCTCGACCAGCGCGAGCGTCCGCCCCGGCACGGCCAAGGCCTCCTGCGCCATCGCCCGTGCGCCGAGCGCGGTCACGGCGACCGCGCTCCCCGCGAGCATCCACAATCCCTGGCGACGATCGATCGGCTTCATATCCTGTCTCCCCCGGCTGAAGGATCGGACCGCTCGGCCGGTTCCCGACCGCCGGGAGAAATCGCCACACGGCGACCGGTCACGCCGGCGCGGTTGCCGAATAGTCCATCGCCGCGAGGTCGGTCAGCAGATCGGGGCCGCTCGGCATCCACCCCAGCCGGGCGCGCGTCCAGGCGTTCGACGCGATCATGTCGAGCCCGGCGAATGGCGCCATCCAGCCGAAATACAGCTCGACCTCCTCCCGCCCGATCGAGCGGACGGGCAGGCCCGCCCCCGCCCCGATCGCTTCGGCGATGGCGCGGGCGGAGACGCCGTCCTCCACCGACGCATGATAGCGCGCGCCCGGCTCGCCCTTTTCCAGCGCCAGCACGTACAGCTTCGCCACGTCGCTGATATGCGCCGCGGCCCAGCGCGTCCGCCCCTCTTCCAGATACGCCACCGCCCCGGCGCGGCGCGCCTCGGCGACCAGCGGCGTGATCAGCCCCGCCTTGGTCGTGTCGTGGACCTGCGGCAGGCGAATGGTGCGGACGTCGATGCGCCGCGCGATCAGCGCCGCGCCTGCCAGTTCGGTGGCGATGCGCGGATTGGCGTGGTGCGGGTTCAGCACGTCTTCGGTCGCCGGGCCGCCGTTCACCGGCGTGCCGATGCCGACGCCCGAGGTGATCAGGATCGGCTTGCCCGTTCCTTCCAGCGCCTCGCCCATCGCGGTGATGTTGCGCTCGTCCTTCCTGGTATTCTCGAAGAAGGTCGCGAAATTGTGATCGAACGCGCAATGGATCACCGCATCCGCCGCCGCCGCGCCGCTGGCGAGCGTCTCCGGGCGATCCAGATCGCCGCGATGCACCTCGACGCCGGCCGCCTCGAGCTGCCGCGCGCCGGCATCGGAACGGGTCAGGCCGAGCACGCGATGACCGCCGGCGAGCAGTTCGGGGATGACGTGTGAGCCGATGAAACCGGTCGCGCCGGTCAGGAATACGCGCATGGGTGATCTCCTTCTTACCCATACGGTATCGCGAGCCTTTCCAACGTGTTAAAGTAGTGACCTTATCGTGGTATACCGTTCAACAGGATCGACCATGGCCAGTGACGCGTCCAACCCGCTCGGCACCTATTTGCGCGACCGGCGCACCCGGCTCGATCCGGCGGCGTTCGGCTTCGCCGGCAGCCGGCGGCGCACGCCGGGCCTGCGCCGCGAAGAGGTGGCGAGCCGCGCCAACATCAGCCCGACCTGGTATACCTGGCTGGAGCAGGGGCGCGGCGGCGCGCCGTCGGCCGACGTGCTCGACCGCATCGCCAAGGGGCTGATGCTGACCGAGCCGGAGCGCGAGCACCTCTACATGCTCGGCCTCGGCCGCCTGCCGGAGGCGCGCTACCGGCCGGTCGACGGCATCTCGCCGCGGCTGCAGCGCGTGCTCGACGGGATGGTGCTCAGCCCGGCGATCATCAAGACCGCGATGTGGGACGTGGTCGGCTGGAATCGCGCCGCGGCGGTGCTGCTGACCGATTACGCCAAGCTGCCGCGCGAGGGCCGCAACATCCTGCGGCTGATGTTCGCCAGCGACCATGTCCGCGCGCGCAACGCGGATTTCGCCGACATCGCCCGCTTCGTGGTCGGCGCCTTCCGCGCCGACGTGGCGCGCGCGGGTGCCAGCAGCAGCGCCGAGGTCATGGCGCTGGTCGCCGAACTGTCCCGCCTCAGCCCCGACTTCGCGGCGCTGTGGCAGGATAACGACGTCGTCGCGCACGGCGAGGGCACGAAGCGCATCCATCACCCCGACGCGGGGCTGTTCGCGATGGAATTCTCGTCCTTCTCGGTCGAAGGACGGCCGGAACTCGGCATGATCATCTACAACCCCGCCACCCCCGCCGACGCCAAGCGCCTCGAACGGCTGCTATTTACGCGCGGCGATCCAGCCATCGACCTGCCGTTCGAGGATCGGTAGCGGATCATCGCGGGGAGATTTGACTTGGCGGACAACGGGTTGACCTCGAAGACGACACGGCGCGGCATATTGGCCGGCATCGCCGCCATCGGCCTCGCCCCTGCCGGCGCGAGACCGCGTGCGTCGATGGGCGACCCCGATTTCGGTCCCAACGTGCTCGTCGTCGATCCGGGCATGCCGGACGCGCAGCGCCGGATCGACGGCTGGTTCGCGCAGCAGGAACGCGCGCATTTCACCGATCGCCGTTATGCCGTGCTGCTCAAACCGGGTGAACACCGGCTCGACATCAACGTCGGCTTCTTCACCCAGGTGGCGGGCCTCGGCCTGCGCCCCGGCGACGTGACGGTCACCGGCCACGTCCATGCCGAGGCCGATTGGGCCAAGGGCATGGCGTTGGTCAATTTCTGGCGTGCGGTCGAGAATCTCGCCGTCCTTCCGCCCGATGGCGCCGACCGCTGGGCGGTCTCGCAGGCGGCGCCCTATCGCCGCGTCCACCTCGCGGGGGATCTCGCGCTGGACGACGGCGGCTGGTCGAGCGGCGGCTTCATGGCCGATTGCCGCATCGACGGCACAATCCGTTCGGGCACGCAGCAGCAATGGTTCACCCGCAGTTCGCAGATCGGCGGCTGGCAGGGCGCCAATTGGAACATGATGTTCATGGGCGTCGTCGGCGCGCCGGCCAGCAGCTTTCCCGAACCGCCGATCACCACGCTGCCGTCGGTGCCGCGCATGCGCGAGAAGCCGTTCCTCCACGTCGCCGCCGACGGCCGCTGGGCGGTGTTCGTGCCGGCGCTGCGTCGCGATGCGACCGGCATCTCCTGGCAGGGCCGGCCCGACGGCCGCGTCGTGGGGTTGGACGACTTCCTCATCGCCACCCCCGCGACGCCGATCGCGGCGATCAACCGCGCGCTGGCGACGGGGCGCCACCTGCTGCTCACCCCGGGCGTCTACCGGCTGCGCCAGCCGATCCGCGTCGTCCGGGCGGACACGATCGTCCTCGGACTGGGCCTCGCGACGCTGCTCAGCGAGGCGGGCAATGCCGCAATGACGGTCGCCGACGTGCCGGGCGTGTCGATCGCCGGCCTGCTGATCGACGCCGGGCCGCAATCCTCGCCGGTGTTGATGGAGGTCGGGCCGCGGGGCGCCGTACGCGACCACCGGGCCAATCCGACGCTGCTCGCCGACCTCTTCTTCCGGGTCGGCGGCGCCGCGATCGGCAACGCCGGCACGTGCCTGGAGATCAACAGCCATCATGTGATCGCCGACCATCTGTGGATCTGGCGCGCCGACCACGGCGATCGGGACGGTGGTCGCGTCCATGTCGGCTGGACCGAGAGCCGCGGTGAGCACGGGCTGGTCGTCAACGGCGACGACATATGCTGTTACGGGCTGTTCGTGGAGCATTTCCAAGGCTGGCAGACGGTATGGAACGGCGAGAACGGCCGCACCTTCTTCTACCAGAACGAACTGCCCTACGATCCGCCGAGCCAGCACGCCTGGCGGCCGGAGTCGCCGCGCGGCTGGGCCGCGTACAAGGTCGCCGACCGGGTCCGCCGTCACGAGGCGATCGGCATGGGCGTCTATGCGAACTTCACCGCGGACCCGACGATCGTCCTGGCGAGCGCGGTCGAGGTGCCCGACACCCCCGGCGTGCGCATCGCGAATGTGACCACCATCTCGCTCGGGGACGACAAGGGCACGATCGCCCATCTGGTGAACGATGCCGGCGCCGCCGCGCGGCCCGGCAGCATACGCCAGACGCTGCGGCGCTATCCGGACTGACGCCCGTCCGGACGCAGGCGCGGGCGCAGGCGCGGCCGGGGGCAAACGGAACGATGCCCGCCAGCGTTCGTCCTGCCCTCGCCCTCCCGCGAAAGGCCGCCATCGTGACAGTCCATCCCGTGACCCCGGCGGCATGATCCGACCGCGGGCCGTCCGCCGCCACGTCGGCGTCCTCGCCGCGCTGGGCTCGCTGGCCGCGGCGTGTTCGCCGCTGACCACCTTCGACAGGCTGGTGCCGAAGGATCGGGGCGGCGTCCGCGTCGCGAAGGACCTCGCTTATGGCGCCGCGCCGCGCCAACGGCTGGATGTCTACGCGCCGCGCAAAGCCTGCGGCCGGCCGCGACCCGTCGTGGTATTCTTCTACGGCGGCAGCTGGAACAGCGGCACGCGCGCGGGCTATGCCTTCGTCGGCCGCGCCTTGGCCGCGCGCGGCTTCGTGACGGTCGTGCCGGATTATCGACTGGTCCCCGACGTGCACTATCCCGCCTTCGTCGAGGATGGCGCGGCGGCGGTGCGCTGGGCCATCTCCCATGCCGACGCCTATTGCGGCGACGGGGGATCGGTGGTGCTGATGGGTCATTCGGCGGGCGCCTATATCGCCGCGATGCTGGCGGTGGACCCTCGCTGGCTCGGTGCCTCGCGACCCGCGGTCAAGGGCCTGGTCGGGCTCGCCGGCCCTTACGACTTCGCCCCCTTCGACGTGGCGGCCAGCCGCGCCGCCTTCGGCCAGTCACCCGATCCCGCCGCGACGCAGCCGGTCACCTGGGCCGGTGCCGGCGATCCGCCTGCATTGCTGCTCTACGGCAGCGACGACACCGTCGTGCGCCCGCGCAACAGCCAGGCATTGGCCACGAAGTTGCGCGCCGGCGGCGTGGCGGTGGACGAACGTGCCTACGCGAAGCTGGGGCATATCGGCATCCTGCTGGCGCTCGCCCGACCGTTTCGCGGTCGTGCCCCGGTGCTCGACGACGTCGCGGGCTTCGTCCAGCGGACCGTCGATACGGATCGGCGGTGATGGCGCCCGCACGGCGGAACTCGATCGCCGGTCTACGACGGCGGCGTCGCGCGACCGATGCGATAAGGCCCGTCGCGGACGGCTAGAGGCCGCCCTTTCCAGCTGAGCCGCACCTGGCCCTCCTCGACGAGACCATCGATCGCGGCATGGACCAGCGGCATCGCGTCTCGCCAAGCCTCCTTGGGCGCGATCGCGCGCGCCACCTCGCTCGGACACACCGTCGCATCCGGGGATCGCGATGCCAGCAGCGCAAGCGCCGTCTCGCGGGCGGCGACCGTCACGAGCGGCGATCGCGATCCGAGCGGCCGGCCGTCGTTGTCCGCGTCGCGCGCATTTCCCAAGGCATCGTCACAAGATCGATCGGCACTGGCACAATCATCTAACGCACAACGACGCTTGCCGGCCTCACGCCGCGTCCCGACGCCGCGCCAATGCGCGCGGTTCGTTCGTGCCACGAACAATAGCGACTTCAATACGCCGTGCGCGCGACATCGGGTTGGCGTCGATCGCCGGCCTTGCATATAGCCGGGTCCATGCCATTCCTTTCGCACGCTTCATCCCGCCTGATCCTCGCCGCGCTCCTGCCGCTGCTCGCCGCGCCGCTGCCGGCGGACGCGGCGGCGACCCGCCGCGCCAAGCCACGGGCCGCGGCACCCGCACCGGCCAAGCCGGACAATGCGATCATCGCGTTGCCGCTCAATCCCATCGTCCCGGCGGGGCAGCGGCTGTGTTCGGTGACGGCACCGTCCGGCCTGGGATCGACGGTACTGCGCGCCGGCACCGGCGCCAAACCCGCGGCAGGGGATGTCGTGCTGGTCAACTACATCGGCTATCTTGCGGCAACGGGGGCGGTGTTCGATCAAGGCATGCGCTCGCCGCTGCCGGTCAACGGCGTGATCCCCGGCTTCTCCCAGGGCCTGCAGACGATGGCCCGGTCGGGCGTCGCCCGGTTCTGCATCCCCGCCGCGCTGGGCTATGGCGCGCAGGCGTCGGGGCCGATCCCGGCCAATGCCGATCTCGTCTTCCAGGTCGAATTGCTGGACTTCAAGACCGCGGCCGAGGTCGAGAGCATGAACCGCGCGCAAGCCGCCGAACCGCCGGCGCAGAAGGACGCATCGCCGCAGCCCTGATCCCGTCCGGTCCGCGCGATCGATCGGCACGCACAGCCGCCAAGCGCTTCGGCACAGCGAAACCGGTTGTCGATCCGCGCGCTCCCGACGCAGCGTGCGGCATGACGCGACTCGAACGGGCGAACAACGTGGCCGACCTGCGGCTGATGGCGCGTCGCCGGCTGCCGCGGCCGATCTTCGACTATATCGATGGCGGTGCGGACGACGAAGTGTCGCTGCGGCGGAACGCCACCGCCTTTGCGGACTATGAATTGGTTCCAGACGTCCTCAACGACGTGTCGACGATCCGGACGGAAACCCGTATCTTCGGCCAACCCGCGCGGTGGCCGCTGATGCTGTCGCCCACCGGCCTCACCCGCATGTTCCACGGCCACGCCGAACACGCCGTCGCTCGCGCCGCCGCGCGACACGGGCTCCTCTACAGCCTCTCGACGATGGGCACGACGCGGCTGGAGGATCTCGCGCAGGCCTTCGCCGGGCCGAAGGTCTTCCAGATCTACATCTTCAAGGATCGCGGCCTCACCGCCGAATTCGTCGCGCGCTGTCGGGCGGCGGGATTCCACGGTCTCGCGCTGACGGTCGATACGCCGGTCGCCGGCAATCGCGAGCGCGACCGGGTCAGCGGCCTGTCGCTGCCGCCGAAACTGACGCTCCGCTCGTTGCTCAGCTTCGCCCTCCATCCCTCCTGGTCGCTGCCCGCGCTGACCGGATCGAGGTTCGACCTCGCCAACGTCAGCCACAAGGTCGATGCGCTGGCGGCGGGACCGATGAGCCTGTTCGATTATATCGGCGGTCAGTTCGACCGCTCGGTCGGCTGGCGCGACGTCGAATGGCTCGCCCGCGAATGGAACGGACCGCTGGCGATCAAGGGCGTGATGACGCCCGCGGATGCGCGCCGCGCGATCGACTCGGGCGCGACCGGCGTCATGATCTCCAACCACGGCGGGCGTCAGCTGGACGGCGCGCCCGCCCCGGTCGACCAGATCGAGGCGGTGCGCGACGCCGTCGGCGACGCACCGGACGTGATCTGCGACGGTGGCATCCGGCGCGGCTCGGACGTGGTGAAGGCGCTCGCCCTGGGCGCGACCGCCTGCTCGATCGGCCGCCCCTATCTGTACGGCCTCGCCGCGGGCGGCGAGCCGGGCGTCGATCGTCTCCTGACGCTGCTGCACGAGGAATTCCGCCGCACGCTGACGCTGGCGGGGATCAACGATATCGACGTGCTATCTCGCCGTCACGTCCGCCATCGGTCGGTTGCGGTGTCGTCCGGGTCACCCCGCCCGTAGAAGCTTCAGGTCGGCGATCGCCATGTGATGCGCCGAGGACGCCAGGCCGATGAAGCTGAAGCGAACATAGGCGCAGGACGTGACGGTCTCGAAAGCGATGCGCTGGGGCGAGAGGGCATTGGCGATGTTCGAAAATTCGCCGGCGCCGAGATCGCTCCAGGTCTCGCCGTCTACGCTGGCCTCGACACGATACCGCCGTGGAGGAGCGGCATCGGTCATCACCGCGCGCGATGGGGTCAGAACGAAGCCGCCGAGCCGTTGCCGATGGTCGAATTTGAGCACCACCGTCACCGCCATCGACCGATCCGCCACCGGGACCCGCCAGGACGTGCCGACATCGTCGTCGAACAGAGCCTCCACGTCCGGCCCCGACGACGAGGCAATCGACCAGGCCGACGGCGGGACGGTATCGGGCGCGCGCGGCCTCGGCAGTGCGACCGCGACCGGGGCGGTCTGGCGGAACAGAGCGATCTCGCTGATCGCCGGACAGACGGGTGCATCGGTGATCCGCAACCGCAATCGTCGTGCCTGGACGGGAGCGGCGAGGCGGACAATCCGTTGCGCGGCGATACAGGCGCCTGACGCCACCTCACGCCAGCCCGATCCCGTATCGAGATCGACGGCGAAGCGCGTGACGCGAACACCGAGCGGCAGGTATTCGCGGATGCGGATGATGTCGAAGCTGCGGCCGGGTGGAACGTCGAGCACGATTTGCGGCGTGTGTACGCCATCCGGTGTCGACCAATAGCTGTCGGGATCGCCGTCCAGCACCTTGGCCGCAGCGAAACGCACGCCGCGTTCATGATCGGCATGCGCGATCGCCCCCTTGGCCAGATCGACCGCATAGGTCGCGCGCTGCGCATCCCCGAAGGCGCGGAGCACCGCGGTATCGACGTCCGCCAGCCGGCCGCGGCGGTCGGGCGGCAGGTTGAGGATCAGATTGGTGCCGCGGGCGACCGATTCGTCATGGAGTCTGACCAGCCGTTGCGGGTCCTTGACCTTGGCGTCTTCGTCGGCGTGATAAAACCAGCCGGGGCGGATCGAGGTATTGGTTTCCGCCGGCCACCATAATGGGCCATCGCGCAGTCCGGCATTGCCCTCCGCCTGGCTGGGCTTGTGGTCGGGCATCGTCGGCCAGCAAGGATCGCCGGCGACGCCGTCCTCGTTGCCGACCCAGCGCGCATCGGAGCCGAGCGGTTCGAAGGTACAGGCGAGCGGCTGGTAACGGTGCACCAGCGCGAACATCGACGGCCAGTCGTAATAAGCGGCCGCGTCGATCGTGCGCGTCTCGCGTGCGCCGCCGTAATAGCCATCGCCGCCATTGGCGCCATCGAACCAGAATTCGAACAATCGGCCATAGCGGGTACACAATTCGACGATCTGCTTGCGGTAGTAATCGATATAGGCGGGGCGGCCATAATCGGCGTGGTTGCGATCCCAAGGCGACAGATACAGGCCGAAGGCGAGACCGGCGCGACGACAGGCCTGTTCGAATTCGCGCACGACGTCGCCCTTGCCACCGCGGAACGGGCTGTTGCGCACGCAATGCTCGGTCAGCATCGTCGGCCACAGGCAGAAGCCGTCGTGATGCTTGGCGGTCAGCACGATGCCGCGCAACCCGCCCGCCTTGGCCGCGTCGACGATCTGCTCGGCGGAAAAGTCGGTCGGATCGAACAGCGCGGGGCTTTCGTCGCCATAGCCCCATTCGCGATCGGTGAAGGTGTTGATCGAGAAATGGACGAAGGCATATTGCTCGCGCCGATGCCACGCGAGCTGCCGCGGCGACGGCGTCGCGCCATAGGCCGCGGGGGGAGCGTCCGCCGCGGCGCGCGGTGCCGCGCGGGCGGCGCCGACGCCGGCGGTGGCGAGACCGGAAGCGAGAAGGGTTCGGCGGGAGAGCGACGACATGGCTGGTCCTGATGCAGGAGGGAAGGCTCGGGACGATCAGGCCGCCCCGACGGGAATCCGGCTCAGCGTGATGCGATAGCGTCGGCCCGGCCGGGTGTGGATTTGCGTCACGCCCTGAATCGGCGCGAAGCGGAGTGCGCGGCGGTCCTGCCGTATCGCCGTCACGACGAACCCGGCCGGCGGTCGCACCGCGAGCCGGTCGCCGCCCGCGGTCACCGTCGCACGGACCACCGCCGGTCGCCACGCGATGTCCACCGCATGGCCGCCCCGCGCGCGCAGCCCGCTTATCGTGCCGCTCGCCCAGTGCGCCGGCACTGCCGGCAGCAGCGCGATGGCGTCGCCGTGGCTCTGCAGCAGCATCTCCGCGATCGCGGCGGTGATGCCGAAATTGCCGTCGATCTGAAAGACGGGGCGCGGTTGCGCCGGGTGCGTGTCGAGCAGGTTGGCGGCGACGCTATGCGCCAGAAAGGCCGACAGCGACCGTGCGGTATCGGCCGGGCGTCCGAGCCGCGCCCAGATCGCCGTCGCCCAGGCCCGGCTCCAGCCCGTGCTCGACCCGCCATGCGCCTCGCGCCGCGCCAGCGAGACCGCGCCGGCCTGCGCCAGCTGCGGCGTGCGCTGCGGATCGATCGCGGTGCCGGGATAAAGCGGATAGAGGTGCGAGACGTGGCGGTGGCCGGGGTCCTGCTCGTCATAGTCCGCCGACCATTCCTGCAACTGGCCGAAGCGCCCGACCCGATAGGGGGCAAGCCGGTCCAGCAGGCGCGACAGGCGCGCGGCGAGATCGCTGGTATCGCCGACTAGCGTCGCCGCCTCGATACAATGCGCGAACAGCTCGCGGATCAGCGCGAGGTCCATCGTGCAGCCTGCGCCGACCGCCGCGGCCTTGCCCGGCGCGGCCATGAACAGGTTCTCGGGCGAGATCGACGGTGCGGTGGTCAGTCCGTCGCCCGCCGGATCGGCGACCAGCCAGGCGGCGCAGAATTCGGCACAGCCGCGCAGCAGCGGGAAGCCGCGGTCGATGAGGAAGCGCCGATCGCCGGTGAAGCGGTAATGGTCCCAGACGTGCTGCGCCAGCCACGGCCCGCCCATCGGCCAGTTCGCCCAGTTCGGGTCGCCCTCGCGCGCGCCGACCGGATGCGTCATCGCCCACAGGTCGCTGTTGTGGTGCACGCACCAGCCCGGCATGCCGTACAGCGTCCGCGCGGTCCGGGCACCGTTCGCCGCCAGCCGCTCGATATGGTCGATCAGCGGCAGATGGCATTCCGGCAGGTTGCAGCTTTCCACCGGCCAATAGTTCATCTGCAGATTGATGTTGGTCGTGTAATTGCAGCTCCACGGCGGGCGCACCGTGGCATTCCATAGCCCCTGCAGATTGGCGGGCATGGTTCCCGCGCGCGAGCAGGCGATCATCAGATACCGGCCGAGATGGAACAGCCGCTCGGCCTGCACCGCGTCGGCATCCGCGGCGGAGAGCGACAGCGCCGTGCGGCGATAGAGCGCGCGATGATCGCGGATATGGCGGTCGAGCAGCAGCGCGAACGGCCGGCCCGCGCTCGCGGCGAGGTCGCGTCCCGCCGCCGCCACCACCGCGGCCGGTGGTGTATCGGGCAGCCGATCGAAGCCCCGGAACCCGGTCGCCGCGGCGATCCGTACGACGATCTCGTCGGCACCGCGAACGGAAACGGTATCGCCGTGCGCGACGACGATGCCGCCCCGCGCCTCGACCGACAGGATGGTCGCGAACGCCATGCCGTGACCGGGCTCGTCCGAATAGGCGATCGGATCGGGCAGGTTGCGGTAATCGGGCTCGCAGCGCGTCGGCGCCTTGCCGGTCAGCGTGAGGGTCGTGCCGTCGGCGACGGTATCGCCGCGCAACGACGTCGTCAGGCCGATCCGGCCATGCAGCGCACCCGGACGATCGGCGCTGAGGCGAAGCACGATGATCCCGTCGGGATGCGAGGCGAACAGCTCGCGACGAAAGCCGATGCCGTCGCAGCGATAGGCGACCGACGCCACCGCGCGGTCGAGGTCGAGCTCGCGCCGGTACGCGCGCGGCGGCGTGGCATGGGTCATCGCCAGCACGAGGTTCGCCATCGGCGCGTAGCTCTGGCTATAGGCGCCTTGCAGCGCTTTGCTCAGCCGGTCCGCGGCGGGCGGGTCGCCGGCGAACACCGCGGCACGCACCGCCGCCAGCTCGGCGCGCCCGTCGTGGTCGGGCGACGTCGCGGGCTGCCCCGTCCACAACGTGTCGTGGTTGAGCGAGATCGTATCGCTGGCGACGCCGCCACCCATCATCGCGCCGATCCGGCCGTTGCCGACGGGATGGCCGAGCAGCCACTCGCCGGCAGGTGCGGTCGCGACGAGACGATGGCCGCGGGTCGGCGCGCTTTCCTGCGCCAGCGCCGCGTCACCGCTGGCGAGCAGGCCCAGGATCACCGCGCCGCTTCCCCCGGCGAGCAGGTCGCGGCGCGAGACCGCCGGCGATCCGTCGTCGCCGATCGGAGAGGTCGGCCTAGAAATTGAGCGTTGCTCCCATGTTGATCGAGCGGCCGAGCGCATCATACACCGATGGCGACGTATTGACCCGCTCCGCCGCCTCGAGCGGCGGGCTGGGGCGGACTGGCGCATTGGCGTTGAGCAGATTGTTGACGACGACCCGCAGCGTCAGGCTGCGCGATACGGTGACGCTGGTGCTGAGGTCGAACACGTCATAGGCCGGCAGATATTTGTACTGGTCGGGCACGTTGGGATCGTCCGCACCGAAGATCGGATTGCCGTCGAGCCGCGAATTCTTCAGCCCCGAATTGTGCCGCCAGTTGAGCGACACCAGACCCTGCGTCCGCGCGCTGTCCGGCGAGGCGAGGGTGAAGCGGAAATTATGCTGGTAGCGGCGATAGCCCTGCCCCGCATAGGGTCCGAACAGGCCGACGACGTTGAAGTCGGTGTCGGGCAGGCCGAGGTCGCCACCCTTCGCGGTCTGCAGCGTCGCGACGTAGCTCGTCGAGAAATGCGCCCAATTTCCGACACGCGTATCGTAATTCGCCGAGAAGTTGAACCCGCGCGCATTCGTCTTGCCGAGGTTGCTGTAACCCTGGTTGATGTAGCCGCTCGACGATCCGGCATTGCTGAACAGGCTGCCGTCCGGGTTGCGGACCAGCTGGCCGCAGAAGAAGTCATAGCCGGTGTTGGCGCAGGTCTGCAGGAAGTCGATGGCGCGGTAATAGCCGATGCCGTTCTCGATCTCGATGCTGTAATAATCGGCGGTGATCGACAGGCCGCGCAGCATCCGCGGCGTCAGCACCAGGCCATAGGTATAGGTGTGCGCGATCTCCGGCGTCACCAGGCCCTGTGATCCGTTGCGCACGGTGCACAGATTGTCCGGGCATTGCGGGATCGCGCCATATTGCGCCTGGGTGACGCCCGTCTTCTGGCACACCGCGAGGCTCGCCGACGGGCTGGCGCCGGCGCAGGGATCGCCCAGCGTGTTGCTGTCGAGCGTGCCGTAACTGACCGCAGCGTTGGACGACAATTCGTAGATGCTCGGCGCGCGCGTCGCCTTGTTGTAGCTGGCGCGCAGCAGCAGATCCTCGATCGGACGCCAGCTGCCGTCGATCTTGTAGGTCGAGCGCATCTTGTCGACCCCCGAATAATTCGAGCCGCGGATCGCCGCGCCGAAACTCAGATCGCGGACGAACGGACGATCGCTGACCAGCGGCACGTTGACCTCGCCGTAGACGTCGAAGGCGTGGTTCGACAGCCGGTTCGGCGTCGATCCGAATGCCGCCTGATAGGCCGCGTCGGGATTGGAGCGATAGGTGTTGGCGCGATATTCGGTGCCGAGCGCGATGTTGATCCCCTTGGTCGAGAGCGGGCTGCGGATGCCGTACTCGCCGAGATCGCCGGTGACGTTGGCATTGCCGACCCATTGTTCGTAGCGTTCGCGGAACAGGCCGCCGCCCTCGCCATAGGACAGATAGTCGATCGCCGCCTGGCTGGGGCCGGCGGTGGAGAAGATATCGAGCGGCACGCAGCCGGGGTTGGTCGCCACCGACGCACAGGTCGCGACGCCGTTGACGTCGACGACCTGCAACGCATTGGCGACCTTGGCCGGATCGACGCGGTTGAGCTGGCGCTGCCGGTAGAGCGTGGTCGAATAGACGCCGCCGACGTCATAATGCCACGCGCTGCCGAGATCGCCGCGAACGCCGGCGACGCCGCGATAGATTTCGTTCGACGAACGCGTCACCTGCGGCTGGGTGAAGCGATAGCGCACGTCGGTGGTGACGTTGGTCGCGGTCCCCGCCGCGGTGCCGCACAGCGACTGCGCCTGTTGCGCGGACAGCAGGGGATTGTCGCAATTGATGTTATAGGCCACCGACCCGGGCTGGATCGTCGCCGGGTCCGACTGGCTGGTCGCGTTCGACTTGAGGTAGAGACCGTTGGCGTAGAGCTGGATCGCCGGCGACACTTCGTAATTGAGGAACGCCGCGCCGTTGTAGCGGGTGTTCTGGCGCTGGAAGTAGAAGGTCTCGTTGTAATTATAGCCGTTGGCGCCGGTGTAGGGCACGAAGGCGCGCGAGCCGTCGGCCGCGTTACTGAAGATCGTCCCGTTCTGCGCCGGCCCCGACAGCGCCTGGAAATAGCCCGCCGGCGTCGCCGAGGAGGGCGAGGCGCAGACCACCGTCTGCGCGGACAAGGTGATCGGACAGACCGAGAAGGACCGCGACGAGGCGAGCACCGGCTCGACCTGGCTATAGGCGCCGAAGACCGAGATATTGCCGCGCCCGTCGGCGAAATTGTGGCCGATGCTGATGTTGGCGTCGAACCGGCCGCCGTCGTTGCGCGACCCGCTGGGGACGGCGAAGCCGGCGTTGCGGGCGGCCTGCGCGGCGATATTGTCGCTGTTGTCGGCGTTGTAGAAACCGTAATTGACGTTGGCGTTGACGCCTTCGAAATTCTTGCGGAGCACGAAATTGACGACGCCGCCGATCGCGTCGGAGCCGTAGACGGCGGAGGCGCCACCGGTCAGCAGGTCGACGCGCTCGATCAGCCCGACCGGGATCACCGAAGCGTCGATCCCTTCGGTAACGCCGATCCGCTGACCGTCGATCAGCGTCAGCGTCCGGTTGGTGCCGAGCCCGTGGAAGTCGAATTGCTGGCGGCCGTTGCCGTTCGACAGGTTGGTATCGCTGTTCTTGATCGCCGGAACGCGGTTGAGCACCTCCTGCACGCTGAATGCGGATTGCAGCTTGATCTCCGCCTGCCCGACGCTCGTCACCGGCGCGGTCTCGACGAGGTTCTTGGAGCGGATGCGCGAGCCGGTGACGATCACGTCGGCGCCATCGGGCGTCACCGGGTCGGACGGCACGGCGGCCTGCGGCGCAGCGGTCGCGGCGCCCGCCTGCGTCGTCATCGCGACCGGCGTGTACGCCGCACCGCGGTTGATGACGTACACGCCCTGCGATGTCCGCGCGACGGTCAGCCCGCTGCCCTGCAACAGGCGGTCGAGTCCGGCGTCGACCGTCATGCTGCCCGCCACGGCCGGCGCGATGCGATTGCCGAGCAGGGCCTCGTCGAACACCAACTGGATACGCGCCTGACGACCGAAGGTGCGCAACGCCTGACCCAGCGATTGCGCCTTGATATCGACCTGCACGGGTCGTTGCTGGGCCAGCGCCGGCGAGGCGATCATCACGATGGCGATTGCCGCGCTGCTGACGGCGGCACCGATGCGTCGAGTCCCGATCATGTCACACCCCTCTTTTATGTTGTGGTTTTATGACGGACGACCGGACGGAATGCTCAGCAGCTTTCCAACATTTTTATAACCATTGCCGCAATTTGGTATCAGATTGGCCGGTCAGGGCGCGACTATCCGCAACGTGTCGCCATCGCGCGTGACGCGTACCGGAAAGGTGGCGGCGATGGCCTGGGCGAAGGCGTCGCTGTCGCCGGCATTGAAGACGCCGCTGATGCGCAGCGCCGCGACATCGGGCGCAACCGCGATCCGGTGGGCGCCGGCATAGCGGTTCATCCGCTCGGCCGCGACGCCCAGCGCCTCGGCAGTGAAGCTCATCTGCCCCTCCTCCATGCCGTCGTTGAGACCGATCGGCGCGATCCCGCCGATCGTCTTGCCGAACGGCATCCGCAGCTCCGAGCCCGGCGCGAGCGCCCGTTCGGCAGCGACGATCGCGCCGTCGCGTCGGGTCAGCGCGGCGACCGGACCGTGCCGGCCGTCGTGCAGGACCGCGACGCGCCCCTCGAACAGCGCGACGCGCATCTCGCCGGCGAGACGCTCGACCGAGAATTCGGTCCCGGTGGCGACAACGACATCGTCGCCGATATGGACGGCGAAGGGGCGGAGCGGGTTCTTCGCCACCTTGAAGCGTGCACGCCCGCGTTCCAGCGTAAGATCGCGGCGCTGGTCGCTGAAAGCGACCGAGACCGCGCTGTCCGCGTCGAGCGACAGCCGCGACCCGTCCGCCAAAGCGATCACCCGACGCTCGCCGATGCCGGTGCGATAGGAGGTGCCGCCGTGTCGCTGCCAGACCATCGTGGCGAGCGCCACCGCGACGAGCGCGACGACCGCCGCCAGCGCGCGCCAGCCTGCCGGCAGCACGGCACCGCGCATCCAGCGTCGCCGTTCCGCCCGGTGCATCGCACCGAGCGCCTCGCGGCGCAGGCCGAGCAGCTCCGGCGCCTCGGCATCCGCCTCCAGCCCCGTCCAGACCGCGAGGGCCAGATCGAGCTGCTCCTGACGCGCGGCGTCGCCCGCGAGCCAGTCGCGCAGGTCCTGCTGCTCCGCGGCGGTCAGAGCCCCCTCGCTCAGCCGCATGCACCAGATGATCGCATTGTCCTGGTCGGTCGACCCGAGGCTGCCGGTCATCGTATATCCTCAATATTGGCCAGCAGCGCCTGCATCGCCTTCGCGATATGCTTTTCGACGGCGCTGACCGAAATGCCGAAGGCCGCGGCGATCACCTTACGCGGCATGGCCTCCAGCCGATACAGGATGAAGATCTGCCGGGTCCGGTCGGGCAGCGTGCCTAGCGTGCTGGCGACGCAGCTGACGCTCTGCCGTGCCGCGAGCAGCCGCTCGGCGTCGAACGTGTCGATGCCGAGCGTGCCGTCCTCCATCCACGCCTGGACGTAGCGGGACCGCGTCGCCTCGCGGCGGACATGGTCGCGCAGCAGGTTGGCGGCGGCCTGGAAGATATAGCCTTCGGGATTGCCGGCGGTTCGACCGCCCATGTCGGCGATCCGGACGAACATGTCCTGGACCAGATCCTCGGCCAGGGTCCGATCGTGCAGCCGCCGGAGAAAGAACGCCATCAATGCCGGACGCATCCGGCGCATCACCGTCAGAAGCTCGCTCGGGTCCTGCGCTGGGTCGGATCTTACCACGTGCATCTTCTTGAGACGTTTGTCCCGGCCAGATGCTCATCATCCGCCAGGCGGAGCGGTCGCGGCAAGAGCGTCAGGCGCCGCCACGGCGACGGCACGATCAAGGGTCGCCGGGCCGCGCACAGGATTCCGACCTCCCTTCAAATCGCTAACAGCCGCCGTTCGTCGCGAGATCGCAGGCGACGACCGGCATAAACAGATAGCCGCCGCTGCGCACCGTGCGGATCAGTTCGTCCGCCGTGTGATCGGCGAGTTTGCGGCGCAACCGACTGACGTTGACGTCGATTGTCCGGTCGCGCTGCCCGCCGGCCGGCTTGCCGCTGGCCACCGCAAGCCGCTCGCGAGACTGTACCGTGCGGGGCTGGGCGACGAACCTCAGCAGCATGCCATATTCGCCGTTGGTCAACGGCACCACCGCGCCGGCGGGCGAGGTAAGCGTGCGCGTCTCGACTTCGAAGGTCCAGCCGGCGAACCGCGCGACCGCGATCCTTTTGTCCCGATCCAGCCCGGCCTCGCCGATATCGACCGCCGCAACCGGCGGCGTCCGGCTGCGGCGGCGCACCACCGACCGGACCCGCGCCAGCATCTCGCGCGGGCTGGTCGGCTTCGCGACGCAATCGTCGGCCCCCATTTCGAGCGCGACGATCCGGTCGACTTCGCTGGCATGGCGGCTGAGCATGATGACGCCTGGGCAATGCCGCCGCTGCGTCAACATCCGCAGCATCGCCAGGCCGCCGTCCTCACAGACCATCATGTCGAGGATGACGAGATCGCAATCCTGACCGCCGGCGCCATTGCGCAAGGCCGTCACGCCGACCGCCTCGGCGAGGAAGCCATGATCGCACAGCATCGCCACCAGCACCGACGCCGCCTGTGAATCGCGGTTGACGACGAGCACGCGTACGGGTGCGTCGTCGCCTGCGACCGGGAGGTGCGCCGCCACCGGGCCGTGCGCGACGTTTCGCAGGACGTCCTGGGTCATCCTTCCGTTTCCTTTGCTGGACCCCGGGCGGGGCGGAAACGGCTTTCCTGCCAGCAATGATTTTCCCTGATGTTTCCACACGTTGCAAATGACAAACTTGGCGGCGGAGCAACGATGCGCCTTCCTCATTCCGGCAGCACCCCGTTAACATTTTGATATATATCCATCGGGAAACAATGTTTCTCCATGTATCATTCGACTTGATACTGAAGCAAACCGTGGCTGTCCGACAACTCATCCAAGAAATGCTGCGCCTCTTCCAGATTACGACATTGTCATGATGGCGTTTGGCCGCCACCCAAGGCCTGCGGACTGACTCCGCAACATTCGATCGCCGAAAAATCAGTTGAATTTCTGGGAGTGAAGACATGCGTCTGGTCGTTCGCAAACGCCTGCTGGCGTCCACCTTGTTGCTGGGCGTCGCCCAGCCCGCCTGGGCGCAAACCGATCCCGCCGCGACCGCCGCCGCGCAGGACAGCGCCGAGGAGAATGGCGAGGGACAGGAGATCGTCGTCACCGGATCGCGCCTCGGCGGGCAGCAGCTCGAACAGGCCTCGCCGATCGCGGTGGTGAGCGCACGCGAGATCGCGCTGTCCGGGCAGGTCAACGTCGAGAATATCATCAAGGACCTGCCGCAGCTCGTCCCCAGCGTGACCAGCGCGTCGAACAATCCCGGCGGCGGCGTCGCCACCACCGATCTGCGCGGCCTCGGCGCGACGCGCACGCTCGTGCTGGTCAATGGCCGGCGCTATGTTTCGTACGATTCCAGCCAGATCGTCGATCTTAACACGATCCCCGCGGGCCTGATCGAACGCGTCGACATCGTCACCGGCGGCCGTTCCGCCGTCTACGGTTCGGATGCGATCGCGGGCGTCGTCAATTTCGTGACGAAGAAGGATTTCAGCGGCGCGCAGGCGAACGCCAGTTATCGCATCAACGGCGCGGGCGACGGCGGTACGTTCAATTCCAACCTGCTGCTCGGCGGCAATTTCGCCGACGGCCGCGGCAATGCGACCTTCTACGTCGATTACACCAAGCGCGACGGCATCCTGCAGGCGGATCGCAGCTATGCGCGGCAGGCGCTGGTCGACGATGGATCGGGCGGCCTGATCGCCGGCGGCTCCGGCTCGATCCCCGGCACGCGCTTCGCGATCGGCGGGGTCAACCGCAAGTTCGCCGCCGACGGCAGCTACAGCGCCTATAACTCTGCGACCGACGCCTATAACTATGCCCCCTACAATTACCTGCAGGTGCCGCAGAAGCGCCTGCTGATCAGCGCGCAGACGCATTACGAGGTGAGCCCGGCGCTCAACATCTATGCCGAGGGCCAGTTCATCAACAATCGCGTCAAGAACCAGCTCGCGCCGACGCCGTTCACCGGCTCGGTCGCGCTCGACGTCGATTCCTCGTTCCTGTCCGCCGGTTCGCAGGCGCTGCTGCGCGGACTCGACACCGACGGCGACGGCTATGTCACCTCGACCATCTACCGCCGCCTCAGCGAGGTCGGCAATCGCGTGTCCAGCAACGACAACACCGCCTATCGCACGGTGATCGGCGCCAATGGCGACATCGGCCGCGGCTGGGCCTACGACGCCTATTACAGTTACGCCCGCACCCGCTCGACCGAGACGCAGACCGGCAACGTCTCGCGCAGCCGCGTGCTTCAGGCGCTGCGCACCACCTATGACGCCGGCGGCAATCTGGTCTGCGCCAACACCAGCAACGGCTGCGTCCCGCTCAACATCTTCGGCGAGGGCAATATCGGCGCGGATGCGGCATCGTTCATCAGCATTCCGGTGCAGAACGGCAGCACGATCACCGAACAGGTCGCCAGCGCGTCGATCACCAACAACCATCTGTTCGACCTCGGCGCGGGGCCGGCGGGGATCGTCTTCGGCACCGAATATCGCAAGGAGAAGGGCAGCTACAGTCCCGATTTCTCGCTGTCGTCGGGCGACGTCGTCGGCTTCAACGCCGGCGAGGGGCTGAGCGGCGGCTATGACGTCAAGGAAGCCTATACCGAGATCGCGGTGCCGCTGCTCGCCGAGAAGCCGTTCGTCAAGCGGCTCGAGGTCAACGGCGCCTATCGCTATTCCTATTATTCGACCGCGGCCAAGTCGGTGAACACCTATTCGGGCGGCGTCGTCTGGGGAATCGTCCAGGACCTTTCGCTGCGCGGCCAATATGCGCGTGCGGTGCGGGCGCCGACGGTCAGCAACCTGTTCAGCGGTTCCGCACAGGATTTCCCGACCGCGACCGACCTCTGCACCACGGCGACGGCGGTGAGCAACGCCAATCTGCGCGCAAGCTGCCTCTCTTCCGGGGTCCCGGCGGCACTGCTCGGCACCGCCTATGACGGCGGCAGCACGCAGATCCAGAGCATCACCGGCGGCAATCCCAATCTGCGCGAGGAAACGTCGGACACCTATACCGCCGGCATCGTCCTGCAGCCGCGCGTCCTGCGCAATTTCTCGCTCACCGTCGATTATTACAAGATCAAGATCGCCAATTACATCGCCTCGGCCGGCACCTCGAACCTCATCCGCGCCTGTTACGGCGATGCCGGCAACGGCTATACGCCGTACGACACCGGCTATTGCGCCGCCCTGCCGCGCGATGCCAACAGCTATGCGATCACCGATGCGGTCAACACGCTGTCGAACACCGGCGGGGTGAGCACGCGCGGCGTCGATTTCGAGGCGCGCTATCGCACGCAGCTGGGTTTCGGCCTGTTCGGCGAGCAGACCAGCCGGCTCGACCTGCGGTTCAGCGGCACGCGCCTGATCGCGTTCGATTACAATCCGCTCGCGGCGATCGCCGACCTGACGATCGACTGCGCGGGCAAGTTCGGCGTCACCTGCGGCAACCCCTATGCCAAATGGCGCCTGTCGGGCCGCACGACCTGGGCGAGCGGGCCGGTGACGGTGTCGCTGCTCTATCGCTACCTTTCGCCGGTCGACGACGATTCAGGCGAATATTCGGTCAACCACATCAAGGCGTACAATTACTTCGATCTGACCACCGCCTTCGAGGTCAAGCCCGGCTTCACCTGGTCGGTCGGCATCAACAATCTGTTCGACAAGCAGCCGCCGATCCTCGGCGACAATCAGGAACAGGCCAACACCTATCCGTCGACTTACGACCCTTATGGGCGTGCCTTCTTCGTGAGCACGACGCTGAAATTCTAGGGTGGATCGAACGCCCCCATGAGGCAGGGCTCGATCGGGTGTCGAAGTCGCACTTCCCGTCATGCCGGAATCCCGCTTCTTCGCACCGTCCGAAGAAGCGGGACCCGCGTGGGTCGATCGATCAGGCAGGAGATACGTCAGGCGGACCGATCGGCATAGCGCCTTGCCGGCCAATTCATTTACGGAAAGGAACCTGTCACCTTAGATAAGCGCGACCCTATTTCCGGATTGCAATCCACGTAATGCCATCGCCGTACCAAGTCGTTTGGAACACAGTTCGACATTTCGACAAGGCCAGATCATGCTTGATAAATCGTCCGCATCAATCGGGCATGCGCTTTCCGCGATCGAGGATAACGCGACGATCATGATCGGCGGCTTCGGCACTGCCGGCATGCCGAACGAACTGATCGATGGTCTGATCGATACGGGGGCTCGCGATCTCACGATCATCAACAACAACGCGGGCAATGGCGATACGGGTGTCGCCGCGCTCATTGCCGCGGGGCGGGTCCGCAAGATCATCTGCTCCTTCCCGCGACAATCCGACTCGCATCATTTCGACGCCGCCTATCGCGCCGGGCGCATCGCGCTGGAGCTGATACCCCAGGGCAATCTCGCCGCCCGGATCCATGCGGCGGGCACGGGCATCGGCGCATTCTATACGCCGACCGGCTACGGAACGCTGCTCGCCAAAGGCAAGGAGACGCGGACGATCGACGGACGCGACTATATCCTCGAATATCCGTTGCGCGCCGATTTCGCGCTCATCAAGGCGCATCGCGGCGATCCGTGGGGCAATCTGGTCTATCGCAAGACCGCGCGCAATTTCGGGCCGATCATGGCGATGGCGGCGACCTGCACGATCGCGCAGGTGGCCGAACTCGTCCCGCTCGGAACGCTCGATCCGGAAGCGATCGTCACGCCCGGGATCTTCGTGCAATATGTCGTCGAAGCGTCGTCCGTGCAGAAAGGAGCCATCGTATGAACCGCTGGAGCCGCGACGACATGGCGCGACTGGTCGCCGGGGACATTCCCGATGGCGCCTATGTCAATCTCGGCATCGGGGTGCCGACTAGGGTCGCCAATCACCTCGGCGCGGATCGCGATGTGTTGCTGCACAGCGAGAATGGCGTGCTCGGCATGGGGCCGGCGCCGGCGGCGGGCGACGAGGATCCCGAACTTATCAATGCGGGCAAACAGCCGGTCACGCTGCTGACCGGCGGCAGTTTCTTCCATCACGCCGACAGCTTCGCGATGATGCGCGGCGGCCACCTCGATTTCTGCGTGCTCGGCGCCTTCCAGGTGTCGGTGACGGGCGATCTCGCCAACTGGCATACGGGCGAACCCGATGCGATCCCGGCGGTCGGAGGCGCGATGGATCTGGCGATCGGTGCCAAGCGTACGTTCGTGATGATGGACCTGCTCACCAAACAGGGAAGCAGCAAGCTCGTCGATCGCTGCAGCTATCCGCTGACCGGGATCGGCTGCGTCTCGCGCCTGTATACCGATCTGGCGATCTTCGACCTCGGTCCCGACGGCGCGCGCGTTCGCCGGGTCGTCGACGGTCTCGACGCGGACGAACTGCGCCGCCTGTGCGGCGTCCCCCTCACCTTTGCGGACGATGCCGCCGGGAGATCAGCATGACCCACGCCTATATTTGCGACGCGGTGCGGACGCCGATCGGGCGTTACGGCGGCGCGCTGGCGAAGGTCCGTGCCGACGATCTGGGCGCCGTGCCGATCCGTGCGTTGCTCGCCCGCCAGCCGTCGCTCGATCCGGCGCGGATCGACGAGGTCTATCTCGGCTGCGCCAACCAGGCCGGCGAGGACAATCGCAACGTCGCGCGGATGAGCCTGTTGCTCGCCGGTCTGCCGCATACGGTGCCGGGCGTCACGCTCAACCGGCTGTGCGCCTCGGGCCTCGACGCGGTCGGCAGCGCGGCACGCGCGGTCCGCGCCGGCGAGATCGGCCTCGCCATCGCCGGCGGGGTCGAAAGCATGACGCGTGCGCCGTTCGTGGTCGGCAAGGCGGACGGGGCGTTCGGGCGCGGCCAGACGCTGGAGGACACGACGATGGGCTGGCGCTTCGTCAACCCGCTGCTCGAGGCGCTGTACGGCACCGAGACGATGCCGCGCACCGGCGAGAACGTCGCGGAGGACCACCGGATCAGCCGCGCCGATCAGGATGCGTTCGCGCTGCGCAGCCAGCAACGTGCGGCGGCGGCGCATCAGGCGGGCTTCTTCGCCGAGGAGATCGTCGCGGTACCGCTGCCGCAACGGCGCGGTGCCCCGCCGGCGGAGGCGCGCGTCGACGAACATCCGCGCGCCGACACGACGATCGAAGCGCTGGCCGCGCTGCGGCCGCTGTTCGCGGGCGGCACGGTGACCGCGGGCAATGCCTCGGGAATCAACGACGGCGCGGCGGCGCTGCTGATCGCGGACGACGCTGCGATCGCCCGCGAGGGCCTGACGCCGCGCGCACGCATTCTCGGTTTCGCCGCGGCCGGGGTCGAACCGCGGGTGATGGGCATGGGGCCGGTGCCGGCGATCGAAAAGCTGCTCGCGCGGCTGAACCTCGGCATCGACGCATTCGACGCGATCGAGCTCAACGAGGCGTTCGCCAGCCAGGCGCTCGCCGTGCTCCGCCATTTCGGCGTCGCCGACGATGCCGCCCACGTCAATCCGAACGGCGGCGCGATCGCGCTCGGCCACCCGCTCGGCATGAGCGGCGCGCGGCTCGCGCTCACGCTGGTACACCAATTGGAGAAACGTGGCGGCCGGCTGGGACTGGCCTCGATGTGCGTCGGCGTCGGCATGGGTGTCGCGCTCGCGGTCGAGCGGGTCTGACCGGTCAGGCGATCGCGCCGAGCCCGATCGCCCACGGCCGGACGTCGATCCGTTCGAACAGGCCATGCAACAAATAAGGGTCGCTCGCCATGAAGGCGTGGACCGCGGCGGCGTCGACCGCCGCGAACACCAGCGCGGTGCCGGTCATCGTGGCGGCCGCGTCGAGCAACGGCCCGCCGAGGATGCAGCGGCATTCGGGGTCGGATCGCCGGATCGACGCGCGATGCGCCTCACGCAGCCGCTGCCGCAAGGCGGCGGTGCCGGGGCGATCGACCGCGTGGAACAGGAACCGGTCGGTCACGCGATCGCCAGCTGACCGTCCGGCGTCACGATCACCGGAATGCGCCACAGCCCCTCCCCCTCGCACGCCCCGGACAGGCAACGGCCGTCCTCGATCGCGAACCGGGCGAAATGCTGGACGCATTCGATCTGTCCGTCGTTCAGGAACCGGTCGGCCTGGTGGTTCAGCGGCAGCGAATAATGCGGGCAGAGGTTGAGATAGCCGAAATAGCGGCCGTCGCGGCGCACGACGAACATGCCGAAGGCGCTGCGCCCGCGACCGAACGCGAACCGTCGCGCCTGCCCCTCTGCGACGAGTGCCGCATCGCCCAGCACGCGGCCCGATGCCGGCGCATTGGGCCGCAGCCGCCAGCCGTCGTCGGTCGGGGTGGCCATCGCTGCGTCTCAGGCTGCCGGCGGGTCGCCGGCATAGGCACGCGCGATCAGCGCGCGCACCCCGTCGCGCTCGACGGCCCGCGGGTTCCAATAGGGATTGCGCAACGCCTCGTCGGCGGCGTGGTCGATCCCGTCCGCCGGCATGCCGATGTCGCGCAATGCGGTCGGTGCCCCAATCCGCCGCGCCAGCGCGACCAGCGCCGTCACGGGATCCTCGCCACCGAACGCACGGCGCAGCGCGGCCATCGCGGCGGGCGCGGCGGGTGCGTTATAGGCGAGCGCATGGGGCAGGACCACGCTGTGCGTCTCGGCATGCGGCAGGTTGAACGCGCCGCCCAGCGTGTGGCACAATTTGTGGTGCAACGACATCGACGTCGTCGCGAGGACCATGCCGCACAACCACGCCGCCCGCAACGCCTCCGCTCGTGCCTCCGGATCGCGCGGCGTGTCGATCAACCGGGGGAGCGCCGCGGCGAAGGCGCCGACCGCCTCCTCCGCGAACAGACCGATCACCGGATTGGTGTCGCGCGCGTACAGCCCCTCGACCGCATGCGCGATCGCGTTCAGCCCGCTGGTCGCCGTCATCGCGACCGGGAGGTCGAGCGTCAGGTCGACGTCGTAGATCACCGCCTCCGGCAAGACGTTGAGCGTGCGTTGCGTCGTCTTGCGCTCGCCCGCCGTCTCGCCGAGGATCGGGGTCATTTCCGACCCCGCGTAGGTGGTGGCGACCGCGACCTGTGGCACGTCGGTGCGCAGCGCCAGTGCCTTGCCGAGCCCGATCGTCGAACCGCCGCCGATCGCGACGACGCAATCGGCATCCAGGTCGTTCAGCATCGCCAGCGCGCGCGCGGTCACCTCCACCGGCGTATGCATCGTCGCCTCGGCGAAATGCCCGACGATCAGCGCGCCGGCGTGCATGGCCAGCGTCCGCGCCTGATCCGCCTGCTGTGCGGTGGAGAGCAGCAGCGCGCGCGTGCCGCCGACCTGACCGATGACGTCGGCCAGTTGCGCGGTCACCCCCCGCCCGAACAGCACGCGCCCGGGCAGGCCCTCATAGCGGAAGGTCTGGACGCTCATCGCCGGTAGAAGGGCGGGATCTGGGCGTCGACATTGACCCATACCGATTTCGGCACGGTATATTCGCGCATCGCCTCGAAACCCATTTCGCGGCCATAGCCCGACTGGCCCATGCCGCCGAACGGCGAAGCGGGATGGACGCGCTTGTAGCAATTGATCCAGACCATGCCGGCATGCAGCCGCCGGGCGATGCGGTGCGCCCGCGTCAGGTCGCTGGTCCACAGGCCGGCGCCGAGGCCATATTCGGTGCCGTTGGCGATCGCGAGCGCCTCCTCGTCGGTGCGGAAGGTCAGCACGGTGACGAACGGGCCGAACACCTCCTCCTGCGCGACGCGGTCGCCGGGCCGGGCGCGGACGATCGTCGGTTCGACGAAACACCCTTTGGCATAGTCCTCGCCATCGGGTTGGCGACCGCCGGTGACGATCTCGCCCCCCTGTTCACGCGCGACCTCGACATAGGACAGGACGCGCTGCTGATGCAGGCGGGAGGTCAGCGGCCCCATCTCCGTCTCCGGATCGAGCGGGTCGCCCAGTCGGATCGATCGGGCAAGCGTCGCGAACCGGTCGAGAAAGTCGTCGACCACGTCTTCGTGGATGATGAGCCGCGAACCGGCGATACAGGCTTGCCCCTGATTGTGGAAGATCGCGAAGGCCGCGCCGCCGACCGCCGCGGGGATATTGGCGTCGGCGAAGACGATGTTCGCCCCCTTGCCACCCAGCTCCAGTTGCACCTTCTTCAGATTGCTGGCGGAGGCATGGACGATCGTCCGCCCGGTATTGGTCGATCCGGTGAACGCCACCTTGCCGATGCCGGGATGCTCGGCGATCCGCTGCCCCGCGGTGTGGCCGTAGCCGGTGACGATGTTCACCACGCCGTCGGGGATGCCGACCTGCTGCATCAGCTCGCCGATGCGCAGCGTCGACAGCGGCGTGATCTCGGACGGCTTGATGACGATCGTGTTCCCAGCGGCGAGCGCCGGTCCCATTTTCCAGCTGGTGAACATCAGCGGGAAATTCCACGGTACGATCGCGCCGACCACGCCGATCGCCTCGCGCTCGACATAGTTCAGGAAGCCGGCGTCGACCGGGATGACCGATCCTTCCAGCTTGTCCGCCATGCCGCCGAAGTAGCGATAGCACAGCACCGTGCGCGGCACGTCGAGCGACAGGCAGTCGCGGATCGGATGGCCGGTGTCCATCGCCTCGAGCCGCGCGAGGTTGGCGGCATCCGCCTCGATCGCGTCGGCCAGTTTCAGCAGCAGCCGGCCGCGCTCATGCGCGGCCAGTGCGCTCCACGCCGGGAAGGCGGCACGGGCAGCCTCCACGGCGAGATCGACGTCGGCCGCCGTCGCTTCGGCGACCTCGGCCAGCAGCGCGCCGTCGTACGGATTGTCGACGCGGATCGTCCCGCCCTCGACGCCGTCGACCCATTTGCCGCCGATCAGCAGCTTCGTCTGTAGACCCGTCACGCAGATACCTTCAGAAATCGACGGCGACGACGGGCGCCGTACCGTTGGCGATCATCTCGGGGATCCTGCTCGACCCGTTCTCCCACACCAGCAGCATCGACCGCTTGGTCGAATAGCCCTGATGGCGGATGTCGGCGGGCATGCAGCAGATGTCGCCGGCACGGGCGAGGACGCGCGCCCGCGGCTTGCCGGTATCCTTGTCCTTCACGTCCCAGGTGATCTCGTCGGACAGTTGCAGGAACCATTCGCAGCGGTCGTTGCCATGTTCGACCGGCAGGATGAACTCCTCCGACGTCGGGCAGAATAGGCTGTCGCCCACCACCGAACAGACGCTGGGATTCCACGTCACGTCGCTGCGCGAGAGATAGCCGAACAGATTGTAGGCGCTCACCTCATGCTCGAAGCCGGGTTCGGCCTCGACGAGCGGCTGATCCTGCGCGACGTCGGCGAACTGGCGGTTGACCGGAAAACCGTTGGCATCGGAACGCACCGGCGTATCGCCGGGCAGCCCGACCATGCGGCGCGCGGTGACGCGCTGGCGCGTGATCGCCTCGTCATTGTCGCCGTTCTTGATGCCCCATGGCGTTCCGGTTTCCATCGGCGCGGCGAAGGGATCGAACCCGCTGTTGGTCCAGTCCGACAGGATATCCTTGAACACCCCCATCAGCACTCCGGCGGCGAAGCGTTCCTCGTAATCGCGGCCCGCGGCGGTATAGGCGTCGTTGAAACGACCCGCGAACACGGTGACTTCGCCATAATGGTTGATCGTCCCGAACACGCCGTCGAAATTGACCACGCCGTAGAAGAAGCCCCAGGCGACGTCGCGCATCATGGCGCGCAGGAACACGTCGATCGGCAGGATGTGCGTCCCGCCCGGCCATGCCAGCCGCGCGAAATATTCGTCGCGGCTGAATTCGAAGCTGCCCGCCTTGAAGGCGCGATAGCCGGTCTGGTTGTTGGTCGACAGGACGGCGACATCGCTGCGCAGTCCTTCGGTCGACGGCTGGGTTGCGAACAGCGCTTCGGACATGGCCATTTCGATATTCTCCTCTGAAGCTCAGGCGGCTTCGGTCTGGCAGATCGTCGCCCATTTATGGACGGTGACGGCACCTTCGATGGTCTGGAACAGGATGACGGACGGCGTGTCCGCCTGGAACCGATAGGCGGCGCCGACCGGCAGCATCGCCATATGGCCGCGGCCGAGCACGACGCGCCCCATCTTTCGCCCTGCGGGGATCGCGTCGCCGAGCGCCACCGCGCCCTCGCCCTCCGGATCGACCACGGCGTCCGGGTCGTCGAGCTTGACGAAATGGACCTCGACCGCGCCGTCCATGCACAGCACGAATTCGTCATGGGCGCAGCCGAACCAGCCGGAGACGCCCTCGGCGCGGGCGGTTTCGATTACATATTCGAAATTCTTGCCGACCGCGACGCGCTCGTACGGCGCCGAGGTGTCGGCGACCTCGAACACGTTCGAAAAGACGTAGTTCTTGGGGTTGTCGTCGATGATCTCGACCCCGCCCTTGCGATAGTCGCGCAAGCTCCCGAACTGGGTTACGACACCGTCCATATCCAACTCCTGCATCTTCGCGTCGCGCGCGATTGATCCGAACAGACGATACCGGGGGATGCCGAGGCCCGTCCTGCACGATACGGGTTTTCCTCTGCATGATCCGGCAGTGTCAGTGCATGGCGGCCGAGCGGAACCGGCCCGGCGTCATCCCGAAGCGCCGGCCGAACATCCGCGTCAGATGCTCCTGATGCGTAAAGCCGGTCTGCACCGCGACCTCGGCGATGGCCGCGCCGCGCAACAGCAGGTCGCGCGCCAGATCCAGTCGCGCGTCCATGACGAACTGATAGGGCGAGCGTCCCGTCGTGTGCTTGAACCGGCGCGCGAACTGCCCCGGCGGGAGACCCGCCGCCAGCGCCAGGGAATCGACCGTGATCGCCTCTTCGATATGCCGGTGGACGAGATCGCGGACGGCATCGATCTGGTCGCTGCTCAACCCGGCGGCCGACGCCGATGCCGCGTGCATCGCGCTCGAATGCGCGGAGACGATCCGCGCCGCGAGGATCCGCGCCACCGCATCGGCGAAGAAGCCCGACTGGCGCTCGGCCAGCATCGTGCAGCAGACGGTCCCCATCTGCTCGATCACCGGATCGTGGACACCGAGCCCCGGCATGATCGCGAGCGTGGCGGGATCGACCCCCAGTTCGCGCGCCGCCGCATCGAGCATCGTGCCGCGCACGTAGATGTGGATCGTCTCGAGCGTGCCGTCCAGCGAAACGCCGAAATCGCGCCCGGCCGGCAGGATGAACAGGCCGCCGCGCTGCACCTTCGCACAGGCCCGCTCGCCGCTGAAGTCGCGTTCGATCCGAACCGGGCCGCTGAGATGCATGACGATCAGATGATCCGCGCAGGCCCCGAAATAGCCGGTATAGGGCTGCTCGATCTGCCGCGAGGCGAACAGCGTCCGCCAGCCGAGCCCCTCGCTCGACGCGATGAGCGTCTGGCCGGGCAGCGCCAGGATGCCGTGCGTGTCCTCCACGCCCAACGCGTCGGCGCCGGTCATTTCGGGAAATCGAACGGTTGCTGCCGGACGATCCGCAATCCGAACGCCTCCAGCCCGACGAGTTGCGGCGACGGCGAGCTGGTGAGCAGCACGAGATCGTGCACGCCGAGATCGGCGAGGATCTCCGCGCCGACGCCATAGGATCGCGGGTCGATATCGGGGTCGGATTCGCGCGTCGCGGGCAGTGGTACGCCCCGCTCGGTCCGCGGCACGATCAGGACGATGACGCCCGCCCCGGCCCGCGCGATCTGCTCCATCGCCTGCGGGATGGCACGGGTCCGCGAGCCCTGTTCCCCCAGCAGGTCGGACAGCAGCGACGCGGTATGCATCCGCACCAACGTCTCGCCGTCCGCCGCGACCGCGCCTTTCTGCAGCACCAGCGTCTCCGACCCGTCGACCTTGCTGCGATAGGTCAGGAGCTGCCAATCGCCGCCATAGGCCGAATCGAACGCCTTGCTCGCGACGCGTTCGACGACGCGGTCGAAGCGCCGGCGATAGGCGATGATATCGCGGATCGTGCCGATCTTGAGGTCGTGCCGCTCGGCGAAGGGCAGCAACTGGTCGAGCCGCGCCATCGTGCCATCCTCGTTCATGATCTCGCAGATCACGCCCGACGGATTGAGCCCCGCCAGTCGCGACACGTCGACCGCCGCCTCGGTATGCCCCGCACGCACCAGCACGCCGCCGTCGCGCGCGACCAGCGGAAAGACGTGGCCGGGGGTCACGATCTCGTCTGCGCCCTTGCCCGCATCGATCGCCACCGCCACCGTACGCGCCCGGTCGGCGGCGGAGATGCCCGTCGTCACGCCGTCGCGCGCCTCGATCGAGACGGTGAACGCCGTCTCGTGCCGGGTGCCGTTCTGCCGCGTCATCAGACCCAGACCGAGATGATCGACGCGCGCCTTGGTGATGGCGAGGCAGATCAGCCCGCGCCCGTGACGCGCCATGAAATTGATCTTCTCGGGCGTCGCCATCTGCGCCGGGATGATCAGATCGCCCTCATTCTCGCGATCCTCGTCGTCGACCAGGATGAACATGCGGCCGTTGCGGGCTTCGTCGATGATCTCGTCGGGGGTGGCGACCGGGATGCGCCGGCCCGACCGCATGGCGCCGTCGCCGCGGCGGTCGGGACGCTGGGGATCGGCCGGCGATGTCATGCGCCGACCGCGTCGATCGCCCGGACGTTGTGATATCCGCCGCGCAGGAAGATCAGCGGATCGCCCGCATCCGCGCAACTGAGATCGTCGACCGCGCCGACGACCAGATAATGGTCGCCGAGTTCGAACACCGATTCGACCCGGCAGTCGATCCAGGCGAGCGCGCCGTCGATCAGCGGCAATCCCGCCGGACTCGACCCGTGCGACAGGTCGGCGAACTTGTTTTCCATCTTCGACGCGAAGCGGCGGCAGATGTCGAGCTGATCCGCCCCCAGCACGTTGACGCAGAAGCGTCCGCTGTCGGCGATGCTGCGCCAGCTGGACGACGTCTTGCCGGGAAAGAAGCCGACGAGCGGCGGATCGAGCGAGATCGAGGTGAACGACCCGACCGCGAGGCCGAACCGCGTGTCGTCCTTCGCCGAGGTGATCACGCACACGCCGGTCGGATAGGCGCCCAGGACCTTCCGAAAACTCGCCGGATCGATCATCGCTACGGTCGAGGCGGACATCATGCTCTCCTGTACGTCGGAAATCGCGTCTGGACCGATGTCGAGATCGCCCGCCGATCGTCTGGACCCGGGTTATCGCTTGTTCCCGGGCGATCACAATTTCCCCGCCGCCGATGTCCGCCACGTGTCCCCGCCGCCCGCGGGCGGCCGTTCATTCCGGTGCGAGCACGACGTCCGCACGTAGTTCGTGCCAGGGTCCGGTCCGCATGCCGCCGTCAGGTCCCGGCCCGGCGGGATGGACGACGATCGGCCGGATCAGCGACGGCTTGACGCCGAACACCACGTCCGAATCAAGATAGGGATCGCCGGCAGCGAACAGATGCGTCACCAGCTTGCGATAGCCCGGCGCGCTGACCATGAAATGGACGTGCTCGGGCCGGTAGGGGTGGCGCCCCTGCAGCTTCAGCAGGTCGCCGACCGGGCCGTCGTCGGGGATTGGATAGGCGGTCGGCCGAACCGTCCACAGGCTGAACCCGCCATCCGCCGTGCTCCGGAAGCGGCCGCGCGCGGCGAGCCCCGGACGGTCGTGTTGCTTCTGCACGTCGTAGAAGCCTTCCGCATCGGCGTGCCAGATGTCGATCGTCGCGTCCGCGATCGGCGATCCGTCGGCGGCACGGACGACGCCCGAGATGAACAGCGACGCGCCCGCCAGATCGCCGCGCATGTCGGCGCCCGACGGGAAGCTGGGCGGCGGCACATAGAATGGGCCGAACACCGTCGTCTCGGTCGCCTCGGCCGGCAGTCGGTTGTTGATCGCATCGACGATCATCGACACGCCGAGCACGTCGGACAGCAGGATATATTCCTGTCGACTGTCGCTGCACATCTGGCCCGTCCGGGTCAGGAAGGCGATCCCCGCCATCCATTCCTGCTCGGTCGGCGCGACCTCGCGCACGAAGGCGTGGAGATGGCGGATGAGCGCCTCGCTGACCTGCCGCGCGCGCGGCGATGCCGCGCCCTCGACGCTGCGCAGCGCGCGGGCGGTGATCGCGTCCATGGCATCGTCGCTCACGTCAGTCGATCCCTCTGCCGGGCGTATCCGTCCCGGTGGGCCGGTCGCGCGGCACGACGCCCATGCCGTCGTTCGAATGTTTGGCCGACAGGATCATCCCGAACAGCACGAACCGCGACTGGATGCGCGAGTGCCGGCCGTCATGTGCCCGTATCGTCGGAGACTGGTCGCGCCAGAACATAGGCCTGCCTTCATGCAAGAGGGGTCATACCGGTTGCCGCTGTCGGGGCCGTGCCGGCGGAGCGGGCGTGTCCGCCAGCCGGTCGACCCGGCGCAGCGGTGCGAACAGGCGCGCGATCGCCGCGGTGGCCGCGATCGTCGCACCACCGCCGAGCAGGATCGCCGGCACCAGCCCGAACCAATAAGCGGTCACTCCCGATTCGAACGCGCCGATCTGGTTCGAGCTGCTGATGAAAAGGCCGTTGACCGCCCCCACCCGGCCGCGCAGCTCGGGCGGCGTGCGCAATTGCACCAGCGCGCTGCGGATATGGATGCTGATCATGTCTGCCGCGCCGATCCCGCACAACAAAGCGCAGGCCGGGACGAGGCTCTGCGTCAGCCCGAAGCCGCAGGTCAGCGCCCCGAACAGCAGCGTCGTCGCGACCAGCACGCGCCCGGCATGGCGTTCGACCGGATGGCGCGCGAGCCACAATCCGGTCAGCACCGCACCGACCGCCGGTGCCGCGCGCAGGATGCCGAGCTCCGCCGCACCGACGTGCAGTACGTCCTTGGCGAACACCGGCAGCAGCGCGGTGGCACCGCCGAGCAGCACGGCAACCATGTCGAGCAGCATCGCCCCGCCCAGCACCCGGTCGCGGCGGATGATCGAGAAACCGGCGAAGGCTGCCCGGAGATCGAGCGCCGGGGCAGTCGCGCTGCGGACGATGGCGGGGATGGTCCCGGCCGCGACGATTCCGAGCAGGAACAGGCCGCAGGCGACGGCGTAATCGGCCGCCGGCGACAGCGCATAGAGCATGCCGCCGAGGATCGGCCCGGCGAGCGTCCCCATCTTGGCGATCGACGTCGTCCAGGCGACGGCGCGCGCGACATGGCGATCGGGCACGACGCTGGGCAGCAGGGCGGTGTTGACGGGATGGTCGAACGCCCGCGTCGCCCCGGTCGCCAGCGCCGCGGCGAAGAGCAGCGCCGTCAGGCCGTCCTTGGACAATCCCGGCACCAGCAGCATCGCGGCGGCGAGCGCGTTCACCGACTGGACGCCGATCGCGACCCGCGCGGGGGCGAACCGGTCGACGAGCTGTCCCGCCGGAATGGCCAGCGCGAAACCCGGCAGGAACTGCACCAGTCCGACCAGCCCGAGGTCGAGCGCCGAGCCGCTCGCCTCGTACAGCCGCAGCGTCACCGCGAACGCCAGCACCTGCCCCCCCAGCGTTGAACATGCACGCAACAGCCAGACCTTCAGGAAGGGGCCGCGCCACGGGGAAAAGGAAGGCGAGCGTGCGTGCATCATGATCCCGGAACGGTGAGGAGGATCGTTCGCGGGGTCAGACGGCGGTCAACGCGCGACCGGTGCGGCACCGGGCGGGGGAGCGCCGACCGGCGCACCGTCCGGACGCGGGCCGCCGGGAGCCGCGCTGTCCGGCGCGATCCGCTCCGCGACCGTCCGGCGGGCCAGCATCACCGCGGTCCGCTCGTAGGCAAGGCCGGGATTGGTCCGCGCCATCGATATGTCGCGGAAGTAGCGCTGCAACCGGTTGCCGTCCTTCGCCGAGGTGCTCGTCCCGGCGGCGGTGTACAACAGATCGATCGCTTCCCCGGCCATGCGTGCGGCCTGCTGCAAACCGGCCTGGATCCGCATGTCGTCGATCTCCGCATAAGCGGCGGCGTCCTCGACGCCGGCCGCACAATAATCGAGGTAGGATTGCGCACCCGAGATGACCGCATTGCGCGCCGCCTCCAGCAGGCCGGCAGCGAGGCCATAGGGCCGCAGCAGGTCGTCAACGCCGCTGCCCGGCGCGCCCGGAGGACCCGCCGGCCCCTCGGCCTTCTTCTTCAGGATCAGCTCGAACTCGTCGAGCGCGGCGAACCCGATGCCGACCAGGATCGAGGTGATCTCGGTCTGGAAAAAGCCGAACATGCGCCCGGAATACATCGCGTTGCCGTGCAGGTGGTAACCGACGGTGCCGCCATCGATGTTGATCGAGAAGAAGTTCTGGCGACTGACCAGCGCATCGGGGACCAGCGCATCCTCGACCCGGATGCTGTTCGACCCGCTGCCGCGCAACCCGATGAAACCGCGCCAATTGTCGAGCATCGCCCATTGTTCGCGCGGGACGGTCACCGTGCCGAACATCGGCGGGCCGACCGGCGCGCCGCCCAGCGGGATCAGCCGCACGCCGAACATCGCATGGCTGCTGTGCGGCGAACCGGAGCAATAATCCCACTGGCCGTTGACGACCCAGCCTTCGGGCGTTTCGGTCGCGGTGCCGCTCGGCACGCCGCGGGCCGATGCGGCGAAATGACCGTCGGCGCCGAACAGAATGTCCTGCCCCGCCTTCGAATAGAGCGCGGCGGCATTGAGCGCATGCGCCGAGGCGAGGCAAAAGCCCCAGCCGGTGCTGGGGCAGCCGCGGGCGATCTCCATCACCACGCGGGCGAACACGGTGAGGTCGAATTCGTAACCGCCATACATCCGGGGCTGGAGGATGCGGTACAGGCCGGCATCGCGGAATCGCTGATGCATCTCGTCCGAATAGGTCCCGCGGGCTTCGACATTGGCCTGGTCGGCCAGCAGGAGCGGGCGAAGCGCGCTGGCGCGCCGGACGATCTCCGCCGACGTAAGGTCAGGCTCGGGCTGCGGCAGGCCGGCAGCGGCCGAGGACACGTCTTTCAGGAGAGTTGCCACGGGATACCCACTTCTAGATGACAGATGCAGCGTGTGTGGATCGACCGGCACCGGCCGGCAACGCGACACCGTCGCCCGTCCGCTCCGCGTACCTCGTTTGGCTTCCCTCGCCGGCGGCCCGAGCGCATGGACATGGCGATACCAAGCGGGAGGGACGGCCATGCGCGACGAGACGACACCACGGATCGCGGCGGTCGATCCGGAGGCGATGACGCCGGCGCAGCGCGACGCCGCGGCCGTCGTCGCCGCGGGACCACGCGGGTCGGTGCGCGGGCCGTTCGCGGTCCTGCTGAACAGTCCGGGGGCGTTTGCGGCGGCACAGGGGCTCGGCGCCTATCTGCGCTTCGAAAGCCCGATCCCGGCCAATCTGCGCGAACTGGCGATCCTGGCGACCGCGCGCCACTGGCGACAGGATTACGAATGGACCGTCCATGCCGCGCTGGCCGCGACGGCGGGCGTCAGCGCCAGCGCGATCGCGACGCTGGCGGCGGGGACGGACGTGGCCGGACTGACGCCAGAGGAAGCGATGGTGCTGGAATTCTGCCGCCAATTGCATCGGTCGGGCAGCGTCGACGACACCATCTATGCGCCGGTCGCCCACCTGCTCGGCGCGGCGGGGGTGATCGATCTGTGTTCGGTATGCGGCTATTATGCGTTGCTGGCGATGGTGATGAATGTCGCGCGCAACCCGCTGCCCGCGACACCCTCACCCTTCGCCGGTTGATCAGGCGGGCGTCTTTGCGGACGCCGCCTCCTCGACCGTGAACAGCTTCATCTTGTTGGTCAGCGGACCGCCCATCGCGATCTGCTTGCCACCCTGATCGATCGGGCCGAGATCGACCGGCTCGGCACCGAGGTCGCGGATCAGTGCGGCGACCGCGGCATTGGCCTCGGCATCGCTACCGGCCAGGAACAGGACCTTGGCATCGTCCTGCGGCGGCAATGCCTTGTCGAACAGGAAGATCGGCTCATGGTTGAAGGCCTTGACCAGACGTGCGCCCGGAACGTGGTCCGCGACGATATCGCTCGACAGCGCGCCGCCGATATCGATCACGTCCAACGGCGTCGGCCCCAGGCGATTGTTGGTCGCGTCGATCACGATCCGGCCCTGCCACGACAGGCCGTCGGTCGCCGCGGCCAGCTGGGGCCAGCGGATCGCCAGCAGCACGATATCGGCCTGTGCGAGCATGTCCGCCGGAGTCGCCGCGACGACGTCGCCATCGATACCGTCGACCAGCGCCTTCAGCGTATCCGGTCCGCGCGAATTCGACAGGATCACCCGCCAGCCGGCCTTGCCGGCTTTGGGCGCCAGCATCTGTGCAAGACGGCCTGCACCTAGAAAACCGAGAGTCTTCACCGAACATATCCTTTGCGTGAGGGTCGGCGACGACCTGTCCATCCGGGGCGCCGGCCAGCAATGGCCACGCCCCGGCCGTCCGGCTGGTGTACGGCGTCAGGCGGCGAGCCGCGCCCAGCCCGGTCCGCCGTCCGGACCGGGGGCGGCGGCGGGGATCAAGTCGCGCAGGCTTTCCTCCACCCGGTCGCGCGCCGCCATGAGCGGTCCGCCGAGCTGGTCGCGCGCCTCGTCGAACGTCAGTTCGGCGGCATGCCAGACGACGTTCATGCAGGCGACGACGTCGCCGCCGACGCGGACCGGCACCGCCATGCTCGCGCACCGGCGATGCGCGAGATCGTGGCAGATGACGAAGCCGTCACGCCGTCCGTCGCCAAGCGCGCGTTCGATCGTCGCCCGGTCCGCGAACGCATCGTCCGCCGTGGCGGTGGCATAGAGATCGTCGAGTATCGCGTCGCGCGCCGCATCGCCGCAATGGCTCAGATAGGCGAGGCCGAGCGGGCTGACGAGCATCGGCCGCGATTGCCCGATCATGCCGATATCGGCGGACATCGAGCTGATCCGGTGCGTCGATTCGACGATCAGCATGGCATGGTCCTGCGGCACGGCGATGTCCGAAGGCCAGACGACCTGCGAGGTCAGCGCGTGCATCGCCGGCCATGCCGCGTGGCGGATGAGGCCGAACTGGTCGCGCGACTGCGCGAGCTCGCGCACCTTCGGCGACACGCGGAATTCGCGCGAGAACGGCCCCTGATAGATCAGGGTGAGCTCGCCGAGCGTTTCGAGGATGCGGTGAACGGTAGGGCGCGGCAGATCGAGGCTGCGGCAGATGTCGCTGGGATGCGCACCATCGACGGTGTTCAAATAGCGCAAGACCTCGATGCCACGCGAGAGTGACCGGATATGCTTGTATGTCATAACCTCTCCAGGTTCTTTTATGGCGGAGAGACTAGCATGGCGACGGGCGGGCCACAAACGCCGGGGAACCCGCCGTCATCCGCACAAGTGGCTTATGTCGTTGTATTAACTCGATAAGATCGATGTACACGGACCGGACGATCGGTCATTCGTCCGATCCGTGTCGCAGCGATGTCAGGCCGTGCCGAACTTGTCGGCGAGCCCCTTGAGCGCGCCGGCGATATCGCCGCCGATGCCCTTCTCGGCCATCTCCTTCATGGCATCGGGGATCTCGACCGCGATGCTGTAGTCGACCTGCGAGCTCTCGCCCGCCGCGTTGACCTTGAACGTCGCGAGGAACCCCTCGAGGCGCGGCACGCCGGGCGGCAGGATCTGGTCGGGCACCATTTCATAGGCGAGGATGCGCTGGTCGTCGTCCAGCGTCGCGATGCGATCGAGCACGGTGTTGCCGCGCGCCATCTTGACGACGCGCTCGCCATCCTTCTCGCCCTTTTCGGTGGAGACGATGTGCGGCTGCCATTCCTCGAAATTGTAGAAATCGCGGACGTAGGTCCACACCGTATCGGCCGGCGCCGCGAGCTTGATCGACTGGGATATCTTCACGTCACTTCTCCTTTGGGGATTCGTTCAATCGTGGACTGCCGCGGCCCGGGCCGGCGCCATCGGCGCGAACCGGGGCAGCGATGCCTCGTCGCCCGCGTCGTGGAACACGACCTGCACCCGCTGCCCGATCGCGACGTCGGCAGGGTCGATGTCGACGATATTGGTCAGCACCCTCGGCCCCTCGTCGAGGTCGACAAGGGCGAGAACGAAACTGCCGGCTTCGCGATAGGCGCCCTCGCCGCGATGGACGTGGCTGTGGCTGTAGACGGTGGCGAGGCCCGACGCCTCGCGCCAATCGACGTGCATCGACCCGCAGGCGCTGCAGAACGCCTTGGGATACCAGATCGCCACGCCGCATCCGGTGCAGAACGGCAGGACCAGACGGCCCGCCTTCGCCGCCGACCAGAACGGCCGGGTCTCGGGCGAGACATAGGGCGCCGGCGTCGGCAGGCCGGCGCGTGTCGTTGGATCGGCCATCATGCGTCCTCCCGTCCGAGTATCAGCGAGACGCTGGCTTGCCGCGACATGCCGCCGCCGGTGCCGTGCGCGATCGCCAGTTCGCAGTCGCGCACCTGCGTTTCGGCATGGGCCTCGCCGCGCAGCTGCCGCACCGCCTCGACGATCTTGACCATACCGCCCTGATAGCCGGGATGGTTGTTGCACAGCCCGCCGCCGTCGGTGTTGACGGGAATGGCACCGTCGCGGCGCAGCGCGCCGCTGGCGACGAACGCACCGCCCTCCCCCTTCTTGCAGAAGCCGAGGTCTTCCAGCGTCATGATGACGGTGATCGTGAAGGAATCGTAGATCGACGCATAATCGATGTCGGCCAGCGCGACGCCCGCCTCGGCCAAGGCGCTCGGCCCCGATATCGTCGCGCCGGTACTGGTGAAGTCGATGGCGCCGCGACCGCCATGCCGGATCGCCTCGCCATGGCCAAGGACCGTCACCGAGCGGCGTTGGAGGCTGCGCGCGATCTCTGGCGCGACGACGACGATCGCGCCACCGCCATCCGTGACGACGCAGCAGTCGAGCCGGTGCAGCGGGTCGGCGATCATCGGCGAATGGACGACGTCGTCGACCGTGACCAGCTTCCTGAGCAGCGCAGCGGGATTGTGTTGCGCATATTCCGAGGCGGTGACCTTGGCGGCGGCGAGCTGCGCCGCGGTCGTGCCATAGTCGTGCATGTGGCGCCGCGCGGCGAGCGCATAGATGCCCGCATTGGTCTCGCCATATACCGTCTCGAACGGAAATTCCGGTGTGTCGGCGGTATGTTTGTTGCCGCGGATGACGCCGCGCACCTTGGCGCCCTGGGTGATGAGCGCGACGCGGCATTTGCCCGCCGCGATCGCCGCCGCCGCATGGCCGACGTGCGACAGATAGGACGAGCCGCCGACGAACGTCGCATCGACATAGCGCGGCGCCAGGCCGAGATATTCGGTCAGCGAGACGCCGCCGAAGCCCAGTTGCCCGGTCGAGAAATAGCCGTCGACATCGCGGATCGACAGCCCGGCATCGGCCAGCGCGCCGATCGCGCATTCGGCATGGATCTGCTGCACCGAATGATCGGGCAGATCGCGTCCGGGATGTTCGAAGACCCCGGCGATATGGGCCTTGCCGCGAATGCTCATCGAAACTCCTCCAGGGGGCGGGTCATGCGGCGAGCCGGCCGAGCGACGGCAGCGGATCGCGGACGCCCGCCTCGCGCAGGCACCACCAGATCATCGCCTGGTTGCTGGTCATCACCGGCATGCCGAGGTCGCGTTCGAGGTCGGCGATGATGCCGAAGACGCGGATCGCGGTGCAGCTGAGGAAGCACAGGTCCGCGCCGCTGCCGGCCTGGTCCATCGCCTGCCGATACCATTCGCCGGGCTCGACCGAGGACATCGCGCGCCCCTCCTTCAACCCCATGCCGGAGGCGTGGACGACCTCGACGCCGCAATGCCGGAGGAACGCCACCTCGCGCTCGACGACCGGCGCGATATAGGGCGAGATCATCATGACGCGGCGCGCTCCCAGCGCCCTGATCGCCGCGACGATGCCATCGGCGGTGCTGATCGCCGGGCGTCCGGCGACCGCCTCCATGCGCAATCGCAACGCTTCTCCCATCTCCGGGTCGAACGTCGAGACCGCGGTGCAGTTGAACAGCAGCCGATCGATCCCGGCGTCGCTCAGCAGGCCGACCGCCGCCTCGACGCCCTCGGTCATGCCGAGAAGGTCCTCGCGCGTGCTGCCCGCCAGCTTCAACCGCGTCGTGTTGAGCGAGACGCCGGAGGGCAGGATGCGCGTGATCTCGGGCTCGGCGACCGGATTGCTCGACGGCAGCAACATGCCCAGCCGCAGCCGCCAGCCGAAGCCCTTGCCGCGCGAGGGGTCCGAGGCCCGCGAGGGGTCCAAGTTGGTCACGTCGCCCCTCCAATCGAGCCCGTCGTGCCGTGGTCCGACACCTGTCCCCCGCTGTGCTGGCGCGCGTGCGGCAACGCCAATGCCTCCGCGGCAACGTCCGCCTGGTGTATCCCGGTTTCGTCTGGTCTCGGCTCGGGCGGAGGCTTACATCCACGTGATGAACGAGAATATCCGCGCCCTGTTCAGGGGGATAAGCGCGCTGCGCATCGTCAGCGACACCGGCGGCACGACCTGCCAGCAGATCGCCAACGAACTCGGCCTGTCGCGTCCCACCGTCTACCGCATTCTCGAAACGCTGGTCGCCAGCGGTCTGGTCTCCGTCGACGGGGACAAGGTCTATCACCCGACCTTCGCGGTGCGCGCGCTGGAGAATGGCCTCACCGATCGCGCCTGGGCGCTGTGGACCGCGACGCCGACGCTGGCCGAGTTGCAGAAGGAAGTCGTCTGGACGTGCGAGATCGCGACGTTCGAGGATTATGCGATGGTCCGTCGCGACTCGATGCACCTCGAAAACCCGTTCCGCATCGACGTGCGCAATTTCGACGATCGACCGCGTTCGATGCTGACGAGCGCGCTGGGACGGGCCTATCTGGCGTTCGCGCCCGACCAGGAGACGGACCTGATCCTGCGCCATATCGAGCGGTTCGGCGATCCGGTCGATCCGGAGGCACGGGTGGGGACGCAGACGCGCGCGCAGCTCGCGACGGTGCGCGAGAAGGGCTATGCGCTCGAACAGCGGCTGGCCTATCCGCACGTCACCTCGATCGCCGCCCCCGTCCGCTTCCGCGGTCGCGTGCTCGCCTGTATCGACGTCGCCTGGATCTCGCGCGCGATCAAGGTGCAGGAGGGGATCGACCAGTTCGTCCCCGCATTGATGCGCGCGCAGACCGAGATCGAACGCAATCTCGAACGCGACGCGCGCGACTGACGCCGCCGGATGGCCGCGGTTCACCCCGCGGACGCCATCCCGATGCGGATTTACGCCGCCCTCCCCGCCCGCCTAGCTCGCCGCGATCAGACGCACGTGCCGAGGGCATCTGCGCGCATCCGGAGGGTAGACGTCATGGAAGTTGGCCACGTCGGGCTTTACGTCAGCGATTTCGACCGCATGCTGACCTTCTACCGGAAGATCTTCGGTTTCGCGGTGACGGACGAGGCGCGCAGCGACAGCCGTTCGATCGCGTTCCTGACCGCCGACCCCACGTCGCACCACCAGCTCGTGCTCGTCACCGGGCGGCCCGACAGCGACCAGCATCTGATGAACCAGCTATCGTTCCGTCTGCAGACGCTCGCCGAATTGCAGCGCGTGTACAAGAAGCTGGTCGACGAGGGTGTGCCGAACCTCGAACCGCTGACCCACGGCATCGCCTGGTCGGTGTATTTCCCCGATCCCGACGGCAATCGCGTCGAGGCCTATGTCGACACGCCCTGGTACATCACCCAGCCGCATCGCACGACGATCGACCTCGCCGCGCCCGAAGACGAGATCGTCGCGCAGACGGAGGCGATGTGTCGCAAGGCACCCGGCTTCACGCCGATGCGGCAATGGAGCGCCGACGTCGCGCGCGACATCGCGACGCTCTGACGCCCTCGGATCGCCGCGGGGCAACGATGAACGCAATCTACGACGTCGCCGTCATCGGGTGTGGCCCGGTCGGCGCAACGCTGGCCAATCTGCTCGAGCGGCAAGGCCGGCGGGTGGTCCTGGTGGACCAGTTCGCCGAGGCCTATCCCCTGCCGCGCGCCACGCATATCGACGGCGAGGCTTTGCGCATCCTGCAGACCGCGGGCGCCGCCGACGCGCTGTCGCCGCATCTCGGCATCTATCGCCGCATGCGGTTCGAGGATGCCGATGGCGCAATGCTGATCGACTGGCCGCGCCCGGTCGAGCCGGGGATCCATGGCTGGCGCGACAGCAATCGCTTTCACCAGCCCGATCTCGAAGCCGCACTGCGCGCGCGTGCCGCGACCGTGGCGGGCATCGACCTGCGGCTCGGCTGGACGGTCACCGGCATCGCCCAGGATGACGACGGCGTCACGCTCACCACGTCCGCCCCCGATGGCGCGCTCGCGCCTATCCGGGCACGCTATGCGGTCGGCTGCGACGGCGCCCGGTCGCGCGTGCGACAGGCGATCGGGGCGGAAACCCGGACGCTCGCCCCGTCCGAACGATGGCTCGTCGCCGACCTCATTCTCCGCCCGGATGCCCCCGATCTTCCCGAAGGCACGGTGCAATATTGCGATCCCGCCCGCCCCTTCACCTATATCGAGGCAGTGGGTCGACGCCGGCGCTGGGAGGTCATGCTGCTGCCCGGCGACGACCCCGCGGACTTCGCCCGGCCGGAAAACGTGCATGCGCTGCTGGGCCGCTGGCTCGCGCCCGACGATGCCGAGCTGGAGCGCGCGGTGGTCTATACCTTCAATTCCGTCATCGCATCGCGATGGCGCAGCGGCCGGCTGTTGATCGCCGGCGACGCCGCGCATCAAACGCCCCCCTTTCTCGGCCAGGGTCTGTGCGCCGGTCTGCGTGACGCCGCCAATCTGTCGTGGAAGCTGGCCTGGGTGATCGAGGGTCGCGCGACGCCGGCGCTGCTGGACACCTATCAGGCCGAACTCGCCCCCCACGTCACCCACTATATCGCCGAGGCCAACCGGATCGGCGCGATCATCCAGGAACGCGATCCCGATCGTGCCCGCGTGCGGGATGCGACGTTGCTGGCGCAACCGCAGGTGCTGGTGCCGATCCGACCGCGGCTCGGCGGCGACGCGGCGACGGCCGATCCGCTCGCCGGCACGCTCGCGCCCCAGCCGCGGCTGGGCGACGGCACATTGCTCGACGATGCCGCACCGTTGCGCTTCGTGCTGCTCGCGCGTCCCGACATCGTCGACACCGTCGATCCGGCGACGCGCGTCATCTGGTCGAGGGCGGACGTGGTGATCGTCACCGACGCGGCGCACGACTATCTCGCGACCATCGATGCCGCGGCGGTGCTGATCCGCCCGGACCATTATATTTTCGGCACGGCGCGCACTGCCGAGGCGCTCGACGCCCTGACGCGCACCATCCCGCTCGCCGGCGCCGGCTGACGCCGGCGATGCCTGCGCTGCTGAAACCCGCCGGCCGGATCGGGCGCGACCTGCGCCGGCCGGAATGCGTGCTCGTCGCCGCCGACGGCACGGTGTTCGTCTCCGACGCGCGCGGCGGCGTGACTCGGATCGACGCGATGGATCGCTGCACGCACCTTCCCTGTCCCGGCGGCGCCACCAACGGCGTGGCTCAACGGCGTGACGGCACGCTGATCCTCGCCGGCATCGACAGCGGCACGGTGCACGCCCTGCGACCCGACGGCAGCAGCATGCCGTTGATCGACCGGTTCGACGGCGAGCCGCTGGGCGCGGTGAACTTCCCCTATTGCGACCCGCGCGGCGATCTCTGGCTCACCGTCTCGACGCGAACCGTCCCGCGCTCGCGCGCGATCGATGCGCCGATCCCCGACGGCTATGTGTTGTCGCTGCGCGCCGACGGCCCGCGGCTGATGGCCCAAGGCCTGTGCTTCGCCAACGAGCTGCGCATCGATCCCCCGATGCGATGGGCCTATCTGGCCGAATCCGCGCGCGGCCGGGTCGTGCGGATGGCGATCGGCGCCGACGGCACGCTGGGCCCGGCCATGCCGTTCGGCCCCGACCCGCTGTTCGCGAACGCCATCGTCGACGGTCTCGCCTGGGACGTCGAGGGTGGGCTATGGGTGACGGAGGTCACGCGCAACGCCCTCTACCGGATCGCGCCGGACGGTATCGCGCAATGCCTGTACGAGGATCCGGACGCGTCGCTGCTGGATTTCCCGGCGAGCATCGCCTTCGGCGGGCCGAACCGCCGCACGCTCTACGTCGGATCGATCCGGATGGACCATGTCCTGCGCTTCCGCAGTCCGGTCGCCGGCGCGCCGATGTGGCACCATCGGCGAGACGGGCGACGCTGACCGCCGCCCGCCGTGCCGTTTGATCAGACGGCTTCCGCCCTGATCGGGTTGCTGAGGACGCCGACCTCGGTGATCTCGACCTCGACCACGTCGCCGTCCTTCATGAACAACTTGGGCTCCCGCCGAACCCCGACACCGCCCGGCGTGCCGGTGACGATGACGTCGCCCGCTTCCAGCGGGATGAAGGTGGAGCAATATTCGATCAGCTCGGGGATCTTGAAGATCATGTCGCTGCTCTTGGCATTCTGCACCTCCACCCCGTTCAGGCGGGTTTTCAGGTGCAGATCCTGATCGTCGGCGATCTCGCCGCGCGTCGTCATCCACGGGCCGAACGCGCCGGTCTTGTACCAGTTCTTGCCCGGCCCCCACTGCGGCGTATGGCGCTGCCATTCGCGGATGCTGCCGTCGTTATACGGCGCGTAACCGGCGATATGGTCCCAGCAATCCGCCTGCGAAATGCGCCGTCCGGGCTTGCCGATGATGACCGCGATCTCGCCTTCATAATCGTAGGTCCCGGATTCGGGCGGCGCGATCATCGGCTCGCCGTGACCGACCTGGCTGATCGGAAAGCGCGCGAACACCATTGGCTTGGCGCTCGGATCGCGACCGATCTCGTTGCGGTGCGTCTCGTAGTTCACGCCGATGCAGATGATCTTGGGCGGGTTCGGGATCACTGGCAAAAACTCGATGTCTGCCAGCGCGTGATCGCCGGTCGCGCCCGCGACGGCCCGGTCCAGTTCGCCCAGCGCGTCGGCCCTGAGCGCGTCGACGATGGTCACGAAGCGGCCCTCGAACCGGCGGCCGAGATCGACGACCTCGTCGCCGACCACCGCGCCGAAGCTTTCGCGCCCGTCGATCTTGAAGCTCAACAGTTTCATCAGGATTCCTTTGCTGAAATGGAGGGGGACGCCAGCGGGAAGCGGTCGAGATAGCGGACGTATTCGGGCTCGAGATCGATCTCGATCGCCGCCATGACCCGGACGAGGCCGTTATATTCCCCGATCGCGACGAGCAGATCGACGAGTTGATCGGTGGGCAGCGCCGCCGCCAACGTATCGAACAGCGGCTGGGGCAGGATCAGGTCGTCGGTCAGCGTTCGCGTCGCCGCCAGCACGGCCACCGCCAGCGGCTCCAGATGCGAGGTTTCCCCCGCGGTCTCGGTCGCGATCGCGCGGATATCGTCCTCGGTCACGCCGAACGACAGCGCGACGTCGACGTGATGCGCCCATTCGTAGGCGGAACGCGTCGAATAGCCGACCTGGAGGATCGCCAGTTCGCGCAATCGCGCGTCGAGCCCGCTGTCGTGGCGCAGGTACATGCCACGCCCCGCGACCAGCCGCGCGAGCTTCGGGCTGTGCGCGACGGCGCGCGTGATGTTCGACTTCATCCGCGGAATGTCCTGGAATTCCGGGGCGAGATCAGCGTTGTCGAGATAGCGGAGGCGCCCCATCGTCAGGCCGCCTCGGCCTGCGCCTGGCGCACGATCGAATAGGGATCGAGATTGGCCGAGGCGAAGTCGACGAGATCGCTGTGATAGCCTTCCTGCGAACAGGTGAGGAATTCGCCGCTGAGCAGCCCGTCGACGAACGTCTGCGCGGCATGGTCGGCGGTCGCGGGGCGGGCGCGCCGCGCCGGCACGCCGCGACGGAAATCGTCGAGGGTGGGCGCGCCGACACCCGCCGGCGGCGGTCCGCCGGGGCGGTCCGAGGTTGCGGTCAAGCCTGGACAAAAGACCGACAGCGTCACGCCCGTATCCTCGAGCGCATGCGCGAAGGCATAGCTCATCGCCAGCTGCGCGCCCTTGGAGGCGATATACGGCCCCATGAAGCGGGTCGGCGGATCGGGCAGCAGCGCGAGACCGGACGCGGTGTTGACGATCCGCCCCGTGCCGCGCGCGACCATATGCGGCAGGAAGGCGCGGATCATCCGGACATAGCCCAGGACGTTGACGTCCAGGGCGTCGCGCCACACCTCGATATCGGTGTCGGCGAGCGGCCCGGTCACCGGCGGCTTGGCCGCATTGTTGACCAGGACGTCGACACCGCCGCATTCGGCGAGCACGACGGCGCGCAGCGCGTCGACGTCGGCGTCGCTGCGCACGTCGCAGCGATAGCCGCGCGCATCGCCGGGCAGCGACGCGGCGGCCGCGACCGCGCCGTCGCCGTCCAGATCGACGATCACCAGACGCGCGCCGAGATCGGCCAGCTTGCGGGCGGTCGCGCGCCCGATCCCGGTCGCCGCGCCGGTGATCAGGATCGTCTGGCCATCGAAACTCGTCATTGCGTCGTCCTCACGTCGGCAGCGGTCATCTGGTCGTCGAGCAGATGCAGGAAGGATCGCCAGGATCGCCGGTCGGCGGCGGCGTCGTAGGCGAAGCCCGGCATGGTCGGTGCGTCGCGGTCGGTGAAGCCGTGGCCGACCCCGCCATAGACGCACAGCTGGTAATCGACCGGCACGCCGCGCACCGCGGCGCCGAATGCAGCAAGCTGGTCGGCCGGCACGAACGGATCGGCATCGCCGGTACAGACCAGCACGGACCGGCCGATCAGGCCGTCGACGCCGCGCGCGCTGGCGACCGAGCCGTGGAACGAGGTGACGCTGCCCGCCGCCGCGCCCGAGCGCGCCAGTTCGAGCGCGCACCAGCCGCCGAAACAATAGCCGGCGAGCGCGACGCGTCGATCGTCGACACCGCATCTCGCGACCAGCGCGGCGAGCGCCGCTTCCATGCGCGCGATCAGGGTCGCGGGATCGGCCTTCAGCGCCTCGACCCAGCGGCGGGCCTCGTCATGCCCTTCGGCCAGTCGCCCCCTGCCGTGCAGGTCCGCGCCCAGCGCGGCATAACCGGCCGCGGCGAGCGCGTCGACGCGCCGTCGCACATGGCCGCCGATGCCGGGCGCCTCGGGAAAGACCAGCACCGCGCCACGGATGTCGCGCGTCGCCGGTTCGGCATAATAGCCCCGGGCGGACACGCCGCCGCCGGTATAAGCGAAATCGCTTCCCATCGTCACGAATCCAGCCCGGTGAGATCGTTGATGATCGGCAGCGCGAAGACCATCGCATGGATGCCCATGCTGGAGATCAACCGCCCGACGTCGAGCACTTCCTCGACGCTCGCCCCGTGCGCGATCGCCGCGCGGGCGTGATGTCGCACCCCGGCCGCGTTCAGCTGCGTGCATTGCGCGTGGACCGCGAGCGAGATGAGATGCGCCTCCTTGGCCGACAGCCCCGCTTTGGCGCCGCGCACGGGGGCGGCGACGAAATTGAGCCAGTGCAGGTAGAAGTCCGGATCGACGCGAACCGCGACGTCGACATCGTCGAGAACCTCGCCGAACAGCGCGGCATGCGCGTCGAATGCCCGCTGGATCGCATGCGGATCCGCCTCCGTCCCCGCCTCGGGCACCAGATCGGTCACCGCCTGTGCGGTGAGCAGATAGGAGTGGATCCCCATTGCGCTCACGGTCGCCGCCACCGACAAAAGCTCGTCGCGGGTAACGCCCATCGCCAGCGCCTGACGCGCGTGATTGCGCAGGCCGCGATCGAACATATGCGTCGGCGTGCAATTGGTCGCGACGTACAGCAATTCGATGAACCGCGGCGTCAGCGCGCCGCGCTCCGCAGCATAGACCGAGAAATCGAGATAGGCGGCGACATAGGCCGGCGAATAGGCGAGCATCGCCTCCCAATCGTCATGCCAATGACCACGGCGACGGCGGAATTCGTCGCGCACGTGATCGGGGTCCGGCGTGGCGCCGCCGGCGGTCGGATCCGATGCGATGGCCACGGCTCAGAACGGCGTCAGCGGCGACAGGCCGAAGTGCAGGCGGGCGGCGTTCACCGCGGTGCGCGACCTCTGCTGGACAAAATGCGTCTTCTGCACGCTGGCGTCGCGATAGATGCGCGCCAACATCGAATCGCGCTGGCCGATGCTGGTTCCCGCGGTGGTGAAGATGATCTCCAGCGCATCCCAGGCCATCTTGCAGGCCTCCTGCGCGGCGGCGAACAGCCGGCGATCGGTTTCCTCGCTGAAGTCGCCACCGGTGACCGGATCGGCACTGCACGCCTCGACGTAGTGCTCGGTCACCTTGAGCAACAGCGCCTCGGCCGCGTCCAATTTGGCCTGGGCGTCGCCAAAATATTGCTGAAACTCATGGCTTTCGTACAGGAACACCTTCGGCGGGAAGCGCATCGTCTTGGTGCGACAGATATCCTCGTACAGATCGAGTGCGCCCTTGACGGTGCCGACGACGACCGCGCCCAGTTCGATGAGGAAGAACGAGCCCTTGCGGCCGTTGTACATCGGATTGGCGTGCGCGGCATTCTCGCCCCGCGCCAGCCACATCGCCATCGGCGCGGTGCGATAGCCAGGCACGAACACGTCCTTCACCACGACCTGCCGCGATCCGGTGCCCTGCATCCCCATCATGCGCCAATTGTCGACGATCGTATAGTCGGCGCGGTCGACCAGCATCAGGCGCGCGGTCATGCCGCCCTTGCCGTCGGGGATCAGGCCGCTGACCATCGCATGCGTCGATATGTCGCAGCCCGAAGTATAGTCCCACGCGCCGCTGACGCGGAAGCCGTCCTTCTCCGGCTTGACCGGCACCGGCGAGCCGACTGACGGACAGCGATAGTCGCCGTCGTCGCCATAGGCCTCTTCCTGCGCGCGCTCGTCGAAATCGGCGAGCATGATCGGATGGCCCGACACCAGCGCGAGCACCCAGCCGCTCGACGGGCAGCCGCGCGCGATCTCAATCATGACGCGGACATAGGTCGGCAGCCCGAATTCATAACCGCCGAAGCGGCGCGGCTGCACGATCCGGTAGAACCCCGCTCCCAGAAAGTCGCGATTGGTCTCCTCGAGCAGGCGACCCGCCGCCTCCGCCTGCGCCTGCCGCGCGCGCAGCGTCGGGATCATCGCATGCGCACGCGCGATCATGGCCTCGGGCGTCAGTTCGGGTTCGGGCGGCACGAGGGCGCGAAGCGCGGGTGCAATTGCGGTAGCCATGGAAAACCTCATCCTACTGCCCGAGTATGTGCTCGGTCGTTGGCGTGATGGTAGGTCGATCCGGGGGGCGGCGACATCGGCAACCGGGCGGCGTCCGTATCGTGTACGCGCCGGTAGACACCGGTTCAGAACGTCCGCTTCACCGAGAAGAATGCGGTCCGCGGCCGCGCCGGCGTCGCGCGGGTCGTTCCCGTCCCCTGATACGTGTCGTCGATGTTCACGAAATAATATTTGTCGGTGACGTTGGTGACCGCCATCGAGAACAGCCAGGCCGAATCCCGCGGCGCATAGCTCAGCTTGGCGTTGAGCACGGTGAACGCCTGCAATTTGTTGCGATCGTTGTTCACCGCCTGCGTGTAGAGCGACGACTGGTAGTTGACGTCGAGACGCGGCGTCAGCACCCCGAAGCGATCGAGGTCGACCGCATATTGCGCGCCGAGGCTCGCCTTCCACGATGGGGTGAACGGCGACACCATGTCCCTGGTCAGCCCCGAGGCGAGCGCATCGGCCGACAGGCGCGTGAAGTCGAACTTGATGTAGCTTACCGAACCGTCGAGCTGCAGCGCGCCGAACGGGCGCGCGTTCATTTCGAGTTCGACGCCCTTCAGCGTCGCATCGCCCGAATTGACCGGCACTGCCGAGATCGGAAAACCGCCGTAGCCGCTGGTGATCGTTTCCTGGATGTCGTTGTAGCGATCGTAAAACGCGCTGGCGTTCAATCGCAGTCGCCGGTCGAACAGATCGGTCTTCATGCCGATCTCGTAATTCTTCAGGCGCTCCGGTCCGAATGGCACGACCTGGCTGGCCACGAACGGACGGGGATTGATGCCGCCGCCGCGGAAGCCGGTGGAGAAGGTGGCATAGGTCAGGATCTGGTTCGACCAGCGATAGTCGAGCGTCGCGCGGTAATCGTTGGAGTTGCCGCGGAACCGGCTCGTCGTTCCGTTGATCGACGCCGCCAGATCGGCCGCCGGGGTATTGGCGGTCCGGTTGAACGTATAGTCGCGCGCGTCGTGCGTGCGGCGATAGCCGAGCGTCAGGTTGAGTTTGTCGTTGAAGTGATACACGCCGTGGACGAAGCCCGCGAGGCTGCTCGCCGTGATGACGTCGTTCTGGTTGAAATCGGACAATTGCGCGAAGGGCGGAAACGGCACCCCGACGTAACCGACGTTCTGTCGCCCGGCCTGGACGCCGCGATCGGTGGAGTAGAAGCCGCCGAGCGTCCAGTCGAGCGACCCGAGCGACCCGTTCAGCCGCAGTTCCTGCGTGAACGTCCGGTATTTGAGCTGGTTGTCCTGCTGCAGCGCGGTCAGCGGGCCGGCATCGCCGTCGCTGGTGAAGCGCGCGGTATAGGCGCGATAGGCCGAGATCGAGACCAGCGACAGCTTGTGCCCAAAATCGTAGCTGACCCGCGCCGACACGCCCCAGGGATCGGACTTCGCGACCGACGGCTGGCAATAGCCAAGTTCGGCGACGCAATTGGTCGCGTAGTTGACGAACCGCGCGTCGGTCAGGAATTGCGCGAAGTTCGTCTGCGGGATGTTCTGCGGGTTACGCGCATAGGTCAGCTTGGTCGCGGCGGGCTGGTCGTCGATCTTCGTATAATCGGCGCTGAGATCGACTTGCAGCGCAGCGGTCGGCGTCCAGCGCAGCTGGCCGCGGATGCCACGGTGATTGGTGCCGCCCTCCTTGCCCAGCACGCAATTCGATGCGGTCGTCGTCGCGGCTATCCCCGAATTGGGAAAGCGGCAGCCGTAATCGATGCGGGTGAGATAGCCGTCCTCGCGCGAAAAGGCGCCAGTGATCCGCAGCGCCAGCGTATCCTTGACGATGGGGATGTTGATCGCCCCGCGCAGGCGCACCGTATCGTAGGATCCATATCCGCCCTCGACGACGCCGCCGAAATCGTTGTCCGGAGCTTTCGAGAAGATCTTGATCGCACCGCCAACGGAATTCTTGCCCGAAAGCGTCCCCTGCGGCCCGCGCAGGACCTCGACGCGATCGATATCGACCAGATCCGACGCGGAACCGAACAACGTCGGCATATAGACATCGTCGAGATAGACGCCGACAGCGGGGCTCAGCGCGAAATTATAATCGCCGGCACCGACGCCGCGAATGCTGATCGTCGGGGTCAGGCCATAGCCCGACCCGCCTTTCAGGATCGTGATGTTGGGCGCGTTGCCGGCGAGATCGACGACGCTCGTCTGGTTGCGCTTCTCGAGGTCGGCAGCGCTGATCGCGGTGATCGCCAGCGGCGTATCCTGCAGCCGCTGCGAACGGAATTGTGCGGTGACGATGATATCGCTGTTGGCAGGCGGCGCGGTCTGCGACGTGGGTGCCGGGGCGGCGGCGGCCGTGCCCGACCGGGCCTGTGGCTGGACCTGTCCGTCCGTCGATACCGACGGCGTCGTGGCGGAGGGTACCGACGGGGTCGCGGACTGTGCGAACGCCACGTTGGGCGCGGCTATGCCAAGCAACAGAGCGCTCACGCTGACGCGCGCGAGCAGGCCTCCCACACAACGGGCCATCGAATATCCTCTCATGTTTTTGCACGCCGCTTCAAACACTTGCGGCCGTTTTATAGTTTTGTTCGCATTAAGCGGCGCAGAAACGATTTGCCGCCGGAGTTCAATTTGGCCGCAAGCCGGACATTTCCCTGCGGAACCATCCGACTATTGGAGATGAACGGTTCGCTAGATCATAGTAGAAAGGCTATGCTCCGGCCTGCGCAACGGGAAGTGTCGACACATCATGGTCCGCTGCGTGTACCGCGACGATCGGCCGGCGCGCATCAGCCCTCGCCCAGCACGCCAAGGGTGGCGGCGAAATCGAACCGCATCGGCGTCAGGCCGCGGATGTCCTCCCGGGTGAATCCTGGCGCGATCTCCTCGACGACGAAGCGACCGTCGCGCCACTGAAACAGCGCCAGATCGGTGACGATCGTCGTGACGCAGCCCGGCGCGGTCAGCGGATAGGCACAGTCGGCGACCAGCTTCGGGCGCCCCTTGCTGTCGGTATGCTCCATGACCACGATCACCGGCGCACCCGATGCGGCCAGATCCATCGCGCCGCCGATGCCGCCACCCTGCTGGCCCGGCGTCGCCCAATTGGCGAGGTCGGCGGCCTCGCTGACCTGATAGGCGCCGAGCATGATCGCGGACAGCTTGCCCGACCGCGCGATCTCGAACGACGCGACGCTTTCGAACACCGCGCCGCCGGACCGCAGCCGGATGAAATTGCCCGCCGCGTCGAAGAAGTCCGGGTCATAGTCCTCGGGATCGTCGAGCAGGTCATAGCCCAGCGCGCCGTTTTCGGCATGCAAGAAGACCTCGCGGCCGCGGATATGACCCGCCACCAGCGTCGGCAGACCCGAGCCGAGATTGATGTAGCTGCCATCGGGAACGAGCGCCGCGGCACGCCGCGCGATCGCCGATCGGGACAGCGCCGGCTTGCCGAGATAGTCGCGCCCGCTTTCGGGGGCGCGCCGTCCCATCCGCCCTGCACTCGCCCCGATCGTGATCGTCGACTGGACCACGCGATGAACGAATATGCCGGGCAGATCGATCTGGTCGGGCGCGATGACGCCCGGTTCGACGATCTCCTGCACCTCGACGATCGCGAGCCGGGCGGCCTTGGCGAAGGATGCGTGGAAATGTGCGCTGCTGCCCCGGAACTGGACGTTGCCGAAGCGGTCGGCCCGCCAGCCGCGGATCAGCGCGACATCGACCGGCAGGCTGCGTTCGAGCACATACGCCTTGCCGTCGAAATCGCGGACTTCCTTGCCATCGGCCAGCGGCGTGCCGACCGTGACGGGGCTATAGAAGGCGGGCAGCCCCGCCGCCGCGGCACGCAGGCGGTCGACCAGAATGCCCTGCGGCACCATTTCGAGGTCGAGCTTGCCTTCGGCGACCAGCGCCTCCTCGGGCGAGGCGATGCCGGGACGGGCCGAGAACGACAGGACGACCGCGTCGACCTGGCCGTTCTCCACCAGGATCTGCGGCCGGTGCTGGCCGCCACCGCCGAGCGAATTGGCGACCACGCGCAGATGCGTCGCCCCCTGATCGCGCAATGCGACGGTCAGGCTGTTGGGATAGCTGTGGCCGACCCCGAACCCGGCGATCGCGACGGTCGCGCCGTCCGCGATATCGGCGACGGCAGCGTCGGGGGAGTCGAATAGCTTGTTCATCGGGTCTTTCCTGTTCCTGGCCACCGGTCGGCATCGCGCGATGGCTAGGAACCCGCATGCGGCGACGGTAGGTCGAATGCGTGTGCGTCCGCCGCGTGAACGACGCGCGGCGTGGCGCGTCAGGCGACCGCAGCGACCGGCGCGTGGACCGGCGGGCGGGCGACCATCAGCACCGCCGCGCCGATGACGTTGAGCAGCACGATCGCAACGAGGATCGCGGTGTAATTGTGATTGGCGTCGAAATAGGCGCCGGCGATGATCGGCACGGCACCGCCGCCCGCGGTCTGGATCAGCAGGCCCAGCGCCGTCAGCGCAGGGAACAGCCGCGTGCTCCAGTAATGCCCGAGGATCGCCATCGACCCGACCTGGCTCGCCCCGAATCCGATGCCCGCGATGATCGCGAAGGCATACAGCATCGGTGATCCGTGTACGTTGATGAGGATGAGCATGGCGATCGCCAGCGTGCCAAGTGCCGCGGCATAAGCGATGCGCGGCGAGGATTTGGCGGCGATCGGCCCGACGGCGAGATTGCCGCCCAATGTCGCCAGCGAGAACAGCGACACCGCCGATGCCGCACCGGTCGGCGAGAAGCCCACGTCGCGCAGATACGCCTGGACGTGCGCCACGACGAACGCCGCCGCCGATGTCGAGGCGAGCATGCACAGACACACCGCCCACAGGAACGGCGAGCGCAGCGCCCCGCCGAGGGTGAGCGTCTCGTCCACCGAACGCGCCGCACCGCTGTCCGGCGCGATCGGCATGCCGGGACCGGCCATGGTGCCCGATGCGTCCAGCCGGTTACGGATGACCAGCGTCGCGACGATGGCGCCCGCCGCCGCCGCCACCGCGAAGATCCACCAGCCGGCACGCCAGTCGTGCGACGCCTCGATCGCGCGCGTCACGATCCATACCGAGGCGAAGCCGCCGACCCCCATCGCCGCGTAGAGCAGCGACAGCGCCGTGGTGCGCTGCTCGTCGAACCATTGCGCGACGCCGGTCTGGCAGGCGATGATCCCGGTCAGATTGCCGGCGATGCCGAGGCCGAGGCCGAAGGCGAGGATCGCCTGCCACGGCGCGGTGACGATCGTCGCCAGCGCGGCGCTGACGAGCGCCATCAGCGTCGCACCGGCGATCAGCGCATGACGGACGCCGATCTTCTGCACGACGAACGCGCCGCCCGGGGCGAGCAGGCCATTGACGATCATGTTCGCACCGACCAGCAGCCCGAGCGTCTGCCGGTTCCAGCCCATGTCGACGACCATCGACGTGTTGATCACGCTGCCCGCATAGATGGGCAGCGCCATCCCGATAGAAAGCATATAGGCCAGGGCGACCAGGACGATCCAACGATTCTTCGTCATCTGCTATCCATTCCGTTACGGCCGGGTCCAGCACAGTCGCCGACCTGCACAATTCTCGAAATCATTGCTCGAGGTCGGAAAGGATCAGAGGAATGTCGTCTGCGGCATCGCCGCGCCGGTCCGCAATACCGCCGCGCGGCGCCGCGAGCGCCAGCATGATTCGACGATCACCGCAGCGACCCGTTCACGACACCCTCTATCCTTCCGCCTATTGTCTGGCGTGCGATGATCATGCTGCAAGCAGGCAGCGCGATCAAATGCGAAGGGGTTCACCCAGCGGACGGCGGATCGAACGCCTCACGCGGCAATAGATGGCCCACACCCACGATCACAAACCCAAGCTCCTTAGAGGTCGACGCGGTGCGAACATGTCATGATCATCCGCGAAGCCTTTATCGAGCCAAGTATCCGATACGGGTCGCAAGACTATAGAAACCACCCGTTACAAACCATTACATTCGCTTACGGACCATGTCTGTCTCCCCCCACCGGATCGGAATAGAGGGACTGACCTTCATCGGGGTCCTCCGCCATGTTCGCTTGCCATCCTCTCGCGTTTTTCTCCGGTTCGGGTGTCGATCGGGATGCAGGCGGTCGCGCGGCATGAAACCCGTCTCTCCGTGTGTCGCGGCGTCTCTCGCGCTCGCGCTCGCGCTCGCCGGCTGCGGCGGCGGTTCGAAGGGCGGCATGGCACCGCCGCCGCCCGCCGAGGTCGGCGTCGTCACGCTCACCACCTCGCCGGTCACCACGACGACGGTGCTGACCGGCCGCACCGCCGCGACCGCGATGTCCGAGGTGCGCCCGCAGGTCGACGGCATCATCAAGGCGCGGCTGTTCACCGAGGGCGCACTGGTCCGCGCCGGCCAGCCACTCTACCAGATCGATCCGCGCCTCTATCGCGCCACCCGCGACGAGGCGGCGGCGCAGGTCGCCAGCGCCGAGGCGCAGGCGGCGACCGCGCAGGCCAAGGTCGCGCGCTACGGCCGGTTGCAGAGCGCAGACGCGGTCGCGCGGCAGGACGTCGACGATGCGGTCGCCACCGCACGCCAGGCGCGGGCGAGCATCGCGCAATATCGCGCGACGCTGCGCACCGCGAACGTGCAGCTCGGCTTCACGCGCGTCTATGCGCCGATCTCGGGGCGGATCGGCCGCTCGACCTATACGCAGGGCGCGCTGGTGTCCGCCGCGCAGACGACCGCGCTGGCGACGATCGCGCAGCTCGACCCGATCTTCGTCGATATCCAGCAGTCGAGCAGCGACGTCTTCGACCTGCGCCAGAGCCTCGCCAGCGGTTCGGCGCTGCCGGCGAGCACCACCGTTCGCCTGACGCTCGACAACGGCCGCGCCTATCCGCAGGCGGGACGGATCGAGTTCGGCGAGGCGACGGTCGACGCCACCACCGGCACCGTCACGCTGCGCGCGCGCTTCCCCAATCCGCAGGGGCTGCTGCTGCCCGGCATGTTCGTCCGCGTCACCGTGCCGCAGACGGTGGTGCGCAACGGCATCCTCGCACCGCAGCGGGGCATCACCCGCGACGCCAAGGGCAATGCCACCGCATTGGTGGTCGGCGCCGACGACAAGGTGGTGCAACGCCAGATCACCACCGGCGAGGCGATCGGCAGCAACTGGCTGGTCACCGCCGGGCTGAAGGCGGGCGACCGGCTGATCGTCGAGGGCACCGACAAGGCGCAGCCGGGCGCGACGGTCAAGCCCGTCGCCGTGAAACAGGAGCGCTGACATGGGGATCAGCCGCTTCTTCGTCGAACGCCCCATCTTCGCCTGGGTGATCGCGATCTGCATCATGCTCGGCGGCGTCGCCGGGCTGCGGTCGCTGCCGATCGCGCAATATCCCGACGTCGCGCCGCCCACGATCGCGATCAGCGCCACCTATCCCGGCGCCTCCGCCGAGACTCTGGAGACCAGCGTGACGCAGGTGATCGAGCAGCAGCTCACCGGCATCGACGGGCTCCAATATTTCCAGTCCAGCTCCAATTCCGCGGGCTCGGCGTCGATCACCGTCACCTTCGCCAAGGGCACCGACCCCGATACCGCGCAGGTGCAGGTGCAGAACAAGGTGCAGCAGGCGAGCGCGCGGCTGCCCTCGGCGGTGACGTCGCAGGGCGTGACCGTGACCAAGTCGAACAGCGACTTCCTGATGATCGTCGCGCTCTACGACAAAAGCGACAAGGCATCGGCGAGCGACATCGCCGATTATCTGGTCAGCAATTTCCAGGACGATCTCGCCCGCGTCGACGGCGTCGGGCAGAGCCAGGTGTTCGGCGCGCAATATGCGATGCGCATCTGGCTCGATCCGACCAAGCTCGCCGCGGTGCAATTGATGCCCTCCGACGTGCAGAGCGCAATCGAGGCGCAGAACGTCGACGTCGCCGCTGGCCAGATCGGCGCGCTGCCCGCGGTGAAGGGGCAGATGCTCAACGCCACCGTCCGCGCCAAGTCGCGGCTGAGCACGCCCGCGCAATTCGGCGCGATCGTGCTCAAGACCACCACGGAGGGCGCAATCGTTCGCCTGTCCGACGTCGCACGCGTCGAACTGGGGCAGGACAGCTACACCACCTCCGCCGAGCTCAACGGCCATCCCGCCGCGGGCATGGCGATCCAGCTCGCGACCGGCGCCGACGCGCTGGAGACCGCGACCGCGGTCAAGGCGCGGATGGCCGAGCTCGCGACCAACCTGCCGGCGGGCTATGCGATCGCCTATCCGCGCGACACCACCACCTTCGTCAAACTGTCGGTCGAGGAAGTGGTCGAGACGCTGGCCATCGCGATCGTCCTCGTCATCATCGTCATGTTCGTCTTCCTGCAGAACTGGCGCGCGACGCTGATCCCGGCGATCGCGGTGCCGGTGGTGCTGCTCGGCACGTTCGGCGTGCTCGCGGTCTGCGGCTATTCGATCAACACGCTGACGCTGTTCGCGATGGTGCTGGCGATCGGCCTGCTGGTCGACGACGCGATCGTCGTGGTCGAGAATGTCGAGCGGGTGATGACCGAGGAGGCGCTCGATCCCAAAGCGGCGACGATCCGCTCGATGGGCGAGATCGGCTCGGCGCTGGTCGGCATCGCGCTGGTGTTGTCGGCGGTGTTCCTGCCGATGGCGTTCTTCGGCGGCTCGACCGGGGTGATCTACCGCCAGTTCTCGATCACCATCGTGTCGTCGATGCTGCTGTCGGTGCTGGTCGCGCTGGTGCTCAGCCCGGCGCTGACCGCGACGCTGCTCAAGCCGACGCATGGCGATCCGCTGGCGCGGCCCGGCCTGTTCGGCCGGTTCAACCGCTGGTTCGACCGGACCACCAATCGCTACGTCGCGGCGACGCGCGGCGTCATCGGCCGGCGCTGGCTGCATCTGGCGGTGGTCGCGGCGATCACCGTCGTGCTCGCGGTGCTGTTCGTCCGGCTGCCGACCAGCTTCCTGCCGGTCGAGGATCAGGGGCAGGTGATGGTGATGTACACGCTGCCCGCCGGCGCCACCGACGAGCGGACCGAGGCGGTGCGCGACCGCGTCCAGAGCTATTATTCGACGCACGAGAAGGCGACGATCGAAAACGTGTTCAGCATCACCGGCTTCGGCTTCAGCGGCTCGGGGCAGAATGCCGGCATGGCCTTTGCCAGCCTCACGCCGTTCGACGAGCGCAAGGACGCCAGCCAGAGCGCCTCGGCGATCAACGCGCGCGCGATCCGGAATTTCGGCACGATCCGCGACGCGACCGTCATCCCGCTGACGCCGCCAGCGATCTCCGGCCTCGGCCAGTCGAACGGCTTCACCTTCGAGCTGACCAATACCGGCGGCCTTGGCCGCGACGCCTTCGTCGCGCTGCGCGACAAACTGATCGCCGCCGCCAACAAGGATCCGAAACTGGCGCAGGTCCGTGCCTCGACATTGCCCGATACGCCGCAACTGCGCGTGACGCTCGACGACGCCAAGCTCGCCGTGCTCGGCCTGACCGAGGCCGACGTCACCAACACGCTGTCGAACGCCTGGGGCGGCGTCTACGTCAACGACTTCGTCGATCGCGGCCGGGTGAAGCGCGTCTATATGCAGGCGGACGCGCCCTATCGCATGCTGCCCGGCGACCTCAGCGGCTGGTTCGCGCGCACCGCGAGTGGCACGATGGTCCCCTTCTCGTCGATCGCGACCTTGTCGTGGGAGAAGGGGCCGAACAGCGTGTCGCGGTTCAACGGCCGCTCCTCCTACGAAATCCAGGGCGAACCCGCCGAGGGCGGCAGTTCGGGCGCGGCGATGGCCGAGATGGTCAAGCTGCAACGGCAGCTCGCGCCGGGCACCGGCTATGCCTGGGCCGGCCTGTCGTTCCAAGAGAATGAGGCGAGCGGGCAGGCGCCGATGCTCTACGGCCTGTCGGTCCTGATCGTCTTCCTGTGCCTGGCGGCGCTGTACGAAAGCTGGTCGGTGCCGATCGCGGTGCTGCTGGTGCTGCCGCTCGGCGTGATCGGCGCGGTGCTCGCGGTGACGCTGCGCGGGCTCGACAACGACATCTATTTTCAGGTCGGGCTCATCACCACGATCGGCCTCGCCGCCAAGAATGCGATCCTGATCGTCGAATTCGCCGAGGAGGCGCGCCGCGCGGGCAAGGACGTGGTCGACGCCGCGCTGGAGGCGGCGCGGACGCGGCTGCGGCCGATCCTGATGACCAGCCTCGCCTTCATCTTCGGCGTCTTCCCGCTGGCGGTCGCCACCGGCGCGGGCGCCAACAGCCGGATCGCGATCGGCACCGCGGTGGTCGGCGGCATGCTGACCGCCACCGCGCTGGCGATCTTCTACGTGCCGATGTTCTTCGTCGTCGTCGCGCGGCTGTTCCACGGACGCAGGGAGCGTGCGGCATGATCCGTTTGCGCATCGCGATGCTGCTGCTCGGGGCGAGCGCGCTCGCCGCCTGCGATCTGGCGCCGCACGAGGTCCGCACCGCGGCGGATGCGGTGCCGCAGTCATGGCCCGCGGGCGCCGCCTACGCCCCCGCCGCGGCGGGCAAGGCGGGGATGCCGTGGCGGTCGCTGGTCACCGACGCGACCTTGCGCATCGTCATCGAACGCGCGCTGGCGGCGAACCAGGATCTCGCCGCGGCGGTCGCCAACGTCGCCTCGGCGCGCGCGCAATATCGCGTGCAGCGGTCCTATCGCCTGCCCACCGTCTCCGCCGATGCGGGGGCGTCGATCGCGCGCGCGGTCACCGGCGGCGGCACCGCGACCGCAGGATCGGGCGACCTGTTCTCGGCGAGCGCCGGGGTCAGCAATTTCGAACTCGACCTGTTCGGTCGGCAGAAGAACCTGTCGCGCGCGGCGTTCGAGACCTATCTGTCGACGCAGAGTGGCGCCCGCTCGACGCGCTTCGCCGTCGTCGCCGAGACCGCGACCGCCTATGTCACGCTCGCCGCGGACCGGGACCTGCTCAAGGTGTCGCAGGAGCAGGTGCGCAGCAGCGCGCGGACGGTCGGCCTCAACGCCGAACTCCACGACGCCGGGCTGGTCAGCGGCTCGGACCTCGCCGATGCGCGCACGCTGCTGGCACAGGCGCAGGCGGACGTCGCCGATCGTACGACGCAGGTCGCGCAGGATCGCAATGCACTCGATCTGCTCGTCGGCGCGCACGTCGAGGATGCGTTGCTGCCCGCCAGCCTGACCGCGCTCGACGCCGGCATCGCCACCGTCCCCGCCGGCCTGTCGTCGGCGGTGCTGCTCGACCGGCCCGACGTGGTCGAGGCCGAGCATCAATTGCTCGGCGCGAACGCCAATGTCGGCGCGGCGCGTGCCGCCTTCTTCCCGCAGATCTCGCTGACCAGCGTGCTCGGCCTCGCCAGCAGCGCGCTGACCGGGCTGTTCTCCGGCTCGACCTGGACGACGACACCGTCGGTCAGCGTGCCGATCCTCGGCGGCACCAATCGCGGCAATCTCGATTATGCGCGCGCGCAGGTGGACTATTATCTCGCCACCTATCGCAAGGCGGCGCAGACCGCCTATCGCGAGGTCGCCGACGGCCTCGCCCGCCGCGGCACGATCGCGCGGCAGCGCCAGGCGCAGGCCGATCTCGTCGCCGCCGCGCAGGCGAGCTATGCGATCGGCGAGGCGCGCTATCGCGAGGGCAGCGACAGTTTCCTCACCGCGCTGGTCGCGCAGCGGACGCTGTACAGCGCGCAGCAGACCGCGATCTCGGCGGCGCTCACCGACCTCGCCAACCGGGTGACGCTGTATCAGGCGATCGGATCGGACGACACGCTGTGACCGGGCGATGGCTGGGCAGCCGCCGCCCACCCGGCTATGCCCGCTGCCTGGCGGCCGGCTGCCGCCGCCGCAGCGGAGGGACGACGATATGATGCCCGGTGCCGCGGCGGACCGTCCGCATCTGCTGATCGCCGACGACGATCCCGACATCCGCGACCTGGTCGCGGCGCAGCTCGCGCGCGAGGGCTATCGGCTGAGCGCGGCGGGCGACGTCGCCGGCATCCGCGCGGCGCTGGCGGCGGCGGCGATCGATCTTATCGTGCTCGACCTCGGCCTGCCGGATGGAGACGGGCTGATGCTGTGCCGCGAACTGCGCGCCGAGGGCTATGGCGGCGCGATCATCATGGTCACCGCGCGCGACAGCGCGATCGACCGCGTGCTCGGGCTCGAACTCGGCGCCGACGACTATCTGACCAAGCCGTTCGAGCCGCGCGAACTGACCGCACGGATCCGCAACCTGCTGCGCCGCGGCACGGGCACGCCGGCGCGCATCGCCACCTTCGGCCGCTGGCGGCTCGATCTGGTGAAACGTCGCCTGCTCGCCCCCGGCGACAATGTCGTGATGCTGTCGACCGCGGAATTCGACATGCTGTCGCGCCTCGTCCACGCCGCCGGGCGGCCGCTGTCGCGCGAGGCGCTGGTGCCGACGCGCGCCGCCACCGCCGCGTTCGACCGGACGATCGACAATCAGATCAGCCGGTTGCGCCAGAAGCTCAAACCCGATGGCGACGATCTGATCCTCACCGTACGCGGCCAGGGCTATATGCTCGCGGCGACGACCACGTTCGCATGAGGCGCGTCGCCGCCCGGCCGATGCGCTTTCTCGGATCGCTGGCGGGCCGGATCGCGCTGATCCTCGTCGTCGGCATCTCGATCGCGTCGCTCGCCGCGCTGTTCCTCGCCGAACAGGGGCGGCGGGCCGAGTTCCGGCGGGTGCGCGACGAGCGCGTCATCGCGAGCGCGCTCGACGTCATCGATCGGCTGCACCGCGACCCCGCCGGTGCGCTCGTCAGCCTGCGCGACGGCCGGTTGTTGGGCGCGCATCTCGCGGGCGAAGGGATCAGGCCGATCCCGCCGCGCGACGACGACCTCACCGCAACGCTCGCAAGGCGCACCGCGCCGGCGATACAGGCCGTGCTCGCGCACGCGCCCACCGGTGTCTGCCAGCTTCACGACCCATTCCGCTCCCGTGCGCGCGCGGCAGGACTAAAACCGCTGATGCTGCCCGATTGCTGGCTGCTGACGCTGCGCGTGGGCGGGCACCCCGTCGCGGTGGCGATCGATCTGCCGCGGCTGCCCGCCCCGCCGGGCTGGACGACCGACCGCTTGTTCCTGCTGCTCGTCGTCGTCGCGGCGATCGCGCTGTCGTTGATCGTGGCGAGGCTGGCGACCGCGCCGCTCCGGCGCCTTTCCGCGGCGGCGGACGCCTTTGCCCGATCGATCGACGCCGAGCCGGTGGTCGAAACCGGCCCCGGCGACGTGCGCGCGGCATTGGCGACCTTCAACCTGATGCAGGCGCGCGTCCGCGCCGGCCTGCGCGAGCGGACGCGGATGCTCGCGGCGATCAGCCACGACCTCCAGACGCCGCTGACGCGGCTGCGGCTGCGTCTCGAGCAGGTCGAGGATGAGGCGTTGCGCGAACGGCTGGTCGCCGACCTATCGGCGACGCTGGCGATGGTGAAACGCGGCCTCGACCTCGCCCGCAGCGGCGAGAGCGCCGAGGATTGGTCGACGGTCGATCTCGACTCGCTCCTGTCCAGCCTTGCCGATGATGCCGCCGAATTCGGCCATGCGGTGCGCTTCACCCAAGGCTGCGGCGCGCTGGTGCGGGTGCGACCCGATGCCTTGGCGCGCTGCCTGTCGAACCTGATCGACAATGCGATCAAATATGGCGGCGGCGCCGACATCGCCGCGCACCGCGCCGGCACGTCTGTGATCGTCACGGTGCAGGATTCCGGCCCGGGCATGGACGAGGCGCTACTGGCCCGCGCATTCGATCCCTTCGTGCGGGCCGACCAGTCGCGATCGAGCGGCGACGGCACCGGCATAGGATTGACGATCGCGCTGGCGCAGGCGGCGGCGATCGGGGCGGACCTGTCCCTTGCCAACCGTCCCGCCGGCGGGCTGGAGGCCACGCTTCGGCTCGGTATGAAAAACCACTGATGTGGACGTCTGCGCTTGCAGGACGTTCACATGAATGTCCGCAGCGACCCAGACCTGGCAGAGGTCAGTGGCTCACGGACTCATGAACCCCGATGCCAGTTTCGGACCGCAATCGCTGGTTCGGATAGCCCGCCCTGTCGATCGCGGCACGTGGAGATCGGTCGAGCGTCGAGATGAGCCAGATCGCCAAAAACCCGGCGGGGACCGAAAACAACGCAGGCGAACTGTACGGAAATATCGCACGTTCGAAACCGAAAACCGCCACCCATATCACCGGCGAGACGAGCGTCAGCCCAAATGCCGCCAGCAGCCCGATCGCCCCGCCCCACGCCGCCCCCTTGGTGGTGCAGCCCTTCCAGAGCAGCGACATCACCAGCACAGGGAAGTTGCCCGACGCGGCGAGAGCAAAAGCGAGGCTGACCATAAAGGCGACGTTCTGTTTCTCGAACACGATGCCCAAAATGATCGCCGCGATGCCAAGCAGGATCGTGGTGATGCGCGACACGCGCAGTTCCTTCCCGGGATCAGCATCCCCCTTACGAATGACGCTGGCATATACGTCGTGGCTGATCGCCGAGGCCGCGGACAGCGTTAGCCCTGCGACCACCGCGAGGATCGTCGCGAACGCGACCGCCGAGATGAAGCCGAGAAACAGGTTGCCGCCGATCGCATGCGCCAAGTGCATCACCGCCATGTTGTTGCCGCCCCGCAGCGCGCCGGCCGCATCGACATAGTCGGGATTGAACGAGATCATCACGATCGCGCCGAAGCCGAGAACGAAGGTCAGTGCATAGAAATAGCCGATCCACACCGTCGCCCACATGATCGATTTGCGCGCTTCGCGGGCGTCGGGAACGGTGAAGAAGCGCATCAGGATGTGCGGCAGCCCCGCGGTGCCGAGCATCAGCGCGAAGCCGAACGACAAGGCCGAGATCGGATCCTTGATGAAGCCGCCCGGCCCCATAATCGCCCGGCCCTTCGCCGCCGCATCGCCCGGTGCAAGGCCAGAATCGAGCGCAAGCTTCGTCTTCACCGCGACGGCCCTGGCGAACAGGGCCTCGAACGAGAAGCCGACATGCGCCATCACGCCGAGGACCAGGAATGTCGCGCCGCACAGCAGCATCACCGCCTTGATGATCTGCACCCACGATGTCGCGCGCATCCCGCCGAACAGGACATAGACCATCATCAGCCCACCGACGACGACGATCGCATAGAGATAGGGAAGCCCGAACAGCAACTGGACCAGCTGCCCCGCGCCGACCATCTGCGCGATCAGGTAGAATGACACGACGAGCAATGTGCTGATCGCCGAGAAGCTGCGTACCGGCCCCTGCAGGAACCGGTATGAGGCGACGTCGGCGAAGGTGAAGCGGCCGAGGTTGCGCAGCTTTTCCGCGATCAGGAACAGCACGATCGGCCAGCCGACGAGGAATCCGATTGCGTAGATCAGCCCGTCGTAGCCGTCGTTGAAGATCTGCGAGGTAATGCCGAGGAAGGATGCCGCCGAGCAATAGTCGCCCGCCATCGCCAGCCCGTTCTGGAAGCCCGTGATGCCACCACCGGTGTAGAAATCCGAAACGGTACGCGTCCGCCGTGCCGCCGCACCGGTTATCCACAGCGTGATCCCGACAAAGGCGCCGAACATCAGGATCGCGGTCCAGTTGGTAGGCTGACGCTGGACCGCGCCCGCGATTGCGGCGTTCGCGCCACTCGTCCAGCCGAGCAGCGTCAGAAGCGCGGCGTATTGCAGGACGCGGGTCACCGGCGGGCGCTCGCCAGCAGTTCGCTCAGCCGCACATCATATTCGCCATTGGCGCGCCGCACATAGACCGCGCAGATCGCCACCGTTCCGACCAGCATCGCCGCGCCGAGCACCACCGCCAGGCTTACCGTGCCGCCGCCGATCGGGCGTGCCATCAGCGGCTTGTCGAACGCGATGAGCGAGATGAAGCTGCTATAGACCAGCACGGTGATCGCGGTCAGCGTCCATGAAAAGCGCTGCCGGTCGCGCACCAGCGCCTGGTATCGCGGGTCGGCAGCGATACCCTCCTCGAGGGGAGGATCGGGGTCGATCGGGGTCTGCATGGCGCATCATCGGCGCGGAGGCGGCGCTTGGCAATGTGCCACAGCTAAATCATTCCGGGCGTTGCGGGCGATGCATAGCAAACCGCGAGCTTACCAATTTACGGACGGTCAGGCGCGTTCCGGCAATTGCCGAAAGCAGTCGCCGAAGAAAGGACAGCGGCGCGTAGCGCCGATCGCTGCCGCCGTGCCCCAGACTTGCGGAATCACCGATCAGTTGTGATCTCGCTCCATCTTCGTGATCGCACCCGAGCGCGGATCGACGTGGAATTCATATCGCACATTGGCCTTGCGCGCTTCGCCTTCCCAATGGCCGTCGTCGGCTTCCAACTTGGTGACCTGATAGCCGCGCTTAGCGAGGATGGTCTTGACCTTCGCGTCGCTGATCCAGCCTTTGCCCGGCGTGTCGGCGAAAGCGGGTGAACCAAGGCTTGCGGCCGCAACGACAGCCACGAGTAACGTCTTGATCATGATCAACTCCTTTGCTGCGAGCTAAGCGCGCGGCTGGGCTGCGCGTTCCGTTTACCGATGCTTCGACGGCAGCCTATGTATGACGCGGCAGCGGTCGGGCCTGCCGGCAGCGTGAACGGTCCTCGGCCGAGTAAGATTAACGCGCCAGCCTGATCGGATGGGCTGCTGGCGTGACGCCGAAGGTGCGACGGAAAAGCGCGATGAAACCGCTGATGCTATTGTATCCGAGGTCGATCGCGATCGTCGTGACTGGCGTTCCTTCCGCGAGCATCTCGAGCGCTCGCATCAGCCGCGCCCGCTGCCGCCAATCGACGAAGCTCAGCCCGGTTTCTTGAGGAAAGCGACGACTGAGCGTTCGTGCCGTGGTGCCCGCCCAAGCCGCCCACTGATCGATCGAACGGCCATCGGCCGGTTGCTCCAGGAGCGCGCGGGCGATCCGCCGGAGCCGGGGGTCGCGCGGAACCGGCAACCCGAGCGCCTCGGCGGGGAGCATGCCGATCTCGTGAACGATGAGGTCGGCGATCCGTTGGCGCGGCTCGTCCATGGCTTCGTCCGGCCATGACGCCGCACGCAGGATCGCCTCGCGCAGCAGCGGCGGTATGGCGACGGTACGCGGCGCGGGCGGGAGCGCCTGACAGGTGCTCGGCGCCAAATAGAGACTCCAGCCGGCACCGGGTCCGAAGCTCTGACCACCGTGCACCTGATAGGGCGGCAGCCAGATCGCATGACCGGCCGGAACGACCCATGAGCCGGCATCGGTGGCGATCGTCACAACTCCCCTGCTGCAGCCGATCATCTGCCCGCGGGCATGTCTGTGGGGCGGCGTCGCGAACTCTGTCCGCAGTTCCACGGTGAAGGCGACGACCGACGGCCCCTCCGCATCGTTGCCGATCTGATCGGGTGGGCGACGGTCGATCATGGCGTGAAACTGCTACCGAATGGCATGAGTGGCTTAGTGCCGCCAAGGCGGAACCGCTACAAGGGCAAGTGCATCAGGGAGTCAGGCGTTATGTCGAATGTCACCGGCGACGATCTCGATCGTCTCTACGCACAGCCTGCCGAGGCCATCCAGCGCGCCGTGCTACCGTATCTGCTGCCGTTCCACGAAGCATATGTCGCCGCCGCGACCTTCTTCTGCCTCGCGAGTGGCTGCGCACTCGGCCTCGATGCTTCTCCGCGCGGGGGGCCAGCGGGATTCGTGAAGGTGCTGGATCCGCATCACGTCGCCTTTGCCGATTGGCCCGGCAACAATCGCATCGAGACGATGCGCAATCTGGTCGAGGATTCCAGGCTCGCCATGTTGTTCCTGTTTCCGGGATTGGAGGTGTTCCTCCGCATCAACGGTCAGGCTCGCATCTCCACCGATGTCGATCTGCTGGAATCGTTGAAGGAGGGCCAGAAGGCTCCGAAGACGGCGATCGTGCTGGCGATCGATCAAGTTCTCTTCCACTGCGGCAAGGCGATAAACCGGGCGCGCCTGTGGCAGCCGGAGGCACGTCTCGACCGCAAAAGTCTGCCTTCGGTCGGTCAGATGAAGGTCGCGATGGCCGGCGGGTCGCCCGCCGATGCCGAGGCGGTCGATACTCACTATCGGAACAGCGTGAGGAACGATCTTTACTGAGGTCGATCCCGGCGCATTCCGCCTTGGAGCAGTCCAGCCCCTCGAGGCGCCGGACCTGACCGCTAGCCGACCTCCTCGACATAATCGAAACGGGCGAAATCGGCGTGGCGGCCGGTGCCGGCCATGTCCTGGCAGGCCATGCCGACGAAGGCGCCCGTGAAGTTGGGAAGTCCGGGCAGCGTCGCCTCATCCGACAGCAGGCTGGCGTCGAACGACGCAGGCATCCATCGCCAGTCGGCGTCCTGCCCCGTCCGGAAGGCGAAACGCAGGCGCTCGTGATCCACCTGCGCGCGCAGCTCGACCGGCCCCGCATCGAGCAGGATCGGATCGCCGAGCAGGCTCTGCCCCTCGCCTTCCGGCGTCACCGAAAGCACCTGGATCTGGCGCTCGCCGGCGTCACCGGCGGTGACGTGGAAGAAGAAATATTTGGTGCTGTTGTAATAGCAGACCAGACCGGCCGCCTGCTGGAAATGCGCCGGATCGAAGTCGAGCAGCGTCCGGGCGTCATAGCGGAACGCCGTCTGCCGGCGCGCGACCAACGCCTGTTCGAAATGGCTGCCGATCGTCTCGCGACCGAAGAGCCTGAGATGCCCCGGTCGATCGGTCAGGCTGAACAGGCGTTCGGGGTGCGGCGAACGGAGCCACTGGAAGGCGGGCGGCAGCGTCGGCCGGTCGAACCGGTCCAGCGCGCGGACCGGCTCGGCGCGGCCGTGGTCCGCACCGTGACCCGCACAGGGGTCGGCCCGGCGCAGCCAGCCGTCCTCGCCCCACGCCATCCGCTGGATCGCCGTTTCGCGGCCGAGCACGCAGCGGTCGCTGGCGGGAAGCGGCCGGCCGCAGAGATAGACCATCCAGGTCGCGCCGTCCGGCCCCTCGACGAGATCGCCGTGGCCGGTCCGTTGCAGCGGCGCATCGGGCCGGTTGCGCGCGGTAAGGACCGGGCCGTCGGGATGCGGTTCATAGGGCCCGGTCAGCGACCGCGACCGCGCCATGACGACGGCATGTCCGCGTTCGGTCCCGCCCTCGGCAACGAGCAGATGATACCAGCCATCGCGCTTGTAGAGATGGGGACCTTCGGTGAAGCCCAGCGAGGTGCCTTCGAAGATGCGCCGGCGCTCGCCGAGCAACCGGCCGGTGGACAGATCGATCTCCTGCACGACGATGCCGGCGAACCTGCGCCGGTTGGGCCGATGGTCCCACAGCATGTTGAGCAGCCAGCTTCGCCCGTCGTCGTCATGGAACAAGGCGGGGTCGAACCCGCTGCTGTTGAGGTGGACCGGGTCGGACCAGTCGCCGTCGATCCGGTCGCTCCACACCCAGTAATTGTGGAAATCGCGCAGCGACGCGCCTCTCGCGCCGTCCACCGTGGTCCGGCCGTAGCGTTTCACGTCGGTGAAGAGCAGATGGAAACGACCATCCTTGTAGCTGAGATCGGGCGCCCAGACTCCACAGGAATCCGGATTGCCCCGCATGTCGAGCTGGGATGGCCGTATCAGCGGCCGGCCGACCAGCCGCCAGGTCGCCAGGTCGCGGCTGTGATGGATGCGGACGCCGGGAAACCATTCGAAGGTCGACGTGGCCACGTAGAAATCGTCCCCGACCCGCACGATCGACGGGTCCGGATTGAAGCCGGGCAGGATGGGATTGGAAGGGGTCATACGGCTTTCCGTATCAGGGTCCAGAGCAGCGCCGCGCCCACCAGATCAAGCAGGCCGAGCACGATGAAGAAGGGCTGATAGCCGATCTGGTCGACCATCGAGCCGAGCGAAAGCGTGAAGATCAGCACGCCCAGATTGGCGGCGGTGCCCGAGACGCCGGTGGCGGTCGCCACCTGATCGTGCGGGAAGAGGTCGGAGCATAAGGTGATCACCGTGACCGACAGTGTCTGATGCGCAAAGCCGCCGAGGCACAGCAACGCGATCGCCGCCGCCGGGCTGGTCACCGTGCCGACGAACATCATGCCGGTCATCAGCACCGCGCCGAGCGTGAAGGCGCCGCGCCGGGCGTCGATCAGGCCGACGCCGCGGCGCTGGAGAAAGGCGACCACCGCCGGGCCGAACAGGCAGCCGAGATCGGCGGCGAGGAACGGCAGCCACGCGAACAACGCGATCTGGCCGAGATCGAAATGCCGGGCCTGCACCAGATAGAGCGGCATCCAGAGCGACAGCATGCCCCAGACCGGATCGGCGAGGAATCGCGCCGCCGCGATCGTCCAGAGATTGCGCTTGCGCAGCAACTCGCCGAGCGGCGGGCGGCGGCGATGCTTCACCAGCGCGGCCTCCTGCCCCGCCACGATCAGCGTCCGTTCGCCATCGGACAGCCGCCGGTGGCGCTGCGGCGGGGCATACCAGGCCAGCCATGCGACGACCCATGCGAGCCCGAGGCCCCCCGCGACGAAGAAGGCGGCACGCCAGCTATGGTTGAACACCGCCCAGGCGACCAGCGGCGGCGCGAATACGGCACCGAAAGAGGCGCCGATCTGGTAGATCCCGCCGGCCACCCCGCGCTCGCGCGCCGGGAACCACTCCGCCACCAGCTTCATCCCCGCCGGTTGCGCCGATCCCTCGACCAGGCCGAGCGCACCGCGCAGGCCGGCGAAGCCCATCCAGCCGTTGGCGAAGCCATGGCCGAGCGTGATGCACGACCAGATCGCGACGAACAGCGTGAAGCCGACCTTCAGCCCGATCACATCGAGCAGGTATCCGGCGAGCGGCTGGAACATGATGCCGAACTGGAAGGCGCCGGTGATCCAGGAATATTGCGCGGAGGAGATGTGCTGCTCCGCCATGATCGCGGGCGCGGCGACCCCGAGGATGCTGCGCGTCAGATAATTGATGATCATCGCAACCACGAACAGCGCGATGATCGTCCAGCGTATATATGGGAAACGCCTCACGTCGCCGCTCCTCGATAACGTTACCATGCAGGGTTAGGTGTTGGCGGTATGGGATGGCAAGCGTTCCGATCGCGGCTTGCGTACCGAAGCGGCGCAGGACGGCACGACCCCATTGACCTGCACGCCCGGCACGATGCACGTCGATGCGGAACAGCCGGGCGTCCACGCGCCCGATGATAGGACGCTAGACAGTTGACCCGTTCCAGAGGCCGCTCGCGTGGCGTCACGATCATCGACGTCGCGAAACATGCCGGCGTGTCGCCGATGACGGTGTCGCGCGTCATCAACGGCGATCCGGGGGTGCGCGACGAGGTGCGTGCCCGCGTCGGCGAGATCATCAGCGCGTTGAACTATACGCCCAATCTGACCGCCCGCAGCCTGGTGACGTCGCGCGAGATCCGGATCGGCGTGATCTATTCCAATCCCAGCGCGGCGTTCATGAGCGACCTGCTCGCCGGCGTCTTCGAGGAAGCGTCGGCCCGCGCCGCCCAATTGATCCTGCTGAAGGGAGAGAATGGCAAGCCGCCGAGCCGCGAGGCGATCCAGGGGCTGATCGATTCGCGGGTAGCGGGCATGATCCTCGCGCCGCCCCTCGGCGAATCCGAAGTGGTCGGTCAGATCCTGCGTGCCGCGAAGCTGCCGGTCGCGGTGGTGGGCGGGGCGGCACGCGGCGCGATCTGCGTCGGCATCGACAATCGCCGTGCCGCCTATGACATGACGCGGCACCTGATCGCGCTGGGACACCGGCGCCTCGGCTTCATCCTCGGCAATCCCGACCAGTCCGCCAGCGCGGAACGGCTCGCCGGCTTCAGGGCGGCCGTCGACGAGGAAGGCGACCTCGACGTCCAGATCGTCCAGGGCGACTACAGCTATGCCTCGGGACTCGTCGCCGGCGAGGCGCTGCTCGCCGGCGCGCATCCGCCTACGGCGATCTTCGCGAGCAACGACGATATGGCCGCGGCCGTCGTCTCGGTGGCGCATCGCCGTCATCTCGACGTTCCCGCCGATCTCACCGTGACCGGATTCGACGACAGCACCGCCGCCACCACGCTCTGGCCGCCGCTCACCACCATCCGCCAACCGGTGCGCGCGCTCGCTGCGGCGGCGCTGCAATTGCTGATCCAGGACATTCGTGCGGGCCCGGTGGCGGACGACGATGCGCGCGCGACCATCCTCGACCACCAGTTGATCGAACGCGAGTCCACGGCGACGCCGCGGTCGAACCCCCTGCCCCATCCGGTCCGGACCATGCCGTAGGCGATCACCGCGTCGGGGCGGTGACGCCGGCATCGGTCTGCACGACGGGGATCATCGCGCCGTCCGCTTTGTAGCGCAGCGGCTCGACGGTCACCGCCCGCCGTCCGATCGCCCCGTTCAGGTCGCCGATCGTCAGCGCTGCATTGTGCAGGAACAGATACCACGCGCCTTTGAACCGGGCGATGCCGGGATGGATCGTGAAACTGTACTTCCCCGATCCGGTGAGTTCGCCGCGATACGTCCACGGCCCCTTCAGCGACGGTGCGGTCGAATAGGACACGCGCTCGTCACGATGCGTCGCGCGATCCAGCGAGGCATAGGTCAGATAGTAAAGCCCGCCGCGCTTGTGCAGCCACGGCCCCTCTTCGAAATGCGGGGGCGTGATCTCGACGATCGGCCCGTCGATCTCCACCATATTGGGCTTCAGCCGGGCGATGTAGCATTGCCGGTTGCCCCATGCGATCCAGGTCGTGCCGTCGTCGTCGGTCAGCACGGTGGGATCGATATCCTCCCAGCTATGCGTGCCCTTCGGCGTCATGCCATTGGTGATGAGCGCCGACCCCTTGGCATCGACGAACGGCCCCGTCGGGCGATCGGACACCGCGACCGCGATCGCCTTTCCGGGATGCGTGTCGTCATGCTCGACCGCGGCATAGAACCAGTATCTGCCGTTCTTGAAGATCGTCTGCGACGCCCAGGCGTCCTTCTTCGCCCATGTAAAGTCGGACACCTTCATGATCGGCCCGTGGCGGGTCCAATGCCGCATGTCCGTCGTGGAATAGACCAGCCATTCCTTCATGTTGAACATCTCGTCGCGCTGCGCTTCGTCATGCCCGACGTAGAGGTACAGCCGGTCGCCGACCACCAGAGGCGCCGGATCGGCGGTGAACGTGTCGCGGATGATCGGATTGGCGCCGGGCCGGACGTCGGGCGCCGCGCTCGCGACGGCGGAGGTCAGCAGCAGCATTGCGGTCAGGCGGGAAGCGCGCACCATGGAATTTCCAAAAAAGTGGTCCGGAAGCGCTGCTCCCGGACCACAGAGGGGGGACGGTTCAGAACTTGAAACGGACGCCGGCGCGGTAGACGCGGCCGAGCACGTCGTAGAGCGCGGGATTGACGAAATACGGCGAGCGCGCCGGATCGCGGTTGAACACGTTGTCGACCTTGAAATAGGCGGTCATCGCCGAGGTGAGATTGTAGGTCCCGCCGACGTCCATGTAGAAGGCACCGGGGATGAAATTGGTGTCGATCGTCGGACGGTTGTTGGTCGAGACCGGGCAGCCGGTCGTGCACTCGACATATTGATGGCCGAGCACGCCGTCGCTGAACCAGCGCTCCTGCACCAGCAGCGAGAAATCGTCGGTGGCATAGGTCTGCACCGCGAGCCACTTCCAGTCGGGCGTGTTGCCGATGTTGGCGCCGGCGCTGTCGACCGGGATCGTACCGGGCAGGCCGGTATCGGTGACGAAGCTGCGGATGTTCGTCGCCAGCGCCCGCAACGTCAGGCTGCCGGGCAGTCCCAGCGGCCGTTGCCAGCGATAGCTCGCCTCGATGTCGAACCCGTCCGTCTCGATCGATGCGAGATTGAAGGCCTGGACGTTGATGAAGTTCGGACCCGCATTGTTGTTCAGGTTGAAGGCGCCGCAGGTTTCCGGCGCGATGTTCTGGAAGCACAGGTTGACGATGTCTGCCGCGCCCAGGCTGGATATGACGTCGGTGATCTTGATCTTGTAGTAATCGACCGACAGGCTGAGCCCCGGCAGCGCCTTCGAGCCCGAGAAGGCGATCCCCAAGGTGGTGTTGCGGGCGATCTCCGGCGTCAGGTTGCGGTTGCCGATCGTGTTCTGGATCGCCAGCACGTTGACGTTGCGGAAGGGATCGAAAAAGCCCGGCAGCGTGGTCGTCACCGGCGCGGCGAACAATTCGGACAGATTGGGCGCGCGCACGTCGCGCGAGGTGACGCCGCGCACCCGCAGGCCGTCCAGCGGCAGGTCCCAGGTGCCGCCGATCTTCCACGCCCATACCGTTCCGGAGGTGCTGTAGTCGGTGACGCGCACCGCGCCGTTGACGTTGGCGCGCCCGGCCAGATCGGAGTTGATCAGCGGCAAATCGGCCTCGACGAAGGCTTCCTTGACGCTGTAGGCGCCGTTGCCGTTCTTGTAATTGCCCGCATACCAGTTGTTGCCGCCCGCGAGCAGCGTCGGATCGGCGGGATAGGCCGCATCGGCGGGCGTGTTGGCGAAGCCGGCGCCATAAGGATCGGCACGCACGGTGTAGAATTCGTGCCGGAATTCGCCGCCGAAGGCGACCGAGACCGGTCCCGCCCACGACGAAAAGGGCGATCCCGAGAAGTTGAGGCTGATGACGTCCTGCGTCTGCCGCGTCCGCTGCCGCGGCCCGTTCTCGGGCATGATGTACGACAGCGCCGCCTGGGACGGATTGCCGCCGAAGATGTTGAGCGGCTGACAGCCGTTGGCGCGCGCCACCGCATTGGCGCAGACGATCGCGCCGTTCAGCGTCGTCGCGTTGATCGCCTGGTTGAAGCGGTTGGACAGCAGGATGTTGTTGACGTCGATGTTCGAATAATTGGTGCCATGTTCGTAATAGATGTCGTAGCTCCACTCCGAGCCGGCGACGGGCTGGCGGCCTTTCGCGCCGGCGACGAACCGGTATTGCCGACGATCGGTGAACACCTGCGTGCTGCCGAGCGCCGCGTTGCTGGTGCCATATTGGAAATTGGTGATCCCGGCGGTGGCGCAGGCGGCCTGCACCAGCGCGGGTACGAAGGGATTGGCGCACTGGATGGTGAGATTGGGGCGATTCTGCCCGCCCACCGGCTGGTTGCTGGTCTTCACCTGACCGATGTTGGCGGTGGCGTAGATCTCGCCGTTGGGCGCGAAGTCGAAGCCGATCCGGCCGTAGCTGTTGACCCGCTGGATCTTCGACTGGAGCGTCCGCCCCGCGTCGACGTTGCCGGACAGATCGCCGCCCAGACAGAAGCCGGGGTAACAGCCGTTGACGTTGCCGGCCGCGTCGCGCGCCGGAACGCCGTTCGAGCCATAGTTGAACTGGAACGGATTGCCGCCCTGATCGAAGGCGATACCCTGTAACGGCCCCGCCGTGATCAGCCCGTATTTGGTGTAATTGTACGGCTGGGCGAAGTCGCGGAACAGATATTGCGGCGAACCGTCATTGACGACGTTGCGGTTGATGAGCGTCGACTGGCGGAACCAGTCACGCCCGCCCGCCAGGCCGATGCCGAAGTCGCCGCCGCCGACGCCCTCCTCATGCGCATATTCGGTGCTGGCGATCAGGTGCAGCCGATCGTTCAGCGCGCTGGTGCCGGCCGCGAGCTGGACGAGCACCTGCTCGTCGTCGCCATAGGTGGTGATGCCGCCCTGAACGTTGCCGCGGATGCCCTTGAACCGGGTGTCGGTGATGAAATTGACCACCCCGCCGACCGCATCCGAACCGTAGGAGGCGGACGCGCCGCCGTTGACGACGTCGACGCGCTTGATGAGCAGTTGCGGGAACAGGCTGATGTCGGGAACGCCGGTCACGTTCGCGCCGACCACGCGCTGGCCGTCGAGCAAGGTCAGCGTGCGGATCGCGCCGACGCCGCGCAGCGAGAAGGAGCTGAGCCCCTGCTGCCCGCTCGAGGTGCTGAACGTGCCGACCGACGTGCCGGTCGAGCCTTGCAGCGAGGGCAATTGCGCGATCGTGGTGAAGACGTTGGGCTGTGCGTTCGCGGCGATCGCGGCCGAATCGATGATCGTGGTGGGCGTCGGCGCGGTGAAGCCGCCGGTGGTGATGCGCGATCCGGTGATCACGATATCCTCGGCCGGCGTATCCTGGCCGGCTGCTGCCGCGGACTGCGGGTCCGCCTGGGTGATCGTGCCCCCTGCCGCATCCGCCGACTGACCGCCGGCGTCCGTCTGGACCGGCGTGGCGCGCTGGACGTCGACCGGGGCCGGCGTCTGCTGCGCCGCTGCCGGCGTGCAGACGAGCCCGATGGCGATGGCGGCGACGCTCGCCGAGCCGATCCCTCTCATTCGCAAACGCGATCCGCCAGCACGGTTCAACATGGCCTCTCCCTTCCTGTCCAGATGTATCTGGTAACGTTACCATCACGTGTCGTGGGATTTGGGCCGGCTGTCAATACTCCCACATTACAAATGATTGCCCGGCCTGATGACGATCGGACGGAGGGTCGGCAAGCGACGCATAGGTCATTGACAACAAGGCGATATTAGATGCGGATATGCTTCTTTGAGGGAGGATGTCTGGTGAAGATCGCTCTTGCTGCGATGCTGGCCGCGGCCATGATCGCTCCTACAGCTCTGGCGCAAACCGCCGTGCCCGCGGTGGTCGAGGATTTCAGGCCCTCGACGCTGAACCAGCCAGGGCAGAGCTATCCCCAGGTCAATTCGCAGGGCTTCGTCCGCTTCAAGATCACTGCGCCCGAAGCGAGGAGCGTCAAGGTCAGCCTCGGCCTTGGCGGGCGCGGCGGCACGGTGCTCGCCAAGGCGGCGGACGGATCGTGGACGGGCACGTCGGAAGGCCCACTCGACCCGGGATTCCATTATTACCACCTGACCGTCGATGGCGGGACGTTCAACGATCCGGGCACGCTCAACTTCTACGGATCGACGCGCTGGGAGAGCGGCATCGAGATACCGGCCGACGATGCCGAATTCTACGCCCTGAAGGCCGTCCCGCACGGCCACGTCGAACAGATCCTGTTCCCGTCGCCGAGCACGCAGACGCAGCGTCGCGCGTTCGTCTACACGCCGCCCGGCTACGACGCCGGCAAGCCGACGCGCTATCCGGTGCTCTACCTCCAGCATGGCTGGGGCGAGGACGAGACCGCCTGGTCCAATCAGGGGCACGCCAATCTGATCATGGACAATCTGATCGCGTCCGGCCGAACGCGGCCCTTCATCATCGTCATGACCTACGGCATGACCAACGACATTAGGCCGGGCAGTCCCGGCGGCCTCGCGCGCTTCGACATCAAGCCGTTCCAGACCGTGCTGGTCAACGAGCTGATCCCTTACGTCGATGCGCACTTCCGCACCCTCGCCGACCAGCGCCACCGTGCCATGGCCGGGCTGTCGATGGGCGGTTTCGAGACCAAGCTGATCGCGCCGAAGCACCTCGACACCTTCGCCTATATCGGCCTGCTGAGCGGCGGGACCATGTCGCTGAACGACGTCGACAAGACGCCGGGATACCGCGAACGCGTCAAGCTGACCTTCGTCAGCTTCGGCAGCCGCGAGCTGGACGGGGGACGCACCGGTCCGCCCGGCGGCCCGCGCGTCGATCCGCGCGCGAATGCCGATGCGCTGAAGAAGGCCGGCATCAACAGCGTCTTCTACGTCTCGCCCGGCACCGGTCACGAATTCCTGTCGTGGCGACGGAGCCTGCGCGAGATGGCACCCCTGCTGTTCAAGGACTGAAGCCGATCCGACCTTCCGAAAATACCAATGAATCTACGACCTTACGACGGATTGCGCGCCCCCGCCGCGCGGCATAACCCAGTCCGCGAACGGATCGGTCCCGGGAGAGCATGAGTTGAAAGCCTTCGTGATGCTGGGCGTCGCCCTGGCGAGCATCGCCGGTCCCGCATATGGGGCGTCCTCGTCGGTGTACGTCACCCGTCCGGACGAGCCACGGGCGATCACGGTGAACGGCGTCGGCGATGGCGTCGCCGACGATGCCGCGGCGATCCAGCAGGCGATCGATGCCGCGGCGAGGACCGGCGGCGCCAAGGGCGGCATCGTCTTCCTGCCGTCGGGACGCTATCGGGTCGGTCGCACCATCCTGATCCGTTCCGCGGTCCGGGTGTTCGGCATCGGCAAGACGCGCCCGGTGATCGTGCTCGGCGACAACACGCCGGGCTTTGCGGACGGTATCGCCGCGGTGGTGAGCTTCACCGGCGACGATCAATACCGGTCGGGCAAGCCACCGATCCCGCCGCCCACCACCCGCCCGTTCGACCCCGCCGTGTTCGATGCGACCCAGACGACCTTCTATTCCGCCCTCTCGAACGTCGACTTCGCGCTCGGCCAAGGCAATGCCGGCGCCGTCGCCATCCGCTTCCGCGTGGCGCAACATGCCTTCGTGCGGCACGCCGACTTCCAGCTCGGATCCGGCCTCGCCGGCATCTACCAGGCCGGCAACGAATGCGAGGACCTGCGCTTCTACGGCGGTCGCTACGGCATCATCAGCGAAAAGACGTCGCCCGCCTGGCCGTTCACGCTCATCGATTCCGAATTCGAGGGGCAGCGCGACGCCGCGATCCGCGAACACGAACTAGGCCTGACGCTGGTCAACGTCTCGATCCGCAACACGCCGGTCGGCATCGAGATCGATCGCGGCTATTCGGATTCCCTGTGGGGCAAGGACGTCCGCTTCGAGAACGTGTCGCGCGCCGCCGTGCTGATCTCCGAAGAGAAAAGCGTCTTCACCCAGATCGGCTTCGACCATGCGATCGGCATCAACACGCCGACGTTCGCGCTGTTTCGCGACAGCGGCAGGACGCTGGCAGGCCAGGGCAGCCGCTGGCTGGTCAAGGACTTCTCCTACGGGCTGAAACTACCCGGCCTCGGTGCCGTCGGCGACTATGCGACCGACCTCAGCATGAGCCCGCTGCCCCGGGTGCCGACGCGGCGCGCGCCGGCGATCCGCGCGCTGCCGCCGGTGCGCGAATGGGCCAACGTGCGCGACGCCGGCGCGCGGGGCGACGACAGCACCGACGATACCGCCGCGCTCCAGCGCGCGATCACCGCGCATCGCGTCGTCTACCTGCCGATCGGCCGCTACCGGATCACCGATACGCTGAAGCTGCGGCCGGACAGCGTGGTCATCGCGCTGCATCCCGATCTGACCCAGATCACGCTGGCGAACCGGACGGAAGGCTATGCGGGTACGGGCGCCGCCAAGGCGATGGTGGAGAGCGCCCGCGGCGGCAATGCGATCGTCTCGGGGCTCGGCCTGTGGGCGGGGGCGATCAACCCGCGTGCGACGGCGCTGATCTGGAAGGCCGGCGAGGCATCGCTGGTCAACGACGTCCGCATCCACGGCCCGGTCGTCCTGGCGGGCGGCAAGCCGACCGGCGTCAACGAACCCGGCGCACGGATGGATTCGCAACATGCCAGCATCTGGGTGACCGATGGCGGCGGCGGCACCTTCGCCGCGATCTGGACCCCCAACGGACTCGCGTCAAGCGGCTTCATGGTGTCCGACACCAAGACGCCGGGCTATGTCTACGAGCTGTCGGCGGAGCATCACCTCAAGAACGAGATCGTGCTGCGCAACGTCGAGAATTGGCAATTCCTGGGGCCGCAGACCGAGCAGGAGGTCACCGACGGGGTCAATGCGGTGTCGACCGAGTTCCACCATTCGCGCAACATCCTGTTCGCCAATTACCACAGCTATCGGGTGACGCGGTCGGCCAAGCCGATGGACACGGCGGTGCGGCTGTTCGATTCGGGCGACATCCGGTTCCGCAACGTCCACGTTAACGCGGACAACAGCTTCGCGCATTGCGACGCAAAGGGTTGCGGCACCTTCTCGCGCGCCAGCAAATATCCGTTCGAGAATGCGATCAAGGATTACACGCGCCGGCAGGAGGTGCGCGAGCGCGAGTTCGCCAGATTGGACGTCCCCGCCACCGCGGCAGCCGCGGCCACTGAGTCCGGCGTCGTGGTGACGCCGGGCATCCGGAAACTGGCGGACGGCTTCTATTCGGTCGCCGGCGGCGCGGTCGATGCCAGCGGCAAGCTCTACTTCATCGACCGCTTTCAACACCGCATCCATGGCTGGTCGCAGGAGGAGGGATTGTCGCTGCTGACGGATACGCCGCTCGACCCGGTGAATCTGGCGGTCGCCCGCTCCGGCGACCTGATGGTGCTCTCGTCGGCGGGGACGGACGCCAGCGTGTACAGCATCGATCCCGCGCATCCCGAGCAGATCCGCACGATCCCCGCCACCCCGGCGCGCAGAAACGGCGACGCGGCGACGCTGTTGCCGGTCAACGTCTATGCCAATGGCGAGTTCGCCGATCGGCTCGATCCCAAGACCTATGCCTTCCCGCCCCTGTCCGCATTCTTCGTGGACAAGATGGCCGAGGCCAAGCCGCAGGAATATGTCTCGCCCGACGGGTCGCTGGTGCTGCCGGCGTTTCGCGTCTGGAACCAGAGCACGGCGGACACTCTCGGCTGGCGCTGGTCGGACTCGCTCGACGCTTATGGATTGGTGGCCGCGAAACAGGGTGAGCGCGTGGTCCTGACGAATGCATCGGAAAACCGGACGTACAGCGGACTGGTCGGCATCGGCGGACAATTGACCGACCTGAAGGTGGTAGCAGACCGTGGCGGCGAAAGCGTCGCGCGCGATGACGCCGGGACCCTCTACGTCGCCAACGGGCAGGTGTTCGTCTACGGCGCGGACGGAAAGCTCGAGCGCCGGATCGACACCCCCGAGCGGCCATTGCAGCTATTGATCGGGGGGAAGGACAAACGCACGCTGTTCATCCTGACCCATCACGCGCTCTACGCCATGCCGCTTTGATGGCGACGGCCTGATCGATCGATGCGTCTAGGAAGAACGATCTTGATTGGCTGACGCCTGCGGGGCTGATCGCAGGCGTGGACCTGAACTTGCCGCTCATCGCAAGAAGATTGGACATTCCGAACCGCTCGGCGAGCCTTTCGATCATCGGCGCGCGCTCGCCTAGCGCATCAAGGTCAGCGACGACGAGGCCGGCATCATGGGAGCAAAGCGACCTACTCAGGACGCTCGTAACGGCGCAGGGGGAGAAATCTGTGCCGATCGGCGTGCCCGGTCAGGTACTGAAGTGGCGGAGCGGGAGGGATTCGAACCCTCGATACGCTTTTGACGTATACTCACTTTCCAGGCGAGCGCCTTCGACCACTCGGCCACCGCTCCGCATGTCCTGGAAAGGCGCGCGTAGCCGGTCCGCATCCGGGCTGCAAGTGATTGCGTGATCGGCGCGCCTGGGCCAGTCTCGCGGCCATGCTGAGCCTGCTCCTTCTCGCCGCCGCGCCGCCGCCCCAGGCCGCCCCCGCCGCCTCCCCCGCCAACCCGGTCGAGGCCGACTGGCACGCGGTGCCCGACGACGAATTGCTGGTGATGACGCTCGCCACCGGCAAGCAGGTCGTCATCCGGCTCGCGCCGGGCTTCGCCCCCGCGCACGTCGCCAACATCCGCACGCTCGCCCGGGCGCGCTGGTGGGACGATGCCAGCGTCTATCGGGTGCAGGAGAATTGGGTGGCGCAATGGGGCGACGCCACCGAGAAGAAGCCGCTGCCCGCCGGCATCACCGATCATCCCGCCGCCGAGTTCGAGATCGCCGCCTTCCGGCCCGCGGTACGGATGACGAAGGCGGACAGCTATTCGACCGCGAGCGGCATCACCGCGGACGGCTGGCCGGTCGCGACCAACGGGCGGCAGGCGTGGCTGACGCATTGCTACGGCATGGTCGGCGTCGCGCGCGACGCCTTGCCGAGCACCGGCTCGGGCGCCGAACTGTTCACGCCGATCGGCCAGTCGGCGCGGCGGCTCGATCGCAACTATACCGTCGTCGGGCGGATCGTCGAGGGGATGGGGTATCTGTCGGGCCTGCCGCGCAGCGATGCGGCGATGGGCGTCTATGCGAGCGCGGCGGAGCGGCTGCCGATCGTCTCGGTGCGATTGGCCAGCGACATGCCCGCGGGCGACCGGCCGCATTTCCAGTATCGCAGCGCCGACAATCCACGGTTCGCCGCCGCGGTGGCCAAGCGCGAGACCCCCGACGCGCCGACGGTCGGGCTGGGCGGCGCGGCGGTGTGCGACGTGCTGCCGACGGTCCGGCGCACGCCGCGCTAGCCGATCAGCTCGCGGCGACCCAGGCGGCGACCTCGACCGCGACCTGGTTGGCCGCCTGGCTGATCGCCGGGCCGGCGCTCGCCGCGTCGATCGCGGTCACCGGGACGCGTGCCTCGAACCGGCGCTTCTCGACCGTCTCCTTGCCGGCACGGGTCAGCGACGCATCATAGGTCACCACCGCCTCGCGCGTCGTCGCGTCGAGGCCGAAGCGGCGCAATTCACCGGCGAGCGTCGCGCTCGGGTCGGCGATCGACTGGACGGTCGAGAGCACCACCATGTTGCTGCGCGCCGACACCGTATCGGACAGCAGCCGCGCGAACAGCCGTGCCGGCGGCTCGGCCCATAACGCGTCCTTGACGTAGGCGATCGTCGTCGGCGTCGCCTGCACCGGCACCCGTCCGCCGGCGATCGCGGTCGGCGTCGACGGTACCTGGATGGTGATCGAGCGCGTCTTCGCCGAATTCTGGTCGGCACCGACCGCGGGCGCCGAGGTCGCGTCGAGCGTCAGCAGCGAGGGCGGCGGCTTGGCGCCGAAGCTGATGCAGCCGGCGAGCGGCAGCGCCGCGGCGAGGAGGAGAAGCTTGGTCTTCATGATCTCACTTGCCCTTGTAATCGGGGAGCTTCTGCTGGCCGATCAGCGAACTGGCGCCGCCCTGATCGACCTTGTCGGCGATCGACGACAGCGCCGTCGCGGTGACGCGCAGGTCGCGGACCAGCCGGTTCGCCTCCGGTATCGTCTGCTTGGAGAAGGTCTGGAGGCCCGGCCGCGCGTCCTGGATCGCCGAGTTGAGCGTCTCGGCGCTCTGCTGCGCCGAGGCGATCGCCTTGTTGAGGTTCTGCATCGTCGGCTTGACGTCCTCGGCGAGCAGGCCGTTGGTCGTCTCGGCGAGCTTGCCGATCTGCTGCGAGGCGTCGCCCGCCTGCTGGATCGCGATGCGCGTCTGCGCCAGCGTCGCCGCGATCTCCGGCCCGCGATCGGCGAGCGCGCCCGACAGACGGTTCGTATTCTCGAGGATGCCGGCGATCGACGCCTGGTTGCGGTCAGTCAGCAGCCCGGTCAGCCGCTCGGTCAGCGTCGACAGCCGCTCGAGCAGCTGCGGCGCCGAATTGAGAATCGCGCCGATGCCGCCCTGCTTGGTCGGGATGACCGGCACGCCATAGGGGCATTGCGTCGCATCGGCACGCTCGGGGCAGACGATCGGTGGCGCGCCCTTGCGGGCGCCGTCGAGCGCGACGGTACTGGTGCCGGTGAAGCTGCCCTGGATCGTCGCGGTGGTGCCGAGCAGGATCGGCGTCTCCTCGTTGACGGTGACGCGGACGCGGACGAACTGCGGATCGGGCTTCCACAGCGCGATCGTCTTGACCTGGCCGGTGGGAACGCCGGAATAGGTGACCGTCGATCCCTTCGCCAGACCGTCGACCGACTGTTTGAAGAAGATGTCGTATTCGCGCTCGGTGGCACCGCCGAGCCGGGCGATCCAGATCGTGAAGATCGCGAGCGCGGCGAGCAGGATCAGCACCACCGCGCCGACGATCACATGGTTGGAACGGGTTTCCATCAGTCGGTCCCTACAGGGGGTCGGGCCGGTTCGGCCGGTTCGGTGGCGGCGGCCGGACTTGCCGCGATCTGCTGCGTCTTCACTTCGGTCGGATGCTGTGACGCGTCGGCATGCGCTTCCTGGGTCGCGATCGCGGCGCGGCCGCGCGGACCCTTGAAATATTCCTCGATCCACGGATGGTCGAGCGCGAGCAGTTCGTCGATCGTGCCGACCGCGATCACCTTCTTGTCGGCGAGCACCGCGACGCGGTCGCAGATCGCATAGAGCGTGTCGAGATCATGGGTGATCAGGAAGACGGTGAGCCCCAGCGTCTTCTGCAACGATTTGGTGAGGCCGTCGAACGCCGCCGCGCCGATCGGGTCGAGCCCCGCGGTCGGCTCGTCGAGGAACAGCAATTCGGGATCGAGCGCGAGCGCGCGGGCGAGGCCGGCACGCTTCTTCATGCCGCCCGACAGTTCGGCGGGGTATTTGGGGCCGGCGTCGGGCGACAGGCCGGTCATCACCACCTTGTAGGCGGCGATCTCCGCCATCAGCGCGGGGTTGAGGTCGCCGTAGAACTCGCGCAGCGGCACCTGCACGTTCTCGGCGACGGTCAGCGTCGAGAACAATGCGCCGCCCTGGAACAGCACGCCCCAGCGCTTGCGGATGTCGGTCGCCTCGGTCTCCTCGCGGCCGATCGTCGGTTCGCCGAAGACGGTGATGTCGCCCTCGACCGGCGTCTGCAGCCCGATGATCGAGCGCATCAGCACCGACTTGCCGGTGCCCGAGCCGCCGACCACGCCGAGGATCTCGCCGCGACGCACGTCGAGGTCGAGATTGTCGTGGACGACCGCGTCGCCGAAGGCGTTCTTGAGGCCGCGCACCTGGATGATCGGTGCGTCGTCCTGCGGCTCGCGCTGCGCCATCAGTTCCACCCCACCCAGGTGAAAAACACCGCGAAGAAGGCGTCGAGCACGATGACGAGGAAGATCGCCTGCACCACCGCCGAGGTGGTGCGCAGGCCGACCTGTTCGGCGTCCGATTCGACCAGCATGCCCTGGAAACAACCGGCGATGGCGATGATCGCACCGAACACCGGCGCCTTGATGAGACCGATGTAGAGGTCGGTGATCGGCACGACCTCGCGGATGCGCTGGATGAAGGTGACCGGCGGGATGTCGAGCGACACCCAAGCGAGCAGGCCGCCGCCGATGATCGCGATCAGCGAGGAATAGAAGCCGAGCAGCGGCATCAGCAGCACCGCCGCGATCGTCCGCGGCAGCACCAGCGCCTCCATCGGCGAGACGCCGATGGTGCGCATCGCGTCGATCTCCTCGGTCAGCTTCATCGTGCCGAGCTGCGCGGCGAAGGCCGAGCCGGAGCGGCCGGCGACCATGATCGCGGTCATAAGTACACCAAGTTCACGCAAAGTGAGCCGGCCGACCAGATTAATGGTAAATACTTCTGCCCCAAATTGGCGGAGCTGGACCGCGCCCTGCTGGGCGATGACGATGCCGATCAGGAAGCTCATCAGACCGACGATGGCGAGCGCCTGGACGCCGACCACCTCGAACCGGTGCACCGTGGCGTTGAAGCGGAAACGGCTGGGATGACGCACGACGTTGACGAAGGCGATCGTCGTCGCGCCCATGAAGCCGAGCAGGCCGTACAGCGTACGCAGCGTGATGATGACCGCATCGCCGATCTCGCCGAGCATCTTGCTGAAGGCGTTGCGCGCGTGCGGGGCCAGCGCCACCGGCCGGTCGGCGGCGACCACCGAATCGAGCAGATAGCGGCCGTCCTCGTCGAGCCCCTCGATCGCCGCCTCGTGGCGGGTCGCGAGGCGATGGACGACCCAGGCGCCGACGGTGTCGATCCGGCCGATGCCGCTGAGATCGATCCGCTCGACCGGGCCGCTGATCGCGTCGAGCCGGTCGGGCAGCGTGCCGAGCGTCCGCAACAGCAGATCACCGGAAAAGCGAAGGGTTCCGCCGCTGTCCTGCTCGAATTCGGCTGTGGCGCTCATCGCTTGCGCTTGTGCGGCAAGTTCCGATCCACGGCAAGGCGTTTATCATACGGGACGGTTGGGTTGACCGGACAGCGCGGGTTCACAACAGCACGTCGACGGCATGGATGGCGAGGCCGACCAGACCGCCGACCAGCGTGCCGTTGATGCGGATATATTGCAGGTCGCGACCGACCGCATTCTCCAGCCGGCTGGTGATCGTATCGGCATCCCAGCCGCGCACCGTCTCCGAGACCAAACGGACGATGCCGTCGCCATAATCCGCGGCGATGCCGACCACGGCGCGGCGGACGAAGCGGTTGATCGTATGCGACAGCCGCGGGTCCTGCGTCAGCGTCTGGCCGAGCTGGCGCAGCATGTCGCCGAGCTGGCCCTGCATCGCCCCCTCGGGATCGCGCGCGATGCGAAGCAGGCCCGCGCGTGCCGACTCCCAGAGCCCGTCGAGCCAGCGCTGCATCGCCGGATTGGCGATCAGTTCGACCTTCATCGCCTCGACGCGGGCGCGGGTGGCGGGATCGAATTGCAGGTCCCAGGCGAGTCGGTCGAGCCCCTCCTCCGCCTTGAGGCGCAGCGGATGCTGCGGATCGTCGGCCATGTCGGCGACCAGTTTGTCGAGCCCGGCGATGAGCTTGTCCGCCACCCTCTCGTCGAGCCCGGTCCAGCGCAGGATCGATCCGGCGCGGTCGTGGACCATCTGGCGGATGAGATGCTCGTTGGCGGCGAGCGCCTTCGCTCCCCAGCGGATCGCGCCGTCGAGCAGCGGCGCGTGGCGCTGTTCGGCGAGCGCGGCCTGCATCACCCGGCCGAGGATCGGCGCGACCTCCGTCTCGCGCAGCCGGGCGGCGATGCCGGCCTTGACCATGCCGCCGAGCCGCTGCGGATCGAGGCCTTCGAGCACCTGCGCGACGAGCTTCGACGCGCCCTGGCGGAAACGGCCCCCTGCCCCCTCGGGCGGATCGGTGAGCCAGCGCGCGATTGCGGTGGCGACGTCGACGCGGCGCATGCGCCGGCCGATCACCGCGGGCTGGAGGAAATTGGTGCGCAGGAATGCGGCGAGCGTGTCGCCGATCCGGTCCTTGTTGCGCGGGATGATCGCGGTGTGCGGGATCGGCAGGCCGAGCGGGTGGCGGAACAAGGCGGTGACGGCGAACCAGTCGGCGAGCCCGCCGACCATCGCCGCCTCGCCGAACGCCTGCGCGAACCCCCAGCCGGGGTGCGTCGGGGCGAGCTGGCGGCTGACGAGGAACAGCGCCGCCATCGCGACGAGAAGGCCGACGGCGATACGCCGCATCCGGACCAGCGCGGGCGGTGCCGCCTCGGTGGTGCTGGCGCGGGGGAAGGCTGTCATATGCGAAACAATCCCCGAGCGCGGGGGAAGTTCAAGTGGATGGGGCGATTGGGATGGCGCGGCGTCGGTCGATACCGCTTGTTCCTATGTCCTCCCCGCGCAGGCGGGGATCCATATACGCTGAGGTTGCGGCCCAAGCCCGACCTGCGCGTCTGGATCCCCACCTGCGCGGGGATGACGGTAGGGTGGCGGACGCGTCGTTCCGCCTCGCCCCCCCTTATTCCGCCGGCTGCGCGCCCGGATCGTCGCGGCCGATGCGGCCCGGGACCGGGGCGATGCTCGGCTGGTCGGGGCCGGCGATGCCGACCACGGTGCTGCCGTCGTCGCCGGGACGGTAGGTGAGCAGGCGGCTGCCGAGGCGGGGGCCGATGTAGCGTTCGATGCCGACCGCGAGGCTGAAGGCTGCCGGCACGATCACCAGCGTCAGCAGCGTCGAGAGCAGCAGGCCGCCGATCACGACGATGCCCATCGGTGCGCGCCACGACCCGTCGCTGCCGATCGACGCGGCGGTCGGCACCATGCCGGCGACCATCGCGACCGTCGTCATCACGATCGGCTGCGCGCGCTTGTGGCCGGCGTCGATGATCGCGGTGAGCGTGTCGACGCCCTTGTTCATCTCCTCCAGCGCGAAGTCGATCAGCAGGATCGAATTCTTGGCGACGATGCCGAGCAGCATCAGCAGCCCGATGAACACCGGCAGCGACAGCGGATTGCCCGTCGCCCACAAGGCGATCAGCCCGCCCAGCGGCGCGAGCAGCAGCGAGGCCATGTTGACGAACGGCGGCAGCGCGCGGCGGTAGAGCAGCACCAGCACCGCGAAGACGAGGAAGGTGCCCGCGATCACCGCGACGACGAAATTGTTGAGCATCTCCTGCTGCCACTTGGCCTGGCCGAGCGTCAGCTTGTTCACGCCCAGCGGCAGGTTCTTCATGATCGGCAGATTGTCGATCTGCTTCTGCGCGGTGCCGGAGACGATGCCGGGGGCGAGATCGGCGCCGACGGCGATGCGGCGCTGCTGGTTGACGCGGTCGATCTGCGTCGGGCCGGAGCCCAGGCTGATGTCGGCGATCAGCGACAGCGGCACCGACCCGCCGCTCGCGGTGGAGACGGGCAGGTTCTGGATCGTCGACAATTCGGTGCGCGCGCCCTGATCGAGCGCGACGCGGATCGGCACCTGCCGGTCCGACAGCGAGAAGCGCGCCGAATTCTGGTCGATGTCGCCGAGCGTCGCGATGCGGATCGCGCTGGACAGCGCCTGCGTCGTCACGCCGAGATTGGCGGCGAGGTCGAAGCGCGGCTTGATGACGATCTCAGGCCGCTGGAGGTTGCCCGAAATGCGCGGCTGGGTGAGCGTCGGCAGCGTCGCCATCTGGTCGACCAGCGTGTTCGCGGTCTTCTGCAACAGCACGGGATCGTCGCCGCCGAGCACGACGGTCATGTCGCGGCCCGACGAGCCCCAGCCGAACTGCGAGCGGAAGCCGACGCGCGCATCGGCGATCTTGGCGAGTTCGGGCGCGAGGTTGCGCTCGAATTCGGTGCTGGTGACGGTGCGGTCTTCCTTGAGCGTCGCGGTGACGCGGCCGGTGTTGACCGCGCCGTTCGAGCCGGTGCGGGTATAGACCGAGGCGACCTCGGGCTGGCGCCGCAGCAGCTCGCCGACCCGCGTCACGACCTCGTCGGTCTGGGCCAGCGTCGCGCCCGGCACCATCTCGATCGTCGCGGTCGAATTGTCGCTGTTCTCGGCGGGCGAGAATTGCATCGGGACCGCGCCGAACATCAGGATCGTCGCGATGAAGGTGAGGAACCCGAAGCCCATCACCCACATGCGGTGATCGCGCCAGCGGCTGGTGAAGCGGTGGACGCCGCCGCGCGCCGCGCTCGCCTTTTGCCGGCTGCTGTCGAGCGTCCAGCGCAGCACCGCCATATAGACGTCCATCAGCCTGCCCTCGCCATGGCTGGCGTGACCGAAGCTCTTGAGGAAATAGGCGGCGATCATCGGCGTGATGAGACGCGCGACGGCGAGGCTCATCAGCACCGAGACGACGACGGTAAGGCCGAAATTCTGGAAATACTGGCCCGAGATGCCGGGCATCAGGCTGACCGGCATGAACACCGCGACGATCGACATGGTGGTGGCGAGCACCGCGAGGCCGATCTCGTCGGCGGCGTCGATCGACGCCTGATAGGCGGATTTGCCCATCCGCATGTGGCGGACGATATTCTCGATCTCGACGATCGCGTCATCGACGAGCACGCCGGCGACGAGGCTGAGACCGAGCAACGTCATCTGGTTGAGGTTGAAGCCGAGCAGCTCCATGAACCAGAAGGTCGGGATCGCCGACAGCGGGATCGCCAGCGCCGAGATCATCGTCGCGCGCCAGTCGCGCAGGAACAGCAGCACGACGAGCACCGCGAGCACCGCGCCCTCGATCATCGCATGGATCGCGGATTCGTATTGCGCCTCGGTGTATTTGACGCTGTTCGAGCGCAGGATGAAATGGACGTTGGGGTTGCGCTTCTCGAGGTCGGCGAGCTTCTTCACCGCCTCGTTGAAGACGGTGACGTCGGAGGCGCCCTTGGCGCGCTGGAAGTCGAAGCTGATCGCCTGTCGGCCGTCGACCGCGGCGCGGCTGCGCTGTTCCGCATAGAGATCGCGGACGGTGGCGATGTCGCCCAAGCGGATGGTGCGGCCGTTGCCGACGTTGATCTGCGTCTGCGCGAGGTCGTTGGCGTTGCGGGCGTTGCCGAGCACGCGCACCGATTGTTCGGAGCCCGCGATCTCGGCACGGCCGCCGGCGGCGTTGAGGTTGATCTGGCGCAGCTGCGCGTTGACCTGGCTGGCGGTGAGGCCCTGGCTCTGCAGACGCAGCGGATCGAGGATGACGCGGATCTCGCGGCTGACGCCGCCGTTGCGATTGACCGCGGCCATGCCGGGCACCGACAGCAGCTCCTTGGTCACCGTATTGTCGATGTACCAGCTCAATTGCTCGACGGTCATGTCGCTGGCGATCGCCGAGTAACTGGCGAGGTCGTTGTCGGTGGTGTCGGCGCGGAAGATCTGCGGTTCGAGGATGCCCTCGGGCAGATTGCTGCGGATCTGCGCGATCTTGTCGCGCGTGTCGTTGACCGCGCGGTCGATCGGCGTGCCGATCGCGAGCTGGACGACGGTGGTCGACTGGCCCTCGGTGACGGTCGAGGTGATCTCGTCGATGCCCTGGAGCGAGCGGACCGCCGATTCGACGCGGTTGGTGACCTGATTCTCCAGCTCGGTCGGCGCGGCGCCGGGCTGGCTGATGACGACGATGACGACCGGGAAGTCGATGTCGGGGTCGTTGTTGACGTCCATCCGCATGAAGCTGACGATCCCCGCCAGCGTCAGTGCGAGGAACAGCACGATCGGCGGGACCGGGTTGCGGATCGCCCAGGCGGAGATGTTGCGGAAGCTCATGTCAGCTCGCCTTTGGCTGGGCGGTCGCGACGACCGGTTTCACCTTCTGGCCGGGGGCCAGGAACCCGCCCGCCGAGCGGACGACGCGTTCGCTGCCGTCGAGGCCCGCCACCACGGTCACGCCGGCGTCGGAGACCTGGCCGATCTTGATGTTGCGGCGCTCGACCTTGTCGTCCTTGCCGACGATATACACGAAACTGCCCTTGTCGTCGCTCTGCAACGCCGCATCGGGGAGCAAGGGCGCGACCGCGGCGCCGCCGACGATCGTCGCCGAGGCGAAGCCGCCCGGGCGCAATGCCGGATCGTAGCGCAGCGCGATCCGCGCGATGCCCTGCCGCGTGTTCGCATCGATGATCGGCGAGACCTGCCACACCTCGCCGGCGAAGGTCCGGTCGCTGCCGACCGGCGTCACCTGCGCCCGCGCGCCGGCGTGCAGGCTGGCGAGATCGGCCTCGGCGAGCTGCGCGCGCATCTCGATCTGGCCGCCCTGCGCCATGCGGAACAGCACGCCGCTGCCCGAGCTGACGATCTGGCCGGGCTCGACGCCGCGGGTGAGGACGAGGCCGGCTTCGGGCGCGCGGATGTCGAGGCGGCCGTTGCGGGCATTGGCCTCGCGCAGGCTGGCGGCGGCGACCTGGACGCGCGCGGCGGCGGCGTCGCGGGTCGCGGCCTTGCGCTGCAGATCGGCCTTGGAGATGAAACCGCGGTCGACGAGCTGCTGGGCGCGGTCGAGCTCGGCCTGCGCGATCGTCTGGTCGGAGCGCGCGACCGCGACCTGCGCGGCGAGCGAGGCGGCGGTCTGCGTCTGCACCGAGCGGTCGACGGTGGCGAGCACCTGCCCCGCATTGACCCACTGGCCGGGCTCGACGAGGACGCGGGTGATCATCCCGCCCTCGCCGGCGACGCCGACCGGCATCTCGCGGCGCGCGGCGAGCGTGCCGGTGGCGGTGAGCGTGCGGTCGACGGTCTTGCGGCCGGGGACGACGACGGTGACGGTCGGCATCTGCTCGGTCTTCTGGCCGGCGGCGGGATCGGCCTTCTTGCGGCCGAACATCGCCCAGGTGACGATGGCGAGCAGCAGCACGATGACGGCGACGACGACGATCTTGCGGCGGCGGCCCGACGGTGCGGATTCACCCGGCAGAGCCAGCCGTTCCTCGTGACCGATCGAACCCTGATAGTCGTTCATGCCTGTCCCATCCCCGTGCCGGCCACTGCCGGGCCATCGTCCGTCGCGACTGTGTTATCTGAATAAATCACCGCGCTCAAGCCCCCGCTGGCGCGATGGCGCTGCCATGCCCGAAATGCACAGTGTCCGCAACACGATCGCCCGTTCAGCTAGGGTTGACCTCGATCAGGGCAAATGCTCGGCCTGGCGTTCACCAACACGGGAGAGACTAAGTGAAATATCTGTCAGCAATGGCGCTAATGATGGTCCCGACGGCGGCGCTGGCGCAGAGCGCCGCGACCAGCGTCGAGCCGCTGGTGCCGGCGCAGGGGACGATCCTCGACGTCAGCGCGGAGGGACGCACGACGCGGGTGCCCGATCTGGCGACGATCCGTGCCGGCGTGGTGTCGCAGGCACCGACGGCCGCCGCCGCGCTCGCCGACAATGCGCAGCGGATGCAGCGCGTGCTCGCGGCGCTGAAGCGCGCCGGCATCGCGCCGCGCGACCTCGCCACGTCGAACGTCGGACTGAGCCCGCAATATCGCTATACCGACGGCCAGCCGCCCGCGATCACCGGCTATCAGGCGACCAACACGGTCAGCGTCCGCTTCCGCGACGTGAGCAAGGCGGGCAGCGTGCTCGATGCGCTGGTGGCGCAGGGCGCGAACCAGATCGACGGCCCCAACCTGTCGATCGACCAGCCCGAGACGGCGCTGGACGAGGCGCGGACCGATGCGGTCAAGCGGGCGCGCGCGCGGGCCGATCTGTATGCGGCGGCGGCGGGGATGAAGGTGGCGCGGGTGATCTCGATCGCCGAGGCGGGGCAGGATGCCGGCGGACCGGGGCCGCAACCGATGTTCATGGCGCGCGCGATGAAGGCGGATGCCGCATCGACCGAGATCGCGCCGGGCGAGAAGGACGTGACCGTCACCTTGTCGGTGCGCTTCCTGCTGCAATGACGCGAAAAGGGCCGCCCGGTCGCCCGGACGGCCCTTTCGTTTCGCGTGACGAAGCGAACGTCTTAGCGGACGCTACCGCGACGCACGAGGTTCACGATCGCAAGCAGGATCACCGCACCGAGCAGCGATACCAGAAACGAAGTGATGTTGAGCGGCTGATTGTTGATCGAACCGCCCGACAGGATCAGGCCACCGATGAACGCGCCGACGATGCCGACGACGATGTTCAGGAAGATGCCCTGCTGGGCATCGGTGCGCATGATGATGCTGGCCAGCCAGCCGATGACACCGCCGATGATAAGCCAAAGAATGATACCCATAGGTCCCTCCGTTGTGCCCGCCGTGGGCTCCGCTCGGAAAGACTCTCAACCCCGTAACAATGTTCCGCACGCGTTTCGTTTTTAGGGCGCCAGGGGCGTCGGATCGCTCAATATTTCTGCTGGCGCTCGTATAGCGATTTATAGTGCTGGATGCGGGTGACGCGCAGTCCGGGCATGCCGGAGCGGTCGATCGCGCGCTGCCAGCTGGCGAATTCCTCGACCGTCAGACCGTAGCGCGCGCAGACCTCGTCGACGGTCAGCAGACCGCCGTTGACCGCCGCGACCACTTCCGCCTTGCGCCGCACCACCCAGCGCGTCGTCGACGGCGGCGGCAGCGAATCCAGCGTGAGCGACTCGCCGAGCGGGCCTATCACTTTGGCAGGACGGATTTTCTGGTTCTCGATCATCACTCAACCTCGATCGGGGCTGGGGGCCCCCTCTCAAACGCGATACTGAACCTTAGCGAACGGTCTTGAAGATCGCCTTGCACGCCAAGGTTAACGGCAGTTTCATTCTTCCGGGCGCGGAATTCCGTCCCTCCATTGGGCAAGCAGCGCCGCGGTCGGACCGTTGAAGGCGCCGTCGAGCGGCTGCAGCAAACGCGAGGGATGACCGATCCGGCCGAAGCGCGCCTGCGCGACGGCGGTCGGCGACGCCGTCTGCCGTGCGGCGATCCCGACCATGAGCACCGCCAGATCGCCCGGAAGCTTGGTGACCTCCGTATTTCTGTCGAAGCCTGGAAAGCTGAGGTCCAACGCTGATCCACTCGTGTTGCCTGTTCGAACCTCCCTTGTAGCGGCGAGCAATGAAGGCGGGGTAAAGCCGCCGTCACTTTTGTGCGAACCTATGTGAGCCGATGTTAACCGTAGCTGTTTTGCGGTTCGCCGCCGGACCGGGTATGATGGCCGGATGGACGATGTGGATTTCCAGCTCGGCGACGCGCTTACCGGCAAGCGGATCGTCGTGGCGATGTCGGGCGGGGTCGACAGTTCGGTGGTCGCGGCGCTGGCGGCACAGACCGGCGCCGAGACGATCGGCGTCACGCTGCAGCTGTACGACCATGGCGAGGCGACGGGCCGTGCCGGCAGCTGCTGCGCCGGGCGCGACATCCGCGACGCGCGCGCGGTGTGCGACCGGCTCGGCATCGCGCATTACGTCTTCGACCACGAGACGCGGTTCCGCGAAACGGTGGTCGACACCTTCGCCGACGCCTATCTGGCGGGGCAGACGCCGATCCCCTGCGTCCAGTGCAACACCGGGCCGAAATTCACCGACCTGCTGAGCCTGTCGCGCGACCTCGGGGCCGATTGTCTCGCGACCGGCCATTATGTCCGCCGCGTCGTCGGTCCGGCGGGGGCGGAGCTGCATCGCGGTGCCGATCCGGCGCGCGACCAGAGCTATTTCCTGTTCGCGACGACGCAGGCGCAGCTCGACTATCTGCGCTTCCCGCTCGGCGCGCTGCCCAAGGCGCGGGTGCGCGAGATCGCCGCCGAACTCGGTCTCGGCGTCGCCGCCAAGCCCGACAGCCAGGACATCTGCTTCGTCCCCGACGGCGATTACGCCGGGCTGGTGCGCAAGCTGCGCCCCGAGGCGGATACCGCAGGCGACATCGTCGACCTCGTCGGCCGGCGGCTGGGCAGCCATCGCGGCATCATCCATTTCACCGTCGGCCAGCGCCGCGGGCTCGAGATCGGCGGCACACCCGAGCCGCTCTACGTCGTGCGCGTCGATGCGGCGACGCGGCAGGTGGTGGTCGGCCCGCGCGCCGCGCTGGCGGTGGCGGCGGCGCAGGTGACGGGGCTCAACTGGATCGGCGGCGACCATGACGGCGCGATCACCGCCAAGGTGCGCTCGATGGCCAAGCCGGTGCCGGCGCGGCTCGACGGCGACCGGCTGCGCTTCGCCGCGCCCGAATATGGCGTCGCGCCGGGCCAGGCGGCGGTGCTCTATGCGGGCGAGCGCGTGCTCGGCGGCGGCTGGATCGCGGCGACCGAACCGGCGCTGGCGGCGGCGGCGGCGGCGTGACCGTCTCGATCGAGGCGCTGCGGCTGGAGATGGAGGCGGCCGCGGCGGCGCTCGACTTCGAGACGGCGGGGCGGCTGCGCGACCGGATCAGCCTGCTGCGCGCCGGTGGCGAGGATGTCGATCCTGCCGGGCTGGAGCGGCAGCGGCCGGGCGCGATGGGGCTCGGCACGAGCCAGTCGCGGGTGGTGCCGCCCGAAGGCTGGGTGAAGCCGGTCAAGCCCGATCCGATGACCAAGCGCCGGGGGCGGTAGCGCGCGAGGGGTGGAGGGGCAACCGTCGCCTCACCTCACGCGCGCGCGCCCGATCGTCATCCCGGCGAACGCCGGGACCCATGGTTGCGGGCGGCTGGCGGGGAACACTACCGCCTACGTCATCGTATCCATGGGTCCCGGCGTTCGCCGGGATGACGACAGGAGGGGTGGTGACAGATGCCGGCGGCGACGAACTCGCCGCACGATCAGCAGACCCACCGGTGCGGGCCTACGCGTCCACCCCATGTCTGTCATCCCCGCGGAGGCGGGGATCCATAGACGCTGACGTTCCGGCTCAGTCGGGGACCTGCGCGTCTGGATCCCCGCCTTCGCGGGGATGACAAAGCGGGGCGATGCCGCGGCAGCACCGTCACGGCAGCAGGAACGTTCCCTCGATCACCGTCACGCAGGCGCCGCCGAGCACCACGCGGTCGCCCTCCAGCCGGCAGGACAAAGCGCCGCCGCGCGCGCTCGCCTGATAGGCGCCGAACCGGTCGGTGCCGAGCTTTTCCGCCCAATAGGGCACGATCACCGCATGCGCCGAGCCCGTCACCGGGTCCTCGTCGACGCCCGCGCCGGGCGCGAACATGCGGCTGACCACCGCGGCGGTCTCGCCGCGCGCGGTGACGATCGCCTGATGGTCGCCGGTCGCCGCCAGGGCGCGCAGGTCGGGGCGGACGGCACGGACGGCGGCTTCCGACTCCAGCACGATCACGCCGTACCCCCCCTCGCGCCACAAGGTCTCGACCACATCGGTGACGCCCAGCGCCGCGACGACCTCGGGCAGCGGCCGGGGTTCGGGCTTCCACGCCGGCAGCGCCAGCGTATAGCCCGCGCCTTCCCGCATGACGGTCAGCACGCCCGCCCGGCGGGTGCGGAAGCGGACCTGCGTGCGGTCGGTGTCCGACGACAGCACGAAATGGCCGCTCGCGAGCGTGGCATGACCGCACAATCGCACCTCATGCCCCGGCGTGAACCAGCGCAGCTCGAAATCCGCCTCGCCGCTCGCATCGGGGATCAGGAAGGCGGTTTCCGACAGATTGTTCTCCGCCGCGATCGCCTGCAGCACGTCGTCGGCGAGCCATTGCGACAGCGGCATCACCGCGGCGGGATTGCCGCCGAACGGCGCGTCGGCGAAGGCGTCGATCTGCGCGAACGGTATTCTCACAGGCGTTTCCCGAACCAATGGGGGGTGACGTCCGCCTCGACCAGCGGATTGTCGGTGTCGACATGCCCCTCGGGATCGAGGTGGATCAGCACCTCGACCTTGGGGAAGGTGCGGCGGAGGTTGCGCTCGACCGATTCGACGATGTCATGCGCCGCGCCGACGGTGAGGTCGCGGTCGACCTCCATGTGGAATTGCGCGAAATCGTGGCTGCCCGAGCGGCGCGTGCGGAAGTCGTGGATGCCCTTCAGCCCCGGCTGGCGCGCGGCGACGTCGAGGAAGGCGGCGCGCTCGTCGTCGGGCCATTCCTTGTCCATCAGCTGGTCGATGGCGTTGGACGACGCCTGGAACGCGCCCCAGGCCAGCCACAGGGCGATGACGATGCCGAGGATCGGATCGGCCTTGTGCCAGCCGAAATATTGATCGAGCACCAAAGCGATGATGACCGAACCGTTGAGCAGCACGTCGGACTGGTAATGGACGTTGTCCGCCATGATCGCGACCGAGCCGGTCTGGCGGATGATCTGGCGCTGGTACCAGAGCAGCACGATGGTCGCGCCGATCGCGACGATCGACACGCCGATGCCGAATTCGGCGTCGGCGGTCGGGCCGTTTTCCGACAATGCGGTGATCGCGCGCCACGCGATGCCCGCCGCCGAGGCGGTGATCAGCGCGACCTGGAACAGCGCGGCGAGCGCCTCCGCCTTGCCGTGGCCGAAGCGGTGGTCGTGATCCGCCGGCGTCGCGGCGAGGCGGACGCCATACAGCGTGACTAGACTGGCGAGCAGGTCGAGCGCGGTATCGGCGAGGCTGCCGAGCATCGCCACCGACCCGGTATGCCAGGCGGCGAAGCCCTTGAGCGCGAGCAGGAAGCACGCCATCGCCACGCTGGCGAGCGCGGCACGCGTCGCCAGCGGCAGAAGCCGGCGCTGTTCGTCGCGCGTCATGGGAACAGCAATCCTTCGGTCCAGCCGTCGCCGGCGCGGGTGAACAGGCGGCGTTCGTGCAGGCGATGCGCGCGATCCTGCCAGAATTCGATGGCGTGCGGGGTGACGCAATAGCCGCCCCAATGCGGCGGGCGCGGGACGTCGTGGCCTTCGAACTGCGCCTTGGCGGCGTCGACCCGCGCCTCGAACGTCTCGCGCGAGTCGAGGGGGCGCGACTGGTCGGAGGCCCAGGCGCCGAGCTGCGAATCGCGGCCGCGGCTGGCGAAATAGGCGTCCGATTCGGCGTCGCTGGCGAGGCTTACCGGCCCCTCGATGCGGATCTGGCGGCGCAGCGACTTCCAGTGGAACAGCAGCGCCGCCTTGGGCACCGCGGCGAGATCGGCGGCCTTGCGCCCTTCGCGGTTGGTGTAGAAGACGAAGCCGTCCGGGCCATGGCCCTTGAGCAGCACCATGCGCACCGACGGCTGCCCCGTCGCATCGACGGTGGCCAAGGCCATCGCGTTGGAATCGTTGATTTCGCTGTCGCGCGCCTCGGCGTACCAGGACTCGAACAGCGCAAAGGGGTCGTCAGCCATGCGCCGCCCTTAGCGCATGTTGATGCAACGGGAAATGCAGCCATCGATTCCTCCCCCGCCGGGGAAGGGCTATCGCCTATGGTTGCGGTCATGAGGTTTGATCGATTTCCTCATCAGATTCGTCACCCCGGACTCGTTCCGGGGTCCACCGGCCCGCAGGGAAACGGCCTCGAATCAAACCGCTCTCCTCGCCGCGGAGTGGACCCCGGAACAAGTCCGGGGTGACGGGGGTAGGCTTGGAAAGCGATAGACCCACTCGAACGCCCGTATGCGATGGCCCTGCCCGCCGGGGGAGGGATTGACCTCGGCGGAACGACTCCCGCGCCCGCGGATTGAATCGCTTCCGCAACGGAAAGACCCCATCATGCCCGCACGCGCCTATTGGCAAGGACAGATCCGGCTCGCTTTGGTGTCGATCCCGGTCGAGATCTATGCCGCCACCAAGAGCGGCGCGTCGGTCGCGTTCAAGCAGATCCACGAGCCGACCGGCCAGCCGATCCATTACGAGAAGATCGTCACCGGCGTCGGCCCGGTCGACACCGACGAGATCATGAAGGGCTATGAGGTGTCGAAGGGCGAGTTCGTGCTGCTCGAGCAGGACGAGATCGACGCGGTGAAGCTCGAATCGAAGAAGACGCTGGAGCTGACCCAGTTCGTCGATGCGAGCGAGATCGACGTGCTCTATTACGAGAAACCCTATTTCGTCGTGCCGGCGGACGATCTCGCCGAAGAGGCGTTCATCGTGCTGCGCGAGGCGCTGCGGCGGACCAAGAAAGTGGGCCTGGGGCAGTTGGCGATGCGCGGGCGCGAATATGTCGTCAGCCTGAAACCCTGCGGTCGCGGGCTGGTGCTCGAGACGCTGCGCTATGCCGACGAGGTCAACAAGGCGCAGAGCTATTTCCGCGAGATCCCCGAGGGCAAGCCCGACGCCGAATTGCTCGACCTCGCCGAGGCGCTGATCGACAAGAAGACCTCGGCGTTCGATCCGCAGGAATTCCACGACCGCTATGTCGATGCGCTGAAGGACCTCGTCGAGCGCAAGCGCAAGGCGAAGGGCGCCAAGGTGATCGAGGAGAAGGACGACGGCGGCAAGACGTCGAGCAACGTCGTCGACCTGATGGCGGCGCTCAAGAAGTCGATGGAGAAATCGGGCGCGGCCAAGGCGGAGACCAAGGCGGAGACGGGGGCGCCCGCGAAGAAGGCACCGGCCAAGAAGGCGCCGGCGAAGAAACGTGCCTGATCCGCTCGAACGCTATAACGCCAAGCGCGACTTCGCGAAGACTGCCGAGCCGGCGGGGACGCTGGAACCCGGCCATGGCAACGGCTTCATGGTGCAGAAGCATGATGCGACGCGGCTGCACTGGGACTTCCGGCTTGAGGTGGACGGGGTGCTCAAGAGCTGGGCGGTGACGCGCGGGCCGAGCCTCGATCCCGACGAGAAACGGCTGGCGGTGCGCACCGAGGACCATCCTTTGTCCTATGCGACGTTCGAGGGGACGATCCCCAAAGGCGAATATGGCGGCGGCACGGTGATGCTGTGGGATCGCGGCACCTGGGCGCCGGTGGCGGGCAAATCGGCCAAGGATATCGACAAGGGGCATCTCCACTTCACGCTCGACGGCGAGCGGATGAAGGGCGAATGGCTGCTGATCCGGCTGAAGCCGCGCGCCAAGGAAAAGCGCGAGAACTGGCTGCTGCGCAAGCTCGACGACGCTTATGCCGGCGGCACCGACACGCTGGTCGAGGAGGCGCTGACCAGCGTCGATACGGGCCGGACGATGGCGGAGATCGCCGAGGGCAAGCCGGCGCGCAAGACCGCGCCCGCCAAGGCGGCGAAACCCGCGAAAGCCGTCAAACCTGCGAAGCGCCGCGCCGCCAAGCCGCAGGCGATGCCCGCCTTTCGCGAACCGCAGCTTTGCACCCTGGTCGACGCCGTCCCCGCGGGCGCCGGCTGGCTGCACGAGGTGAAATATGACGGCTATCGCGCGCTGGTCGCGGTCGCCGGGGGCGAGGCAAAGGTCTTCACGCGCAGCGGACTCGACTGGACCGACAAATTCGCCGCGATCGCCGAGGCGGCCGCTGCGCTGCCCGTCGACAGCGCGCTGATCGATGGCGAGATCGTCGCGTTCAAGGACGGGCGGCCCGATTTCTCGACGCTCAAGGACGCCATTTCGGCCGGCGGCGACATGACGCTGTTCGCCTTCGACCTGCTCGAACTGGACGGCGAGGACCTGACGGCGCTGACCACCGTCGAGCGCAAGGACCGGCTGCGTGCGATGCTGACCGACGGGCCGCGCCTCCAGTTCGCCGAGCACGTGCTCGGCTCGGGCGAGGCGCTGTTCGAGGCGATGTGCAAGGAGGGGCTGGAGGGCGTCGTCTCGAAACGCGCCGACGCGCCTTATGCCGGCAAGCGCAACCGGACGTGGCTCAAGGCGAAATGCACGCGGCGGCAGGAGTTCGTCATCATCGGCTGGACGCCGTCGGACAAGAAGCGCGGCTTCAAGTCGCTGCTGCTCGGCCTGCACGAGGATGGCGGCTTTCGCTATGCCGGCAAGGTCGGCACCGGCTTCGATCAGGCGATGATGGATGACCTCGCGGAGCGGCTGGCGGGGCTTGCGGTCAAGACGCCGCCGGTCGATGCGGAGAGCCTCAAGCCGTTCAAGGCGGCGCTGCGCGGCGCCAGATGGGTGAAGCCCGAACTCGTCGCCGAAATCGCTTTCGCCGAGGTGACGCCCGACAAGGTGCTCCGTCATTCGAGCTTCCTCGGCCTGCGCGGCGACAAGGCGGCGGCGGACGTGGTGGCGGAGGTCGCCGAACCCGCACCTGCGGCGCCCGAGGTGCATATCAAGGTCAGCAGCCGCGACCGCGTGATCTTTCCGGAGAGCGACGTCACCAAGGGCGAGCTCGCCGATTATTATGCGCACCTCTCGCCGATCATGCTGCCCTGGGCGGGGCGGCGGCCGGTCAGTCTGGTGCGCTGTCCGCAGGGGCGGGCCAAGCAATGCTTCTTCCAGAAGCATGACGCGGGCAGCTTCGGCGACACGGTGCATCATGTCGACGTCAAGGAGAAGGACGGCTCGGTGCAGCCCTATCTCTATGTCGACGATGCCGACGGGCTGGTCGCCTGCGTGCAGATGGGGACGATCGAATTCCACGGCTGGGGATCGCGGATCGACGATCTGGAGAAGCCCGACCGGCTGGTGATCGACCTCGACCCCGACGAGGGGCTCGACTTCGCCGACACCAAGCGCGCGGCGGAGCATGTCAGCGCGCAGCTCGCCGAACTGGGGCTGGTCAGCTTTCCGTTATTGTCGGGCGGCAAGGGTGTGCACGTCGTCGTGCCGCTGACGCCGCAGGCGGCATGGCCGGCGGTGAAGGACTTTGCGGATCGCTTCGCGCGGGCGTTGGCGGCGGCCGAGCCCGACCGCTACGTCGCGGTGATGACCAAGGCGAAGCGCAAGGGGAAGATCTTCATCGACTACCTGCGCAACCAGCGCGGCAGCACCGCGATCATGCCCTATTCGACGCGTGCGCGGGCCGGCGCGCCGGTCGCGGCGCCGGTGTCGTGGACCGAGCTGCGCGATATCGACACCGCGGCGCGCTGGGGCGTGCGCGATGCCGAGGAACTGTTGCAGCGCGCGACGTCGCGGGCGCTGGCGGGCTGGGGCGTGGCGGAGCAGGTGTTGCCGGATTTGTGAGGGTCCGATCGACGCTGCTTTCGATCTCGGGGATATCGCCGTCACCCCGGACTTGGGCGAGCCGCTTTTGAAAGTCGTTGCCCCCTAAAGTGTTCCCGCGCAGGCGGGAACCTAGGGCCACGCACAATACCATCTCATAGCGTCCGCGACTCCTGGGCTCCCGCCTGCGCGGGAGCACTGATAGAATTCCGCGAAGGTATCGACTCAAGCCGGGCTACACCGCGAAAAGCGGGACCCCGGGTCGAGCCCGGGGTGACGGGGCAGCGGGCATCGCGCACCTATGCGCCCTCAGCCCTCCGCATTGGCCAGCGGCGCGACGTCGACGCTCACCGCCATGTTCTGCGCCTGCGACCCGAGCACGACGCCGTCGACCGGCGCGATCTCGGCATAGTCGCGGCCGACCGCCATGACGATGTGATCGCCCGCCATCCAGATGCCGTTGGTGGGGTCGAGCCCGACCCAGCCGTGCACCGGTCCGCACCATAACAGCACCCAGGCGTGCGTCGCATCCGCGCCGACCAGCCGCGGCTGGCCCGCGGGGGGGATGGTGCGGATATAGCCGCTGGCATAAGCGGCGGGCAGGCCGGCGGCGCGCAGGCCGGTGATCATGATCTGCGCGAAATCCTGGCAGACGCCCTTGCGCTTGAGGAACGCCTCGTGCGGCGGCGTGTCGACCAGAGTCGCGGTCGCATCGAAGGTGAAATCGTCCTGGATGCGCCGGGCGAGCGCGATCCCCGCCTCCAGCGCGCCGCGCGCCGGGTCGAGATCGGGCGCGCAATAAGCGGCGATGGCATGATCGAGCGGGATCAGCGGCGACGGGAACAGGTAATTGGCCGGGCTCGCCGCGGACAGGTCGCGGCTGGCGCGCGCCAGCGCCGCGACCTCGGCCAGCGTCGGGTCGTCGGGCGAGGCCACCGGCACCAGCCGGTCGACGCGCATCCGCGAGCGGCTCTCGATCGTCAGGCTGCGCACCGGCGTGTCGATCACCAGCCGGGTGACGTTGGCGAGTCCCGCCTCGGCGCGCGCCGGGCTGAGCCGGCCGACCGGTTCGACGGTAAGCGCATACTCCTCGAGGCTCTGCCCCGGCCAGTCGATCGGCTTCAGCCGCAGGTTGCAGCGCGCGAACTTGACGTTGCCGCCATAGTCGAAGCGCGTGATGTGGCGGATATCGTAAAGCATTTCACCGATCATGCCGTTTCTGTCCGGTGCGCGGAATACGTGCCTGTGACGACTGGCTTGGGGCGATCCTTCGCCCCACACCCCCCGTCACCGCGGAATTGTTCGAAACCTCTGTAAAACTGTCCCAGTGCTCCTGCGAAAGCAGGAGCCCAGGAGTCCCGAGCGCAAGGATACGTTGCTCTGCTTGGCCCTAGGCTCCTGCTTTCGCAGGAGCACTGTGTTGCTTCACTGGTAATGCGGACTCCCGCGGACCACTCGAAGGAACCCGGGGTGACGAAGTGTAAGTGGACCGGTTCCGATCCCCATCCGCGATGATCGAGCGCCCGGATCATGCCAGCGTCAGCCCGCCTTCGCGCAGCGGCTCGGCGCCTTGCAGGAAATAGCGGCGCGCGACGCTTTCCGATAGTTGCGCCAGCCGTCGTTCGAGGTCGCCGAGCACGTCGGCATCGAGCGTCGCCGCGGTCGTCATCGCCAGTGCGGCGGCGAGGCTGCGGCCGTGCGCCTGTTGCGGTTCGGGCATGCCGTCGTCGCTGAGCACCGGCAGGTCGCGCAGCCGCTCGCCGATCCGCTCCGCCTGATAGGCGAGGCTGCGCGGATTGCCCGGATCGAGCGCGACGAGATCGACGACGGGGACGCGCGCGATTCCCGTCAGATAGCGCTGGCGATAGCTGATCTGGCTGTCGGCGAGGTCGAGCAGGGTCGACAGATCGTCGGCGGTCGCCCCCGGCATGCCGAACAGACGCAACGCACGCGTCATCGCCATCGCCCGCTCGACGCGGCGGCCGAGATCGTGGAACCGCCACGCCGCGGTGCGCCCCATATGCTCCGCCGACAGGCCGGCGATCGCGACATAGCGGCGCTGGAGCGAGCCGGCGCGATCGAGCATGCCGCGATGCGTCGGGAACGGTGCTTCGAGCAGGCGCACCATGTCCGCCGACAGCCGGTCGCGCGAGCCTTCGCCGATGCCGCGCGCGAGCCGGTTGATCGTCGCGACCGAATGCCAGCCCTCGTCCTCCATCGCAGTCCTGGCGAAGCCGGTGAGGTCGGCGCGGCGCAGCGAGGCGGGATGCGGCGCCGCGCCGCCGCCGGCGATCAGCCCGACGAGCTTGCCGACCGTCGCGCTCGAAAGCGCTGCGCCGCCATCGGCATCGATCGAATTGCCGAGCATGACGCGGATCGCCGCGAGCAACGCCTCGCCGCGCTCCAGATAGCGGCCGAGCCAGTAGAAATTGTCGGCGACGCGGCTCGGCAGCGTGCCGGGATTGCGGCGGACCTGATGCGAATCGGGCGCGTGCAACAGCGACACCGGCTCGACCGTGTCGGCGCCGTGGATACAGACGTCGGCGGACCACGTCCCCTCGCCGAGCACGCTGGCGCGCGGGTCGGTCGCCTCGCCGATCCGCGCGAAGCCGCCGGGCAGCACCGTCCATTCGCCATTGCCGTCGCGCGCGGCGAAGACGCGCAGCGTGAACGGCCGCGGCACCAATCGGTCGTCGATCACCACCGGCATCGTCGACAGGCGGACGATCTCCTGCCCGACATAATCCTGTGGCCGGCGTTCCATGTCGGCGAGCAGCGCGGCACGCTGGCCGGCGTCGAGTTCGGCGCCCGGCATCGTACGCCCGCCGGGGAGCCCCAGCGGCACCGGTCCGAACGCCGAGCCGATCAGCATCCGGTCGAGATCCTCCTCGACGCGCGCACGCTCGGACGGCTGGCCGCACCACCAGGTCGCGATATTGGGCAGGTGCAGGCTCTCGCCGCACAGTCGCGTCGCGAGCTGCGGCAGGAAGGCGCCGAACGCCGGTGCCTCGAGCACGCCCGCGCCGGGGGCGTTGGAGAGCACGACATTGCCCGCGGCATAGGCATCGATCAGCCCCGGCACGCCGATCTGCGAATGCGAATCGAACGCCAGCGGGTCGAGCATGCGCGGATCGACGCGCCGCCACAGAGCATCGACGCGCTTGAGGCCGGCGATGGTGCGGACGTAGAGCTGGTTCTCGAGCGCGGCGAGATCGGCGCCCTCGACCAGCAGCAGCCCGAGATAGCGCGCGAGATGCGCCTGTTCGGGATAGCTCGGGTTGAACCGGCCCGGCGTCAGCAGGCCGATACGCGGGTCGGTGCGGCGGCACATCGCGGCGATGCCGGCGCGGAAGGCGGCGAAGAAGGGCGCGTGGCGCTGGACGTTGATCCGCGCCTGCAGGCCCCCCAGCGTACGGCTGACCGCGAGCCGGTTCTCCAGCGCATATCCCGCGCCCGCGGGCGCGCGCAGGTGATCGGCGAGCACACGCCACTCGCCGGTCGGGCCGCGGCCGAGGTCGATCGCGATGAAATGGAGGTGGCGGCCGCCGGGTGGCTCCAGCCCGACCATCGGCCGCAGGAAATAGGGACTGCCGGTGACCAGAGCGGCGGGGATCAGCCCGCGCTCGACCAGCCGGCCGGGGCCGTAGAGGTCGGCGATCACCGTCTCCATCAGCGCGGCGCGCTGGGTGACGCCGCGGACGATCTGCGCCCATTCGTCCGCCGCGATCAGCAGCGGCACGGGCGAGACGGGCCAAGGTCGCTCGTCCGCCTCGCCGATGATGCGGAAGCCCATGCCGATATCGGCGGCGTGGCGGCGGACGCGCTCGCGGACGTGGTCGAGGTCGTCGGAGGCGACGGTGGCGAGTTCCTCGAACATCGCCGCCCAGGCGGCGTCGTCGCTGCCGCACAGCACGTCGCCCGCGGTGGTGCGCGCGCAATAATCCGTGATCCAGCGCCGCGCATGCGTCGCGGCGTCCGAGAGAGGCGCTGCCTGCGTCGCCATAGCCTAGCGTGTCACCTTCATCCGCCCTGCCCGGCACCGTCTACGCTTGCGCGCCGCGACGCAACCCATAACCGGCCGCCGCGACCAATCGAGGGCCGCGCCGCCGGTTCGCACGAGCCGAGGTGACGTTCACGCGGAGGCGCGGAGGTGTTGCGCTCGCCCGATCCGCGGTCCTTCCTATCGAACGACGGCGATGACAGGACCACATCGCCTACCCGGTCCATCTCCGCGCCTCCGCGCGAACATTCCTCTTCTTCTAGGCCCTTCGGGACCGTCGATCCAACCTAAAGGCTGGCGCGCGGCCGCCGCCGCGGCGGGGCGTCGGACTGGCGGCGGATCAGCGTATAGTCGAGCACCTGATGACGCGGGGCGTCGCCGCCGCGCTGGCGGCGGATGGTGCCGACGAGCAGCGCGACCGCGGCGCGCGCCATGTCGGCGATCGGCTGGTGGATGGTGGTGAGCTCGGGCCAGATCGCGGTCGACAGCGTCGTGTCGTCGAAGCCGCAGACGGTGAGGTCGCCGGGCACGTCGAGCCCGCGGCGATGCGCCACCGCCACCGTCGCCGCCGCCATGTCGTCGTTGGACGAGAAGATCGCGGTCGGCGGGTCGGTCAGGCCGAGCAGTTGTTCGGCGGCGTCGAGGCCGGACAGATAGGTGAACAGGCCGTCGACGATCAGGTCCGGGTCGATCGCGATCCCCGCTTCGGCCAGCGCCTCGCGATAGCCTTCCAACCGCTGGTCGCTGGCGGAGAGATTGGGATTGCCGGCGATGAAACCGATGCGGCGATGGCCAAGGTCCATGATATGCCGGGTCATCGTCGCCGCGGCGGCGCGATCGTCGATGCGGATCGCCATCTGGCTCGCCGCGGGCAGCGCGGTGGCGACCGCGACGCTCGGGATATTGGCCGCGTCGAGCAGCGCGAGCAGCGCCGGCGCCTCGCACAGCGGCGGCGGCAGGATGATGCCGTCGATGCCGCCGTCGATCAGATGCTGTGCGACCTCCAGCTCGTGATCGCCGAGGTCGCATTTCTCGACGATGATCTGCACGTCGCTGCGGCTCGCCTGGTCGAGGCTGCCGAGCAGGAATTCGCTGAGGAAGCCGGCGCTGGGATTGCTGTAGAGCAGCCCGACGCGCGACGGCCCCGCCCCCGCCAGGCTGCGTGCGGCGGGATTGGGGGCGTAATTGAGCGCGGAGATCGCGTCGTTGACCCGGTCGCGGGTGGCGGGGCGGACGTTGCTTTCGCCGTTGATGACGCGCGAGACGGTCATCGGCGAGACGCCGGCGCGCTTGGCGACGTCGCTGATCGTCGGCGCGGAACCCGCCCGGCGGGAGGAGCGGGGCGGAGAAGCGGGAGGAAGAGTCATGACGCGCGCGGGACAATCCATTGGGGATGAACCGCAGGCATGGACGCAAGCGGCGAGGGGAGCAAGAGTTTCGCCAGTAAGGACGCGCGCGGTACGGAACCGCACCTGCCGCGGGTCAAGATTCCACTTGCATCGGAAAGGACCTCCGAACACAAACCGCGGCGCATGTCCGTCGGATAGATTTCAATAAGTTACCGTTTAAAGACAAGGGAGTTAACAACCTAATATCTATGCCCGGCGCGGATCAGACGGTGAGCACGATCTTGCCGACGTGATCGCCCTCTTCCATCCGGGCGTGCGCCGCGGCCGCCTCGGCGAGCGGGAAGACGCGATCGATGATCGGGCGCAGCCGGCCGGCCTCGACATGCGGCCAGACGGTGCGGCCGATCTCGTCGGCGACCAGCGACTTGAACGCGGTGTCGCGCGGGCGCAGGGTCGATCCGGTCAGCGTCAGGCGGCGGCGCATGATCTCGAACAGCGGGATCGTCGCCTGCGCGCCGCCCTGCACCGCGATCGAGACGTGGCGGCCGTCGTCGGCGAGGCATTGCAGGTTGCGCGGCACGTAGTCGCCGCCGACCATGTCGATGACCGCGGTGACGCCCTTGCCGTCGGTGATCGCCTTGACCCGCTCGACGAAATCCTCGGTCTTGTAGTTGATCGCATGCGTCGCGCCGAGTTCGCGGGCGCGTGCGCATTTCGCGTCCGAGCCGGCGGTGACGATGATCGTCAGGCCGAAGATGTTGGCGAGCGCGATCGCCATCGTGCCGATGCCGCTGGTGCCGCCGTGCAGCAGCACGCTGTCACCCTCGGTGGCGAAGGCGCGCTCGAACAGATTGGTCCACACGGTGAACAGCGTCTCGGGGATCGCCGCCGCCTCGATCATGTCGAGCCCGGCGGGCACCGGCAGGCACTGGCCGGCGGGCGCGACCGCATATTGGGCGTAGCCGCCGCCCGCGAGCAGCGCGCAGACGCGCTGGCCGAGCAGCGCCTCATCGACATCGGCACCGAGCGCGACGACGGTACCGGCGATCTCCAGCCCGGGGATCGACGGCGCGCCCGGCGGCGGCGGATAGCCGCCCTTGCGCTGGAGCACGTCGGGGCGGTTGACCCCGGCGGCGGCGACGCGGATCAGCACCTCGCCCGCACCGGGCCGCGGCACCGGCCGTTCGACCAGTTGCAGCACTTCGGGGCCGCCGGGCGCCTCCGGATCGATCGCCTGCATCGTCTCGGGCACTTCGCTCATCCGGTCGCATCCTGTCCGTAGCTCGCCCGACCGCGGAGATACGGGCATGACGGCCTTATTGACATCGTGCGGGCGGGGGTCAACGTTATGCGACGATGGAATCGGACGACGCCCCGTCGCGTCCCAATGACGCATTGACCGAGCTGCTGCGGCAGGATCTCGATCCGCTGTCGGTCGCCGAGCTCGACGCGCGGCTCGACGCGCTGGAGGGCGAGATCGTCCGGACCCGGCTGGCGCGCGAGCGATCCGTTAACCACCGCGCAACCGCCGACGCGTTATTCCGGCGATGAACCGGCAGGGCACTCGACCGGCCGCGTGCAGGATGCCGACGGTGCGACGTCAAGTGCTTGATGCGGACGCCCGCGATACCGACATGGTTGGAAAGGGCGCGGCGACCCACCGCGGCCCGACTGGAGTAATCTGAATGCCATCCTTCGCCCCCGCGCTCGAGACCACGCTGCACAAGGCGCTCGAAGCCGCGTCCTCGCGTCGGCACGAATATGCGACGCTCGAACATCTGCTGCTCGCGCTGATCGGCGACGAACATGCCTCCAAGGTGATGGAGGCGTGCCACGTCGAGCTCGGCGATCTCAAGACTACCGTCGCGCATTATCTCGATACCGAGCTCGACGCGCTCAAGGTCGATGCCGCGACCGATCCGTCGCCGACCAGCGGCTTCCAGCGCGTCGTCCAGCGCGCCATCCTGCACGTGCAATCGTCGGGTCGCGACGAGGTGACCGGCGCCAACGTGCTCGTCGCCTTGTTCAGCGAGCGCGAGAGCTATGCCGTCTATTTCCTGCAGCAGCAGGACATGAGCCGCCTCGATGCCGTGAGCTTCATCAGCCACGGCGTCGGCAAGGGCGGCGCCGCGACCGAAGCCACGACGCCGAAGGGCGCCGAGGACGACAAGCCCGCCAAGGGACAGGAGAAGGGCAAGACGGAAAGCGCACTCAAGCAATTCACCGTCGACCTCAACGAGAAGGCGAAGATCGGCAAGGTCGATCCGCTGATCGGGCGCGGGCCGGAGGTGGATCGTACGATCCAGATCCTGTGCCGCCGGTCGAAGAACAACCCGCTCTATGTCGGCGATCCCGGCGTCGGCAAGACCGCGATCGCCGAGGGGCTCGCGCGCAAGATCGTCGAGGGCGAGGTGCCTGACGTGCTGCTCGAGGCGGTGATCTACAGCCTCGACATGGGCGCCTTGCTCGCCGGCACCCGCTATCGCGGCGATTTTGAGGAACGGCTGAAGGCGGTCGTCAACGAGCTGGAGAAGCTGCCGCACGCGGTGCTGTTCATCGACGAGATCCACACCGTGATCGGTGCCGGCGCGACCAGCGGCGGCGCGATGGACGCTTCCAACCTGCTGAAGCCCGCGCTGTCGGGCGGCACGATCCGCTGCATCGGCTCGACGACGTACAAGGAGTTCCGCAACCACTTCGAGAAGGACCGCGCGCTGCTGCGGCGCTTCCAGAAGATCGACGTCAACGAGCCGACGATCGAGGATACGATCAAGATCCTCGCCGGCCTGCGCTCGGCGTTCGAGGATCATCACAACGTCAAATACACCCCCGATGCGATCAAGTCGGCGGTGGAGCTGTCGGCGCGCTACATCAACGATCGCAAATTGCCCGACAAGGCGATCGACGTGATCGACGAGGTCGGCGCGATGCAGATGCTGGTGCCGCTCAACAAGCGCAAGAAGACGATCACCGCCAAGGAGATCGAACAGGTGATCGCGACGATGGCGCGCATTCCGCCGAAGTCGGTCAGCACCGACGACAAGGCGGCGCTGGAAAGCCTCGAAACCGATCTGAAGCGCGTCGTCTTCGGCCAGAACAGCGCGATCGAGAAGCTCGCCTCGGCGATCAAGCTCGCCCGCGCCGGCCTGCGCGAGCCGGAAAAGCCGATCGGCAACTATCTGTTCACCGGCCCGACCGGCGTCGGCAAGACCGAGGTCGCCAAGCAATTGTCGTCGATCCTGGGCATCCCGCTCCAGCGCTTCGACATGAGCGAATATATGGAGCGGCATTCGGTCAGCCGACTGATCGGTGCGCCGCCGGGCTATGTCGGCTTCGACCAGGGCGGGCTGCTGACCGATGCGGTCGACCAGAATCCGCATTGCGTGCTGCTGCTCGACGAGATCGAGAAGGCGCATCCCGATCTGTTCAACATCCTGTTGCAGGTGATGGACAACGGCCGCCTCACCGACCAGCACGGCAAGTCGGTCGATTTCAGGAACGTCATCCTGATCATGACCACCAATGCCGGTGCGTCGGACATGGCGCGCGAGACGGTCGGCTTCGGCAATCTCACCCGCGAGGGCGAGGACGAGCAGGCGGTGCAGAAGATGTTCACGCCGGAATTCCGCAACCGGCTCGATGCGATCGTGCCGTTCGGCTATCTGCCGACCGAGGTGGTCGCGCGGGTGGTGGACAAGTTCATCCTCCAGCTCGAACTCCAGCTCGCCGACCGCAACGTCCACATCAATCTGGACGATGCCGCCAAGAGCTGGCTCACCGAGAAGGGCTATGACAAGCTGTACGGCGCGCGTCCGATGGGTCGCCTGATCCAGGAGAAGATCAAGCAGCCGCTCGCCGAGGAACTGCTGTTCGGCAAGCTCGTCCATGGCGGCGAGGTCACGGTGCGGATGAAGGACGGTGCGCTGTCGTTCGGCATCGAGCCGGCGGCGCCGAAGAAGCCCAAGAAGAAGGGCAAGGCCGAACCGGTCGACGCCAAATAGGGTTCGGACGACGATGCAGAGCGGGCCGGACTGGCGACAGTCCGGCCCGTTTTGCTTTGGGAGTGCGGCGTACGGTCGACAGACTGTGCGTTACGCGGACGTGCTCGCGCTGGTGATGGTTTGCTCAGTAATGCCCCGGCAAGGGCGATACCCGACCAGTGCTCCTGCGAACGCAGGAGCCCAGGAGTCCCGAACACCGTAAGGTATTGTCTGCTTGGCCCTGGGTTCCTGCTTTCGCAGGAACACGGTGCTGATCCGTCGATATCACGGCCCTTTGCAGGGACAGCCCCCGGACGCGCGCAGGCTACCCTATGCCCCGATCACCCCCAGCGCCGCCACGGCGACCCGCGTCGGCGTGGTCAGTTGTTCGGGCAGCGCGTCGAGCGCGAACCATCGCGGTCCCTCATGCTTGGTCGGCTCGCAATTGCGCGGCGTGCCGGTGAAGTCGCGGACGCGATAGACCGGCGCGACCCAATGCGTGCCGGCGTCGGCATCGATCTGGTCGACCCAGCACAGCCACTCCGCGGCACCGACGGTGATGCCGAGCTCTTCCGAAACCTCGCGGCGCATCGCCGCTTCGGCGGTTTCGAACAGGTCGATCTTGCCGCCGGACAGGCCCCAGCAGCCCGCCTCGGGCGGCTTGAGCCGGCGCAGCAGCAGGATCTGGCCATCGACGACGATCGCCGCGCCGCAGCCGACGCGCGGTTCGGTCATGGATTGCATGCGTCCCTCCCTCGGTGGAGCCGATGATCTTGGTCACAAATTCCTCGCCCGCCAAGGCAGGGCTATCGCCTATGGCTGCGGTGATGAGGTTCGATCGGTTTCGTTAGCAGGATCGTCACCCCGGACTCGTTCCGGGGTCCACCGGGCCGCGAAAGAAGGGTGTCGACTCAAGCCTTACGCCTCGCCGCAGGGTGGACCCCGGAACAAGTCCGGGGTGACGGGGTCAGCTTGGAAGAGGACAGGCTCACACGGGCGTCCATATGCGATTGCCCTGCCCGCAAGGGGGGCGGCGGCATGCGATAGTCCACGAGCTGAACGTCGATCTTTCCCCGGGCACCGGTATGCCCGATCGCCGCCACCGGGCAAATCGGCTTACCCTGTTGTTAACCAATGGTTTGCACTCGACTGCTAGCCCGCGGCTCATGTCGAGCGCGCCCGCAATACGATGGATCCTCACCGTCCTGTTGCTGGTCCTGACCGCGTTCGCCGCCGATCCGGCCCACGCCGCCGTCCACGTCCCGCTGCGCGCCTGCATCCTCCCCGCCACCGGTCAGGCGGACGGCCGCACCGCCGCGATGCTGTTCACGCAGCCGCAGCGCTTCGACTGCGCGGGCAAGCAGACCGCCTATGGCGCGGGCGACTATTGGGTGCTGTCGCAGCCGCTGCCCGCCACCGGCGACGCGCCGCTGCGCGTGCGCCAGGCGAGCCTGTGGCAGACACGCGCGACGCTCTACGTGCTCTATGCCGATGGCGCGATCCGCCGGACCGGCTTCACCAGCGCTAACGCGGGCCGGCACCTGCGCCTCGGCGCGATCATCGAACTGGCGCTGCCGCGTCACGCCGCGCCGCCGGTGCGGTTGCTGTGGCACGTCGAGGGGGCGCTCAACCGCCGCGGCGTGGTGATCGGGCCGACGCTGATCGACCGCGACGCCGCCGCCGCCGCCGACATGACGATGGCCGCGCTCTATGCGGCGTTCGCCGGCATGTGCCTCGCGCTGCTCGTCTACAATCTCGCGCTCTGGGCGGCGCTGCGTCAGGCGTTCCAGCCGGCCTATTGCCTGATGGTGCTGTGTTTGCTCGGTTATGCCTTCACCTCGTCGGGGCTGCTCGGCCAGATCACCGGCATCGACAACAACGATCGACAGCGGATCAATTACGTGTTGCTCGCCGGCTCCGCCGCCGCGGCATTGGTCTTCGCGCGCGCCTTCTTCGAACGCCGCGTGTTCGACGGCTGGCTGCGGCCGTACAGCAGCGCGGTCATCGCCTTCGTCCTGCTCGCCGCCGCCGCTTATGCCGGACTGACCCCGCGCTTCGCCGCGATCACCGATCTGATCAGCACCTCAAGCTATCTGTTCGTCATCACCCTGCTCGCCCCGATCCTGATCCGCGCCTATCGCCGGCGCAGCAACTATCTGTGGGTCTTCGGCCTCGCCTGGGGCGCGCCGGTGGTGCTGGGCAGCGTCCGCATCCTGGCGGCGTTCAACGTCTTCGCCTGGCAATTGTGGATCGACAATTCGACGCTGCTGGCGATGGCGCTGGAGGCGGCGCTGTCGTCGCTCGGCGTCGCCTATCGCATCCGCCTGCTCAGCCTGGAGCGCGACGCGGCGCGCGAGCAGGAGATCGCCGCCCGCCTGCTCGCCGCGACCGACCCGCTCACCGGCCTGCTCAACCGCCGCGCCTTCCTCGACGGTGCGATCGGCCGCGAGGACGCGCATCAGCTGATCCTCGTCGACATCGACCATTTCAAGCGGATCAACGAGACGATCGGCCATGACGGCGGCGACGAGGTGCTGCGCCTCATCGCCCGCTCGCTGCGCGCCGCAGCCACGCCCGAGGCGCTGGTCGCGCGGATCGGCGGCGAGGAATTCGCGCTGCTGGTGCGTGCCGATACGCCGCTCGACGCGCGCGCGGTGCTCGACCGGCTGCGCATGGAGCGGATGCCGTTCGACCTGGTCGTCACCGCCAGCATCGGCACCTGCACCGGCACGCTGCGCCGCGAGACCGACTGGAAGGCGCTGTACCGCTGCGCCGACCGTGCCCTGTTCGCCGCCAAGGCGGCCGGACGCGACCGCGTCCGCCACGGCGCCCCCCTCGCCCAGGTGGCATGACCCGCTGGCAGCGGGGCCGGCTTTCTGGTAGGAATTCACCCATCGGGAGGATTGCGCGATGAGGGACCGTCGGAAACTGGCCGTGGCAGGCATCGCGCTCGCCTCGCTGCTCGCGCTGCGCCACCCGACGCCGGACATCCGGTTGCTCACCCACGACATCGGCGATCCGCGCCCGCATCGCGTCCAGGCGGCGATCGACCTCGGGCTGGTCGGTGTGTCGGTGCTCTACACCTGGACCGCCCGCCGCTGAGCCGACGCGGCGATGCCGCCGCCCGTGCTTGCGCCTGCTGCGACGCTGCCGCATAGCGAGGCCATGGATAATCCTATCGAAAGCCTGTCGTTCGAAGACGCGCTCAAGGAGCTGGAACGGATCGTCGGCCGGCTCGAAAGCGGCGAGGCGACGCTGGACGAATCGATCCAGCTCTACGAGCGCGGCGACCGTCTGCGCCAGCGCTGCGCCGAGCGGCTCGACGCCGCGCAGGCGCGGATCGAGGCGATCCGCCTCGATGCCGAGGGCAAGGCGACGGCGACGCGCCCCTTTGCCGCAGGCTGATCGCGTGACGACGACGCTCGATGCGGCACTGGCGCGCATGTCCGCGGACATCGACGCGCGGTTCGCCCGGCTGCTGGCGATCCCCGACGATCCCCGCGCCGATCTGTATCGCGCGATGCGGCATGCGGCGATCGGCGGCGGCAAGCGGCTGCGGCCGCTGCTGGTCGGCGCGACCGCCGATCTGTTCGGCGTCGACCGCGACTGTTCGGGCGACGTCGCGCTCGCGGTGGAGGCGATCCACGTCTATTCGCTGATCCACGACGATCTGCCGGCGATGGACGACGACGACCTGCGCCGCGGCAAGCCGACCGTCCACAAGGCATTTGACGAGGCGACCGCGATCCTCGCCGGCGACTGCCTGCACGCGCTGGCGTTCGAGATCCTCGCCGATCCCAGGACGCACGCCGATCCCTTCGTCCGCGCCGAGCTGGTGATGGAACTGGCGCGCGCCTCCGGGCCGGGCGGCATGGCCGGCGGGCAGATGATGGACCTCGTCGCCGAACGCTCGCGCTTCGATCTCGCCACCGTCACCCGGCTGCAGCAGATGAAGACCGGCGCGCTGATCTCCGTTTCGGTGGAGCTGGGTGCGATCCTCGGCCGCGTGCCGCCGGAGGGGCGGCGCAGCCTGCACGGCTATGCGCACGACCTCGGCCTCGCCTTCCAGATCGCCGACGACCTGCTCGATGCCGAGGGCGACGAGGCGGTGGTCGGCAAGGCGCTGCGCAAGGACGGCGAGGCGGGCAAGGAGACGTTCCTCTCGCTGCTCGGCGTCGACCGGGCGCGCGAGCAATGCCGCATGCTCGTCGACCAGGCGGTACGGCACCTCCACGGGTACGGCGCCGAAGCCGACGTGCTGCGCGAGGTCGCGCGCTACGTCGTCGAACGCGATCGCTGAAGGGTAACGACATGGCAGAGCGGATCGGCGTCTATCCCGGCACCTTCGACCCCATCACCTTGGGGCATATGGACATCATCCGGCGCGGCGCGAAGCTGGTCGACCGGCTGATGATTGGCGTCACCACCAACCCGTCCAAGTCGCCGATGTTCACGATCGAGGAGCGGATGGCGATCGTCCGCCGCGAGGTGGCGGGGATCGGTGGCACGGTCGAGGTCGTCGCCTTCGATTCGCTGCTGATGGACTTCGCCGAACGTCAGGGCGCCAGGGTCATCATCCGCGGCCTGCGCGCGGTGGCAGACTTCGAATATGAATATCAGATGGCGGGGATGAACCAGCAGATCAATCCGCGGGTCGAGACCGTCTTCCTGATGGCCGACGTCGCGCTGCAACCGATCGCCAGCCGGCTGGTCAAGGAAATCGCTTTGTTCGGCGGCCCGATCGGCAAGTTCGTCACCCCCGCCGTCTGCGCCGAAGTGGTCGCCCGCGTCGAGGTGATCGGCCGCAAGGGCAGCTGAGGGCGCTCCGCGCGTTAACCCACGGCAAGGCCATCGGACAAGGTGGCGTGACGAGGCTCGATCGATCTCCCCAACGGCCCGTCACCCCGGACTGGTTCCGGGGTCCACCGGGCCGCAATTGCGCGCTTGCTCCTCAAGCCTCTCTCCTCGCCGCAGGGTGGACCCCGGAACGAGTCCGGGGTGACGACGTGAGTATGATAGCGGATCGACCAGCGGGGCAGCGGCGCGAGACGCAGACCAAGTATCAGGAACGTCTGACCACGTTCAGTTTGGTGCAATCCGCATTTTGTTCTAAGCCGCCGGCACCACCCAAGGTTGGATATTCCATGCGCCTGTTCGCCCGTCTGTTCGCGTTTCTTCTCTGCCTGTTCGCGCTGCCCTTCGCGGCGACCGCCGCCGCGGCGCAGGCGGTGCCCGGGGTCGCCGAACGGGCGACGCCGCCGGCGACCACCGACAAGGAAAACCTCTGGCTGATCGATCTGTCGGACGGCGGCCGGGTGACGATCTGGCTGCGCCCCGATGTCGCGCCGAAGATGGTCGAGCGGGTCAAGACGCTGACCCGGCAGGGCTTCTACAACGGCCTGCTGTTCCACCGCGTGATCGACGGCTTCATGGCGCAGGGCGGCGATCCCAAGGGCGACGGCACCGGCGGCTCGACGCTGCCCAACGTCGCGGCCGAGTTCAACTATCTGCCGCACGTCCGCGGCGCGGTGTCGGCGGCGCGTGCCGATGCCGAGAACAGCGCCAACAGCCAGTTCTTCATCGTCTTCCAGCCGCGGCTCAGCCTCGACAAGAAATATACGGTGTTCGGGCGGGTGATCGACGGGATGCAATATGTCGACGCGATCGAACGCGGCGAGCCGCCCGCCAATCCGACCCGGATCGTCCGCGCCTATATCGCCGCCGACAATCCCCCGCCCTATACCGCCGCGGCCGCGCCGGCGCCGGTGACGCTCGGCGCGCCGGTGACGCTGCCCGGTGCCGGCCCGGCCGGCACCGCCGCGCCCAAGCGCGCGCCCGCCGGGGCCGCGCCCGCGCGCAAGTGAGGGTCGACCTTTTCGACTTCGACCTGCCGGCCGAGCGGATCGCGCTGCGTCCGGCGGTGCCGCGCGATGCAGCGCGGCTGCTCGTCCTCGACGGCGAGGCGACACGTGACCTGACCGTCGGCGCCCTGCCCGGCCAGCTGCGCGCCGGCGACTGTCTGGTGTTCAACGACACGCGCGTCATCCCCGCGCAGCTCGAAGGGCGGCGTGGCGATGCGACGATCGGCGCGACGCTGCACAAGCGCGAGGGGCCGCGCCGCTGGCGAGCCTTCATCCGCAACGCCAAGCGGCTGCGCGACGGCGATACGATCGACTTCGGCGCGGGGGTCGGCGCGCGCGCCTCCGATCGCGGCGAGGACGGCAGTTTCGCGCTCGACTTCGCCGGCGACGAGCCGGTCGAGCTGCTGCTCGAGCGCGCCGGCCGCATGCCGCTGCCCCCCTATATCGCCGCCAAGCGCCCGACCGACGCGCAGGATGCGACCGATTACCAGACGATGTTCGCCGCCGAACCCGGCGCGGTCGCCGCGCCCACCGCGGCGCTGCACTTCACCCCGGCGCTGATCGACGCGCTCGCCGCGGCGGGGATCGCGCATGAGACGCTGACGCTGCATGTCGGCGCCGGCACCTTCCTGCCGGTCAAGGCGGAGGACACCGCCGATCACCGCATGCACGCCGAATGGGGCCGGATCGACGCCGCGACCGCCGACCGGCTCAACGCGGTGCGCGTGAACGGCGGCCGGGTGATCGCGGTCGGCACCACCTCGCTGCGCCTGATCGAAAGCGCCGCGCGCGCCGATGGCGTCATCGCCCCGTTCGAGGGCGACACTGCGATCTTCATCACCCCCGGTTACGCCTTCCGCGGCATCGACGGGCTGGTGACCAACTTCCATCTGCCCAAATCGACGCTGTTCATGCTGGTATCGGCGCTGATGGGGCGGGAGCGGATGCAGGCGGCCTACGCGCATGCGATCGCCGCGGGCTATCGCTTCTATAGCTATGGCGATGCGTCGCTGCTGCTGCCGGCGCGATCGTGATGCTGCTCGCGCTGCTGCTCCAGGCCGCCGTTCCGGCCTCGCCCGCGCCCGCCGCGCCGGGCCAGCCGCCGGCGACCTTCGTCGTCGAGCCGGTCGGCATGGCGATCGCGGGATTCGATGCCGACGGCGACGGGCGGACCAGCCGCGCCGAGCTCGACGCGGGCGTGCGCCGCAGCTTCGCCGCGGTCGACAGCGCGCAGGCCGGCACGATCGGCTATATCGCCTTCGCCGACTGGGCGGAGCGCTGGCTCGGCGACCGCAATGCGCTGCCGAGCCCGTTCGAGGTCGACGGCGACGGCGACAATCGGATCACCCTCGCCGAGCTGCAGGCGGCGTTCGCGCGCATCTTCGCGCGGCTCGACGTCGACAAGGACGGCTTCGTCACCCGCAAGGAGCTGCTGACGATCCGCGCCATGGCCGGCCGGATGATGGGACCGCCCGGCAAGCGCAAGCGCTGAGACCGGTCGACATCTGCTGAGGCTGCGACTCGCTCGAGATCCCTTTGAGACGTCTGCAACACTGCCCAGTGCTCCTGCGAAAGCAGGAGCCCAGGAGTCCCGAGTGCCATAAGGCGTTGCTTTGCTTGATCCTAGGCTCCTGCTTTCGCAGGAGCACAGTACTGCTCAACCGGTGATGCCGACTCTCGGAGAGGTAACGACTCGATCCGGGGTGACGAAAGGAGCGAACCCGCGAAATCCCAGAGGTCGTTCTGGTCCCCGCCTGCCCAGCCATCGTTCCATCGCCTTGCTATCGCACCCCGACGCTCGACACCGCGTGCCAGCTTCGCCAAAGCGGGACGATCATGTCCCCGCGTTTCGCCTTCACCATCGCCGCCACCGACGGCCGTGCCCGCACCGGCTCCATCCGGATGCAGCGCGGCACGATCCGCACCCCCGCCTTCATGCCGGTCGGCACCGCCGCGACGGTGAAGGCGATGAAGCCGGCGGACGTCGCGGCGAGCGGCGCCGACATCATCCTCGGCAACACCTATCACCTGATGCTGCGTCCCGGCGCGGAGCGGGTGGCGCGGCTCGGCGGGCTGCATGCCTTCATGGGCTGGGAGCGGCCGATCCTCACCGATTCGGGCGGCTATCAGGTGATGAGCCTCGCCGATCTCACCAAACGCTCCGAGGAGGGCGTGTCGTTCAAGTCGCATCTCGACGGCACCCGCCATCTGCTCAGCCCGGAACGGTCGATCGAGATCCAGCGGCTGCTCGGCTCCAACATCGTCATGGCGTTCGACGAACTGGTGCCGACCACCTCGACGCGCGAGGTACAGGCCGCGGCGATGGAGCGCTCGATGCGCTGGGCGAAACGGAGCCGCGCCGCGTTCGACGCAGGCGGCGATCATGGCGCCAACAATGCGATCTTCGGCATCCAGCAGGGGGCGCTCGACGAGGGGCTGCGCAAGGCGTCGGCGGACGCGCTCGTCGACATCGGCTTCGACGGCTATGCGGTCGGCGGCCTCGCGGTCGGCGAGGGGCAGGAGGCGATGTTCGGCTGCCTCGACTTCGCGCCCGCGCAGCTGCCGACGGATCAGCCGCGCTATCTGATGGGGGTCGGCAAGCCCGACGATATCGTCGGCGCGGTCGAGCGGGGCATCGACATGTTCGACTGCGTCATGCCGACGCGGTCGGGACGGACGGGGCAGGCCTTTACCCGCGACGGGCCGATCAACCTGCGCAACGCCAGATTCGCCGAGGACCAGGGGCCGCTCGACGCCGAATGCGCCTGCCCCGCCTGCACGACGTGGAGCCGGGCCTATATCCATCATCTCGTCCGGTCCGGCGAGATTCTCGGCGCAATGCTGATGACCGAGCATAACATCTGGTTCTACGAATGCTTGATGGCGGACCTGCGACGCGCCATTGCAGCCCAGGAACTGACCCCGTTCGCGAACGCGTTCCGCGCGCGCTACAAGCGGGGCAAGGGAGAGTAATATGTCGGATCAGCCCAATGAGATTCTCGCCGCGGCCGCCGCGGCCAAGGCGCAACAGGATGCCGCCGCGAACACGCGCGATCCGTCGACCAAGAGCCATTGGCCGATGCGGATCATCGGTGTCGGCATCGGCTCCGCGGCGGTGGCGGCAGCGGTGCTGTTCGCCAACTCAGGCAAGAAGCGCGACTGACCGACCCGGAGCGCCGCCTTCGTGCGATTGCAAACTTTGCATGTTGAGCGCTACCATTTGCACTTGCGACATCGGGTGCTGCGCTGCACAAAGAGCGTGCCTTTCAGGCATCCTCTCCTAAAAACTTTTACGGCCGGTCGTTTCGATCGGCCTTTCTTTTTGTCCCGATCTCCGGCAGGTTCCAGTTACCGTGTCCGGGCGGATCGAAACAGAAACGGCAGGAGAGGAGCCGCCGGCAAGACCGGCAACGGCCCGACCGGTTGGGCGGGGGATCGAGCCTTCGGCTCTCCCCCGCCGCCTGTTCCGGCATCCCAGCACGAGGCCCAATTCCTTATGATCGCAATCGGAACCCGGGTCGATGAAACCGGCACGTTGATCCGCGACGGCGGCGCCTTCTACCTGCGCCGCGATTCGGGCGGACGGTTCGAGCTGGAACTCCATCGCACGCCGGTCGATCTGGTCGAGAAGCGCGTGCGGCTGGTCGGCACGTTGGTCGGGCCGGATCTGGTCAATGCCGACGGCGTGGCCCCGGTGTGAGGACCCCGCCCCCTTCCGACGATTATGCCCGCGGCCGGCGCGACGGATTGCGGCTGGCGCTGGCGATCCTCGCCGTCGAAGAGGCGAAATGGGCGGCGTTGCTCGGCGAGAGCCCGTCGTGGCGGACCAATGCGACGCGCGAGGTGCGCTACAAGACGCTCCAGGTCGCGCAGACCCGCGTGCAAACCGCGCTCAACCGTCTCACGCCGAAGGGCGAAGCGGCGGCGATCGACGCCGAACTCGCCGCCGCGCTCGACAAGCTCGGTCTGTAGCTCAGCCTCCGCCCGGTGCGGCGCGGAGCGTGATCCGGGTGATCTCCGGCGGGCGGCCGAGGCGCAGCGCGAAGCCCGGCCACAAGCCGGTGCCGTTGCTGACGTAGAGCGTCATGCCGTCCACCGCATACCGGCCCGACACGAAGCCGCCGTTCGCGGGCCTGAACAATCGGTCGAGCCCGACGATCATCCCGCCATGCGTGTGGCCGGACAATTGCAGCGCGACCCCGCGCGCCGCCGCCCGACGCGCATTGCGCGGCTGATGGTCGAGCAGGAGGACCGGCGCGCCCGGCGGGCGGCGCGACAGTGCGGCGTCGAGATCGGGGCCGGGCTCGCCATGCGACGGCGCGGAGGCGTCGGTGACGCCGGCGAGCACCAGCCCGTCGCCGCCACGCGCCAGCACGCGATGCGCATTCGGCAGCATGCGAAAGCCGAGCCCGGCGAGGTGCCGCATCCAGCCGCCGTAATCGAAGAAATATTCGTGGTTGCCGGGAATGGCGTAGACGCCATCGGGCGCGCGCAATCCGGCGAGCGGGGCGACGTCGGCGCGGCGCATGTCGACCGATCCGTCGATGAAGTCGCCGGTGACGACGATCAGGTCGGCCCCCGCGGCATTGGTGCGATCGACGACGGCCCGGGTCCAGCGTTGCGGAAACAGACGGCTGATGTGCAGGTCGGTGAGCTGGACCAGCCGGTAGCCGTCGAACGACGGCGGCAGGTCGCGCACCGCGACGGTGATGTCGCGCACCGGCGGCACGCGGATCGCCCCGGCAACGCCGACCGCGCCGAGCAGCGCCGCGACGCCGGCGATGCCATAGCGGGCCGCATCGGGCGCCCCCAACACCTCGCGCCGCACCACCATCGTAGCGAGCGTGCCGAGATCGAGCACGATCTGCAGCAGCGCGAGCAACAGGATGGCGCCGAAGGCCCAGTTGAACAGGATGACGATCGCGCGCGGGAATTCCGGCGCGAACACCGATCCCGACGAGAGGCGGCTCCATAAATGATATTGCGAGGCGGCGAGCAGCGTCACCGCGACGCCGCCCTTCGCCCAAAGCGGCAGGGACAGCGGCAGCAGCCAACGGACGATGACGTACAGGGACGGCGTCGCAAAGATCAGGTGGAAGATCGTCATTCTCCTTGCGGCACCGTGCCGCCGCTGCCTCGCAAGCGCCGTCCCGTCGCTCAGCTCGGGTGGGCGGCGCTCTCGGCGGCGGCGTCGCTGGCATCGGTCGGCGTCACCGCGACCGCACCGACATCCGCCTCGGCCTGTTCGGCGAGCTTCATCTGCTCATAGGCGATCTCGAGATCGGCGACACCCGATCCGGTCGGCTGGATCGGCAGGTCGCCGTAGCTTTCGGCGGGGCCATTCTGGTCGGTCGTGTCGGTCATCATTCTCTCCTCGTGCGCGGCGTCAACGCACCGTGCCGGGGACCGGACGCATCGCCCGTCGAACATGCGGAGAATGACCTCTATCAGGAACTTAGATCAGCATGACGCATTAGGAGCCGGTTCGGGAGACGGCGTCGCCACCTCTGGCCTGCCGCCCCCCGGATACTGCCGGGAGCGGTCATGACCCATGTGCTGATCATCGAGGATTCCTATTTGTTCGGCCAGTTCGTCGCCGACGCCGCGGTGCTCGCCGGTGCCGGCAGCACGGAGATCGTGGAGACGCAGGAAGCGGCGGAAGCGGCGGCGCAGCGTTGCATGCCGGGCATGATCATCGCCGACGTCAAGCTCGTCCACGGCTCCGGGGTTCGTGCGGTCGAGCGGATCGTCAAGGGGCGCCGCATCCCGATCCTCTACGTCACCGGCTATCCCGAACGCTGCGGCGAATGCCCGCCGGGATCGACGGTGATCGAAAAGCCGGTGTCGCACGATACGCTGCAACGCTCGATCAGCCGGCTGATCGAGGATGAGGCCGCGCACCTCGCGGCGCATTGACGGGGCGGGGTGGAGCCGCCACCGGCATGATGCGGCGACGGCTCCGACAGTCCTGGAGAACTGCACACGAAGGATCGGGAGAACCCTTCCTGCTGCGCACGGGCTCTAATGGTTAACGGCGGCAAGTCGACCGGAAACGGGCTATGTACGAAACCGTACACAGCGATCGCCGTCTGCCCCCGCCTGCGCGATTGGCAAAGCCGGCGGTAGCGGCTAAGTCGACCGGCGGCGCCGGTTCCCGGTGCCATGATCGCGTCGGTGCCCTTCGCAAGAGGGCGTAAATGGGAATGCGGTGCGGGGCCTCGGCTCCAATGCCGCGGCTGTCCCTGCAACTGTAAGCGGCGAGCGACGGACACATGCCTTCCCCCGCGGGAAGGCGGCCACTGGCAAGGGTTCGCCCGACCCGGGAAGGCCGTGCCCCGAGCGACGACCCGCGAGCCAGGAAACCTGCCGGCGATAGGGTCGCTCTTGCTTCGGTCCAGGGGATGGCCGGGGCACGGTGTTCCGTCTGAGCGACGAAGACCCATGCGGTTGGCCCGCATCGGTGCGTGGCGCGGGCGACATGCGAAGCGCCCGTCCGTCGCTCGCGCATCGGCGATATGTGGCCCCACCGTGTTCTCGTCGTCGCGGCGCTCGCGAAGGAACATCCGTGGCCGATCCACAGCTCGCCAAGATCCCCGTCACCATTGTCACCGGCTTCCTTGGCGCCGGCAAGACGACGCTGATCAGCCATCTGATCCGCAACGCCAACGGCCGCCGGCTCGCGGTGGTGGTCAACGAATTCGGCACCTTGGGTGTCGACGGCGACATCCTGAAGGGCTGCGCGATCCCCGATTGCCCGGCGGAGAATGTCGTCGAGCTGGCCAATGGCTGCATCTGCTGCACCGTCGCCGACGATTTCATCCCGACGGTGGAGACCTTGCTCGCGCTCGACCCGCGCCCCGACCATATCCTCATCGAAACCTCCGGGCTCGCGCTGCCCAAGCCGTTGCTGAAGGCGTTCGACTGGCCGGCGATCCGCTCGCGCATCACCGTCGACGGCGTCATCGCGCTGGCCGACGCCGAGGCGGTCGCCGCCGGTCGCTTCGCTACCGATGTCGCCGCGCTCGACGCGCAGCGCGCCGCCGATCCGGGGATCGACCACGAGACGCCGCTGGCGGAGGTGTTCGAGGACCAGCTCGCCTGTGCCGACATGGTGCTGCTGACCAAGGCCGACCTCGCCGGGCCGGAGGGCGTCGCCGCCGCCCGCGCGGTGATCGCCGCCGAGGCGCCGCGGCCGGTGCCGGTGGTCGAGCTGGTCGACGGCGTGATCGATCCGGCTGTGATCCTCGGCCTCGATGCCGCCGCCGAGGACGACATCGCCGCCCGCCCCTCGCATCATGACGGCGAGGACGAGCATGAGCACGACGATTTCGACAGCCTCGTCCACGAAATCGGCGAGATCGACGATCCCGCCGATCTGGTCGCGCGGATCGAACGGCTCGCGCGCGAGTCCGACGTGTTGCGCGTCAAGGGCTATGCGGCGGTGCGCGGCAAGCCGATGCGGCTGCTCGTCCAGGCGGTCGGCGCGCGGGTGCGGACGCAATACGACCGGCCGTGGCGGCCGGGCGAGGCGCGCGCTACCCGGCTGGTCGTGATCGCCGAGCGCGACCGGATCGACCCCGCGACGATCGGGCCCGTGCTGAACGGCTGAGCCCCCACGATGCACGTCGTCTTCCGCGAGAGCCACGGCCTGGAGGAGACCGCGACGCCGCGCGATCTCGGCCAGCGGCCGGCGGATCTCGTCGTCCTGTCCTTCTCCGACAGCGACCTCGGCGCATTCGCCGCGGGCTGGCATGCCGCGCGCGGCGGCGGCGTGCCGTTGCCGTCGCTGCGGCTCGCCAACCTCGCTGATCTCGCGCATCCCCTGTCGGTCGACACCTATGTCGAGCGGACGCTGGCGGGCGCGAAGGGCATCCTGATTCGGCTGATCGGCGGGCGGTCCTATTGGTCCTATGGCCTGCAACAGGTCGAGGCGCTGGCGCGGGCGCAGGGCATCGCGCTGGCGGTGCTCGCCGCCGACGGGCGCGAGGACGCCGCGCTGGCCGCCGCCTCGACGGTGCCAGGCTCGACGCTCGGCCGGCTCGCCGCCTTGTGCGACACCGGCGGCGCGGTCGCTGCACAGGCGGCGCTGGCGCAGCTCGCGCTCGCTGCGGGGCTGGCGGCGGGACCGGTACGCGGCGTGCGTGCGGTTCCGCCGGTCGGCGGCTGGACGCAGGCGGACGGCGTCACCTGCCCCGCGGCGCTCGCGATGCGACCGGAGGCGCGGCCGCGGGTGCTGCTCACCTTCTATCGCTCCTATCTGCTCGCCGCCGATCTCGACCCGGTCGTAGCGCTCGCCGGGGCGCTGGCGGCGCGCGGCTTCGACGTCGTCCCGCTGTTCGCGCCGTCGCTCAAGGACGCGCACGCGCGCGGCTGGATCGCACGATGGGTCAAGGCGCTGGCCCCGGTCGCGATCGTCAACGCCACCGCCTTCTCGGCGCGCGACGAGACCGAGTCGCCGCTCGATGGCGCGGACGTGCCGGTCTTCCAGGTCGCGCTCGCCACCTCGACGCAGGCCGCCTGGGCCGAGAGCACGCGCGGCCTGTCGCCCGCCGATCTCGCAATGCATGTCGTCCTGCCCGAAGTCGACGGTCGCATCTTCGCCGGGATCGCCAGTTGCAAGCAGGATGCGGTGCGCGACCCCGATCTCGATTACGCCCGCCGCGCGCATCGCGCCGACCCCGCCCGCATCGCGGCGATCGCCGATCGCGTCGCCGCCTGGGTCTCGCTCGGGCGGACCGCTCCGGCGGCGCGGCGGCTGGCGCTGATCCTCTCCACCTATCCCGGCAAGAGCCACCAGATGGCGCATGCGGTCGGGCTCGACGCGCTCGCCTCTGCCGAGGCGATGCTCGCCGATCTCGCCACGGTCGGGCACGCGGTCGCCGCCGGGGCGCCGCTGGCCGAGGCGTTGGCGGCGGAGCGGCTCTGCTGGCCGGTCGTCGCCTATCGCGCCGCGCTCGCCGCCTTGCCGCCGGGGCTGCGCGACGATCTCGCCGCAGCCTGGGGCGAGCCCGAGCATGATCCCGCGGTCGCCGACGGCGCCTTCCGCTTCGCCGCGACGCTGCGCGGCGCGACGCTGGTCGCGCTCCAGCCCGAACGCGGCACGCCCGCGACGCGCGCCGACGATTATCACGATCTGTCGCGCGTTCCCCGCCATGGCTATGTTGCTTTCTACCTCTGGCTGCGCAGCCGCGGGTGCCATGCGGCGATCCAGATCGGTGCGCACGGCACGCTCGAATGGCTGCCCGGCAAGGCGGTGGCGCTGTCCGACGCCTGCTGGCCGGAGGCACTGACCGGGTACTTGCCGATCCTCTATCCGTTCATCGTCAACGATCCCGGCGAGGCGGCGCAGGCCAAGCGCCGCACCGCCGCGGTGACGCTCGGCCATCTGCCGCCGCCGATGATCGCGGCGGACGGCGGCGTGGGTCTCGGGCGGATCGAGACGCTGCTCGACGAATTCTCCAATGCCGGCGGGCTCGACCCGGCGCGGCGCGACCGGTTGCAGCGCGACATCGCCGAGGAGGCGCAGGCGATCGGCCTCGCCGCCGAACTCGATCTCGCCGGCGCGGCCACCGCCGCCGAGGCGATCACCCGCATCGACGCTTTCGTCTGCGACGTGAAGGACAGCCGCTTCGGCGACGGCCTGCACGTCTTCGGACGCGGCGCGTGCGGCGCGGCGGAGCGCGACGGACTGCTCGCCGCGCTCGCCGGCCGCCGCGTCGCCGCCGGCCCGGCGGGATCGCCGCACCGCGGCCGTACCGACGTGCTGCCGACCGGGCGCAACCTGTTCGCGGTCGATCCGCGCGCGGTGCCGTCGCGCTCGGCGCATGTGCAGGGCCAGCGGCTCGCCGACGAACTGATCCGCCGCCATCTTCAGGATCACGGCGACTATCCGCGCGGCTTGGTGGTCGATCTGTGGGGATCGGCGACGATGCGCACCGCCGGCGAGGAATTCGCGATGGCGCTGCACCTGCTCGGCGCCGCGCCGGTCTGGGATACCGGCTCCGATCGCGTCACCGGCGTCGACATCCTGCCGCTCGCGCTGCTCGACCGGGCCCGGATCGACGTGACCTTGCGCATCTCCGGCCTGTTCCGCGACACGTTCGGGCCGCTTTGCACGCTGTTCGGCCAGGCGGTGCGGGCGCTGGCGGCGCGCGACGAGTCCGCCGATTGGAATCCGTTCGTCGGCCGTGCCGCAGCGCCGCGCGTCTATGGCCCGGCGCCGGGGCGGTACGGGCTCGGCTTGGGCGAGGCTGCGGACACCTATACCGACGCTGCACGCACCGCGGCGGGAGAGGCGTGGCTGGCGGCATCGTCCTTTGCCTTCGACGACACCGACGCGCGCGCCGATGCCGCCGGCCTGCGCGCGCGCGTCGCCGCCGCCGACGCCTTCGTCCATCTGCAGGACCTGCCCGAAAGCGACCTGCTGCTCGCCGCCGATTATGCCGCGCACGAAGGGGGGTTCGCCGCCGCGCAGGCGGTCGCGGGCGGCCGGGCGGCGCTTTATCATCTCGATGCGCGCGATCCCGAGCGGCTGCGCGCGCGCAGCCTGCGCGAGGAGATCGCCCGCGTCGTCCGCGGCCGGGCGACGCAGCCGGCGTGGATCGACGGCATGATGCGCCACGGCTTCCGCGGCGCCGCCGAGATCGCCGCGACGCTCGACCATCTCGGCGCCTTCGCGCATCTCGCGCGCGTCGTGACGCCGGAGCTGATCGACCTTTATCACGACGCGACGCTCGGCCGCGACGCGGTGCGCGCCTTCCTCGCCGCCGCCAATCCCGCCGCGCTCGCCGCGATGGAGGCGCGCTTCGCCGCGCTGCATCGCTCGGGCCTGTGGCCGACGCGGCGCAACGCCATTGTGGCGTCGCTGGCATGAGCGTCGTGCGTGGCTGGTGCCCGACCGCATGGCGGCCGATGGCGGCGGGCGACGGGCTGATCCTGCGCGTCCGCCCGCGGCTCGCCCGGCTGACGCCGGCGCAGGCGCGGACGATCGCCGTGGTGGCCCGCACGCATGGCAATGGCCTGATCGACCTCACCAACCGCGCCGCGCTCCAGTTGCGCGGGTTGCGCGAGGCGGACTGGCCGGTCGCGCTCGGCGCATTGGTCGCCGCCGGGCTGGTCGATCCCGATCCGGTTCGCGAGTCCCGCGCGCTGCTGGTCGCGCCCGACTGGCGGGAGAGCGACGACACGCATCGCATCGCCTGCGTGCTGCTCGACCGTCTCGACGCGCTGCCGCCGCTGCCCGGCAAGATCGGCATCGCGATCGACGCCGGCCGCGAGCCGGTGTTGACCGACAGTCCCGCCGACTTCCGGATCGAACGCGATGCGACCGGTGGGCTGATCCTGCGCGCCGACGGCCGCGCCGGTGGGTACGCGCTGACGCCGGGCGAGGAAACGACGGCGCTGATCGCGCTGGCGGAGTGGTTCGTCGCCAGCGGCGGCGTCGCGGCGGGACGAATGGCGCGTCATGTCGTACCGTTGCCGGCGAACCTCGCGGGGGGTGCCACCACCCCCAGTGTTCCCGCGAAAGCGGGAGCACAGGACCAAGCAGGACATCGTCTTGTGGTGTCCGGGGGCCTGGACTCCCGCCTTCGCGGGAGAACGGGGGATGGCGTCGGCTTGCGCGAAGGTCGCGCCTCCGCCGGGGACCACAAGACGCATCCGCTACGACCTACCCAAGGCACCGCGATCGGCCTCCCCTTCGGCCGGGCCGACGCGGCGATGCTCGCCGATCTCGCCGACCGGGCCGGCGTCACCGGCATCCGCGTGACGCCGTGGCGCAATTTGCTGGTCGAGGGGCTCGATCCCACCGCCGCCGGCCTCCCCGCCTGCGCGGCTGCGGACCTCGCCGTCGACGCCTGCGTCGGCGCACCCGCCTGTCCGCAGGCGACCGTCGCGACGCGCGCGCTCGCGCTGCGTCTCGCGCCGCACGTCGCCGGGCGGCTGCACGTCTCCGGATGCGCCAAGGGCTGCGCCCGCGCCGCCCCCGCCGACTTCGTTGCCACCGGCCGCGACGGCCGTTTCGATCTCGCCTTCCACGCCCGTGCCGGCGATCCCGCCGCCGTCGCCGGCCTGTCGCCCGACGACCTCATCGCCCTGCTCGAAAGCCCTTCCCGTGTCGCATAGCTACGAAACCGACGGCGCCGCAATCTATCGCCGCTCGTTCGCCATCATCCGCGCCGAGGCCGATCTCGCCCGCTTTCCGCCCGAGGAGGAACCGGTCGCGGTGCGGATGATCCATGCCGCCGGACTGGTCGAGCTCGCCGCCGCGATCCGCTTCTCGCCCGGCTTCGCGACCCGCGCCCGCGCCGCGCTCGCCGACGGGGCGCCGATCCTGTGCGACGCGCGCATGGTCAGCGAGGGCATCACCCGCGCCCGCCTGCCCGCCGGCAATGCGGTGATCTGCACGCTGCACGATCCGCAGGTGCCGGCGCGCGCCGCGGCGATGGCCAACACCCGCTCCGCCGCCGCGCTGGAATTGTGGCGGCCGCATCTCGCCGGCGCGGTGGTGGCGATCGGCAACGCGCCGACCGCCTTGTTCCACCTGCTCGATATGCTCGCCGACCCCGCCTGCCCGCGCCCGGCGGCGATCATCGGCTGCCCGGTCGGCTTCGTCGGTGCATGCGAGTCGAAGGACGCGCTCTGGGCCGAGCAGCCGGTGCCCTGCGCGATCGTCGCCGGGCGGCTCGGCGGCAGCGCGATCACCGTCGCCGCGGTCAACGCGCTGGCGAGCCGCGCCGAATGACGACCGGCACCATCCATGGCGTCGGCCTCGGCCCCGGCGCCGCCGACCTGATGAGCGTGCGCGCCGACCGGCTGGTGCGCGGCGCGCGCCACCTCGCCTATTTCCGCAAACGGGGTCGCGCCGGCCGTGCCCGCCGGCTGGTCGACGGCCTGTTGCGTGCCGACGTGGTCGAATATGCGATGGACTATCCGGTCACCACCGAGATCGCCGTCGCCGACCCCGCCTATAACGCCTGCCTCGCCGCCTTCTATGCCGACTGCACCGCGCATCTCGCCACGCTGGCGGAAGCGGGCGAGGACGTGGTGGTCCTGTGCGAGGGCGATCCGTTCTTCTACGGATCGTTCATGCACCTGCATGCGCGGCTCGCCGGCCGCGTGCCGGTGCGGATCGTGCCGGGGATCACCGGCATGTCGGGCGCCTGGACCGCGACCGACCGGCCGATCACCTGGGGCGACGACGTGCTGACCATCGCCACCGCGACGCTGCCCGAGGCGGAGCTGGCCCGCCGCATCCGCGATACCGATGCGCTGGTGGTGATGAAGATCGGCCGCCACCTCGCCAAGCTGCGCCGCGCGATCGCCGCCGCCGGGCGCACCGACGCGGCCTGGCTGGTCGAATATGCCGCGATGCCGGAAGAACGCGTCACCCCGCTCGCCGAGGCGGGCGAGACCGCACCCTATTTCGCGATCCTGCTGATCCACGGCCAGGGGCGGCGGCCATGATCGGCAGCGGCTGGCTGGCGATCGCCGGGCTGGGACCGGGCGATGCGGCGCTGATCACGCCCGAGGTGACCGACGCGCTAACCCACGCAACCGACGTGATCGGCTATATCCCCTATGTCGCGCGGATCGCGCCGCGGCCGGGCCTGCGGCTGCACGCCAGCGACAATCGCGTCGAGATCGACCGTGCCGGCCACGCGCTGCGGCTGGCGGCGGCGGGCGCGCGCGTCGTCGTGGTGTCGTCGGGCGATCCCGGCGTGTTCGCGATGGCAGCGGCGGTGTTCGAGGCGCTGGAGGCGGGGCCGCCCGACTGGCGCGACCTCGACATCCGCGTGCTGCCCGGCATCACCGCGATGCTCGCCGCCAGCGCCCGCGCCGGTGCGCCGCTCGGCCATGATTTCTGCGCGATCAACCTCTCCGACAATCTCAAGCCCTGGCCGCTGCTCGCACGCCGGATCGCGCTCGCCGCCGAAGCGGATTTCGCCATCGCCTTCTACAATCCGCGCTCGCGCGCGCGGCCCGACACGCTCGACGCCGCCTTCGCGATCCTGCGCGAGGCATGCGGCGACGATCGCCCGGTGCTCTTCGCGCGCGCCGTCACCACCGCGGAGGAAGCGCTGCGCATCGTGCCGCTGCCCGCGGCGCGCGGCGCGATGGCCGACATGCGCACGATGGTGATCGTCGGATCGAGCCGCACCCGGCTGATCGCGCGCGCCGGCGCGCCGATCCTCTATACGCCGCGCTCGGCATGACCCAGCCACGCCAGCACCGCGGCGACGTCGTGCACCTCGGCGCGCGCCGGCAGCATCGGCCGGTCGATCAGCAGCACCGGCAGACCGAGCGCGCGCGCCGCCGCCAGCTTCGCCGCCGCGCCGCTGCCGCCGGCATTCTTGGCGACGACCAGGTCGATGCCGTGCCGCTCAATCAGCGCGCGGTCGCCGGCGACGGTGAACGGCCCGCGATCGACCACCAGATCGTATCGCGGCAGCGGCGGAGCCGCGTCCGGCCGGTCGACGAAGCGGAGCAAATAATGATGCTGCGGCTGCGCCGCGAAGGCCTCGACGTGCATCCGGCCCAGCGCGAGCATCACCCGCCGCGCCGGCCCGTCGAGCGCCGCCACCGCGCCGGCGATGTCGGACACGTGCGTCCAGCGGTCGCCGGCCTGCGCCACCCAGGCCGGGCGGGTCAGCGCGAGCAGCGGCACGCCCGCGGCTGCGGCGGCGGCGACGGCATGGCCGCTCATCTGCGCGGCGAAGGGATGGGTGGCGTCGACCAGATGCGTGACGCCCTCCCGCCGGAGATGCGCGGTCAGCCCGGCCACCCCGCCGAAACCGCCGATCCGCACCGGCACCGGCTGTGCCGCAGGGGCCGCGGTACGTCCGGCATAACTCAGCGTCGCCGCCACCCCGCGCGCCGCACAGGCAGCGGCGAGCGCGCTCGCCTCGGTCGTCCCGCCGAGGATCAGGAGATGGGGCATGGCTGAAGGCAATCCGTGGCTGACGATCGTCGGGATCGGCGAAGATGGACCCGCGGGCCTGTCCGCGGCAAGCAGTGCCGCGCTCGACGCAGCGCAATGGGTCACCGGCGCGCGCCGTCATCTCGCGCTGCTGCCGCCGCTCGCCTGCCCGGTCGAACCATGGCCGGTGCCGTTCGAGGCGGGGATCGCGCCATTGCTCGCGCGGCGCGGGCAGCGCGTGGTGATGCTGGCGTCGGGCGATCCGTTCTGGTTCGGCGCGGGCGGCACGCTCGCCCGCCATCTTGCGCCCGGCGAATGGGTTGCCCATCCCGCCCCCTCGACCTTCGCGCTCGCCGCGGCGCGGCTCGGCTGGCGGCTGGAGGAGACTGCCTGCCTCGGCCTCCACGCCGCGCCGCCGACGCGGCTGCGCCCGCATCTGGCGCCGGGTGCCCGCGCGATCGTGCTGGTCCGCGACGGCGAGGCGGCGCTGGCCGCCGCGCGCTATGTGACCCACCACGGCTTCGGCGCATCGCGGATCGCCGTCCTCGAAGCGCTCGGCGGTCCACGCGAACGCATCCGCCACGCCGCCGCGGTGGATCTCGCGCTGGACGACATCGCGCATCCCGTCGCGGTGGGCATCGCCTTCGCCGGCGACGGCGCAGTCCTGCCTTGCACCGCCGGCCTCGCCGACGACTGGTTCGCGCATGACGGCCAGATCACCAAGCGCCCGGCGCGCGCGCTGACGCTCTCGGCGCTCGCGCCGCGTCCCGGCGAGACGCTGTGGGACATCGGCAGCGGATCGGGATCGATCGCGATCGAATGGCTGCTTGCCTGCCCCTCGACCCGGGCGATCGGCTTCGAGCGCGATCCCGTCCGCGCCGCCCGCGCGCGCGCCAACGCCGCCGCGCTTGGCGTCGACCGGCTCGACGTCGTCGAGGGCGACGCCCCCGCGGTGCTCGCTGGCCGGTCGCCGCCGGATGCGGTGTTCGTCGGCGGCGGACTCGGCGAGGCGCTGCTCGCCCGGCTGTGCGCCGACCTGCCCGCCGGCACACGGCTGGTCGCCAATGCGGTGACGCTCGAATCCGAAGCCCTGCTCGCCGGCTGGCAGGCGCGGCGCGGCGGGCAATTGCTGCGCATCGAACTCGCCGAAGCGGTGCCGCTCGGCAGCCGCCGCGGCTGGCGGTCGAGCTATCCGCTGGTCCAGTGGAGCGTGACGCTATGATCGTCGCGGGTTTCGGGTGCCGCGCCGGCGCCACCGCCGCATCGCTGCACGCCGCGCTCGTCGTCGCGAGCGAAGACCATGTCGCGACGATGCTCGCCATCCCTGCCGACCGGCTCGCGATCGCCCGGCCGCTGGCCGACGCGCTCGATCTGCCGCTGGTCGGCATCGCCACCAATGCGCTCGCCGCCATCGTTACGCCGACCCGCTCGCGCGCCAGCCTCGCCGCGCGCGGCACCGGCAGCGTCGCCGAGGCCGCCGCGCTCGCCGCCGCCGGTCGCGGTGCGCGGCTGCTCACATCCCGCCGCATCTCGCCGGATCGAATGGCGACCTGCGCGCTCGCCATCTCACAGGATATTCCCGCATGACCGTCCATTTCATCGGCGCCGGCCCCGGCGCACCCGATCTGCTGACGCTGCGCGGCCGCGACCGCATCGCCGCCTCGCCGGTCTGCCTCTACGCCGGATCGCTGGTGCCCGCCGCGCTGCTCGACCATTGCCCGCCCGGCGCGCAGATCGTGAACACCGCGTCGCTGTCGCTCGACGAGATCGTTGCCGCGATCGTCGCGGCGCACGAGGCGGGTCAGGACGTCGCCCGCCTCCATTCGGGCGATCTGTCGATCTGGTCGGCGATGGGCGAACAGCTCCGCCGGCTGCGCGCATTGGACATCCCGGTCACGATCACCCCCGGCGTGCCCGCCTTCGCCGCCGCCGCGGCGGCGCTGGAGGCCGAACTGACGCTGCCCGGCCTCGCCCAATCGGTGGTGCTGACCCGCACCTCCGGTCGCGCCAGCGCGATGCCGGCGGCGGAGACGCTCGCGGCCTTCGGCGCGACCGGCGCGACGCTCGCCATCCATCTGTCGATCCACCGCCTCGCCGAGATCGCCGCCGAACTCGCGGACCATTATGGCGCGGACTGTCCGGCGGCGATCGTCTGGCGGGCGAGCTGGCCCGACGAGCGCATCGTCCGCGCCACGCTCGCCACGATCGTCGCGGCGGCGGAGGGCGGCCCCGAGCGCACCGCGCTGATCCTCGTCGGCCGCGTCCTCGCCGCCGAGGGGTTCGGCGACAGCAGCCTCTACGCGCCCGGTTACGATCGCCGCTTCCGCCCGCAATCGGCGGGCTCGCGCTTCGCCCGAGGCGATGCGGCATGACGCCCCGCTCCATTCCGGGCCTGATGATCGCCGCGCCCGCCTCGGGCGCCGGCAAGACGACGGTGATGCTCGGCCTCCTCCGCGCCTTCACCGACGCCGGGCTGACCGTGCAGCCGTTCAAGAGCGGCCCCGATTATATCGATCCCGCCTTCCACCGCGCCGCGAGCGGGCGCCCGTCGTTCAACCTCGACAGCTGGGCGATGCCGGCGGCGATGCTCGACGGGCTGGCCGACCGCGCCGGTGATGCCGATCTGGTGCTCGCCGAGGGATCGATGGGGCTGTTCGACGGCGTCGCGCGCGCCGGCGCGACCGGCAATGGCGCGAGCGCCGACATCGCCGCACGGATGGGCTGGCCGGTGGTGCTGGTGCTCGACATATCGGGTCAGGCGCAATCCGCCGCCGCCACCGCCTTGGGCTTCGCGCGCTTCGATCCCGCGGTGCGGATCGCCGGGGTCATCCTCAACCGCGTCGCCAGCCCGCGCCACGAACGGCTCGCGCGGGTCGGGATGGCGGCGATCGGCCTCCGCGTCTTCGGCAGCCTGCCGCGTCGCGCCGACCTGCAATTGCCCGAACGCCACCTCGGCCTGGTACAGGCCGCCGAACATCTCGATCTCGACGCGCGCATCGCTGCCTATGCCGCCTTCCTGGCGGAGCACGTCGATCTCGACGCGCTCCATGCCGCCGCCGGCGCCGACACGCGCCTGCCGGTCCCATCGACGCCGCTGGTGCCGCCCGCGCAACGCATCGCGCTGGCCCGCGACGCGGCCTTCTCCTTCACCTATCCGCATCTGCTCGACGGCTGGCGCGCCGCCGGTGCCGAAATCCTGCCCTTCTCGCCGCTCGCCGACGAGGCGCCGGACGCCGCCGCCGATCTGGTCTGGCTGCCCGGCGGCTATCCCGAACTCCACGCCGGCCGCCTCGCCGCGGCGGAGCGGTTCCGGGCCGCGCTCCACCTCCATGCCGAAACGCGGCCGGTCCACGGCGAGTGCGGCGGCTATATGGCGCTCGGCGAGGGGCTGATCGATGCCGCCGGCGTGCGCCACCGCATGGCCGGGCTGCTCGGCCTCGTCACCAGCTACGAACGGCGGCGGATGCACCTCGGCTATCGTCGCGCCGCGCTGCACGCGCCGCTCGCCGCGCTGCCGGCGGGGACGACGCTTGCCGGGCACGAATTCCATTATTCGACGATCCTCGACCAGCCCGACGCCGCGCTGGCGCGGGTCATCGATGCAGAGGGGACCGAGCTCGCCGACACCGGTTCGTACCGGCGCCGCGTGTCGGGCACCTTCTTCCACCTGATCGCGGCGGTGGGATGAGCGGCTTCGTCTCCTTCGTCGGCTCGGGACCGGGCGACCCCGAGTTGCTGACGCTGAAAGCGGTCGACCGGCTGCGCGCCGCGGACATCGTGCTGTTCGACGATCTGTCAGCCGGGCCGGTGCTGCGTCACGTCCGCGCCGACGCCGATCTGGTCGCGGTTGGCAAGCGCGCCGGCCGCCCCTCGCCGAGCCAAAGCCACGTCTCGGCCTTGCTCGTCGCGCATGCGGCGACCGGCGCGCGCGTCGTCCGCCTCAAATCGGGCGATCCCGCCATCTTCGGCCGGCTCGAGGAAGAGATCGTCGCGCTGCGCGACGCGGGGATCGGCTTCGAGATCGTCCCCGGCATCAGCTCGGCGAGCGCCGCGGCGGCGGCGGCGGCGATCCCGCTGACCCGGCGGCTGTCGGCACGGCGCGTCCAGTTCGTCACCGGCCACGACGTCACCGGCACGCTGCCGCAGGCGCGCAACATGGCGGCGCTCGCCGATCCCGACGCGACCACCGTCGTCTTCATGCCCAAACGCACCTTTCCGGCGCTCGCCGACGATCTCGTCGCGCACGGTCTGCCACCCCATACGCCGGCGCTGTTCGCCGAGAATGTCGGCCACCCCGACCAGCGGCTGACCCGCACCACCGTCGCCGCGCTCGCCGACCGCCTGCGCGCGACCGTGTCGGAGGCACCGGCATTGATCCTCTACGGCCCGTTGATGGAGGAGGCGTGATCCACCTCGACCTCATCGGCATCGGCACCGGCAATCCCGATCATCTCACCCGCGCCGCCGAACGCGCGATGCGCGCCGCCGACCTGATCCTGCTGCCGCGCAAGCGCGCCGACGCCGCCGATCTCCTCGATCTGCGCCGCGCGCTCTGCGCCGAGGTGCTGACCGACACGACGCGCGTCGTGGTCTTCGATTTGCCCGAACGCGCCGCGGACGGCCCCTATCTCGGCCCATATCTTGGGGCGGTGCGCGACTGGCACGACGCCATCGCCGCCGCCTGGGCCGGGGCGATCGCCACCAATCTGCCCGCCGGCGGGCGGGTCGCCTTGCTCGTCTGGGGCGACCCCTCGCTCTACGACAGCAGCCTGCGGATCGCCGCCCGCCTGCGCCGCGGCGGCATGGCGCTGACGGTCACGGTGGTGCCCGGCATCACCAGCCTGCAGGCGCTGACCGCCGCGCATGCCATCCCGCTCAACACGCTCGCCGCGCCGGTGCTCGTCACCACCGGCCGCCGGCTGCGCACCGCGGGCTGGCCGGCGGATATCGACACGCTGGCGGTGATGCTCGACGGCGATTGCGCGTTCACGACGCTCGACCCCGCCGGCGTGACGATCTGGTGGGGCGCCTATCTCGGCATGCCGCAGCAAGCGCTCGCCGCCGGTCCGCTCGCCGACACCGGTGCGGCGATCGTCGCGCGGCGCGCGGCGCTGCGTGCGGTCCACGGCTGGATCATGGACACCTATCTCCTGCGCCGGACGGCCGCGTGACCGCCCCCGCTTTCGACGCGGCGTTCCGCGACCGGCTCGACCTGTTGCTCCATTGGCGCCGCGACGTGCGCCATTTCCGCCGCGATCCGGTAGCGGAGGGGGCGATGCAGGCGCTGTTCGCCGCCGCGGCGCTGGCGCCCTCGGTCGGCAACGCCCAGCCGTGGCGCTTCGTGCGGCTGCGCTCGCCCGGCCTGCGCGAGACGCTCGCCGCGCATGTCGATACCGCCAGCGCCGCGGCGGCCGACCGGCTGCCCGACGCCGAGCGCCGCGCGCGATATGCCCGGCTCAAGCTGCACGGGCTACGCGAGGCGCCCGAATTGCTCGCGGTGTTCAGCGACGAGGCGCCCGCCGCCGGCCACGGCCTCGGCCGCGCGACGATGCCGGAAATGCTGCGCTATTCCACCGTCATGGCGATCCACACGCTGTGGCTCGCCGCTCGCGCGCACGGCATCGGCCTCGGCTGGGTTTCGATCCTCGATCCGACCTATGTCACCGCCCTGCTCGACGTACCGGCGGAGTGGACGCTGATCGCTCTGCTCTGCATCGGCTATCCCGAGGCACCCGCCGCCACCCCCGAACTGGCGCGCCGCGGCTGGCAGGCGCGCGAACCGCTCGCCGACCGCATCGTCGAGCGCTGACGTTTCAGCCGCGGCGCAGCTCCTGCACCCGCCAGCGGCCGTGCCGCGACAGCACCACCATCGACAGTGGCGCGACGTCGATCGCCAGCGTCGCCGCCACCGGCACGTCAAGCGCGTGCGCGATTGCCGCGCGCAGCACCGCGGCATGGCTGATCGCCAGCACCCGCCCCTCCCCCAGCCCGTCAAGCCACGGCCCGACCCGCGCGCGCACCGCCGCCATGCTCTCGCCGCCCGGCGCGCCCGCCTCGGGTGCCGCCAGCCACGCCGCGACCGCGGCGGGCGCGAGCGACTCGAGGCTGCGGCCCGTCCACGCGCCGGCATCGATGTCGCGGAGCGCCGGTGCCTCCTCGGCGGCGACACCGATCAGTGCGGCGGTCTCGCGCGCCGCCGCCGCCGGGCTGACCCAGCAATGCGCGGCCGCCGCCCCGGCAAGGTCGAGCGCCAGCACCTTGGCGCGGCCGCCGGCGTCGAGCGGCTCGGCCGGATCGGCGAAACGCGCCGCGCGCGTCGCCGCGGTGGCACCGGCGCAGAGCAGGACGAGGCGGGTCGGCATCGGGCGGGATCTCCTGATCGGTTGACGCATCCCCGCCCCGCGTCCACAGCATGGTGGATCGGAGCCGGGCGGGAAGCCGGTGGAAATCCGGCGCGGTCGCGCCACTGTGATCGCCGGGCGCCAGCCTGTCGAGAGTCAGACCCCGCCCGGCGCCTCCACCCCATCCGGGCGCGCTTTCCCGGCAGGAGACTGACTGATGTCCGGCACCACCGCCGCCTTCGACGACGCGTTTCTTCCCGTCGGCACCACGCACATCCCGCTCGCCGACATCGCCCCCTGGGCGGTGTTCGCCGCGATCGTCGCGCTGATCCTGCTGTATTTCGTCAGCACCGAACAGGGCGCCTTCGCGCTGTTCGACGGCATGTACGTCCACGAATATGTCCACGACGGCCGCCACCTGCTCGGCTTCCCCTGTCACTGATCCCGACGGACGGACGGTCATGATGAGGACTTTGCTCTGGCGGGGGATGCTCGCCGGACTGATCGGCGCGCTGGTCGCCGCCACCTTCGCGCTGCTGTTCGCCGAGCCGCAGATCGACGCCGCGGTGGCGCTGGAGGCGCATAACGCCGTGCATGCGATGGCGGACGAGGAACTGGTCAGCCGCGCGACGCAGAAGACCTGGGGGCTCTACACGGCGATGGGCCTGTACGGCACCGCCCTCGGCGGGCTGCTCGCGATCGTCTTCGCCGGGCTGTACGGCCGGGTCGCGCGGGTCGGGCCGCGCAGCCTCGCGCTGCTGCTCGCGCTCGCCGCCTTCGTCGCGATCGTGCTGGTGCCGGCGATCAAATATCCGCCGACTCCGCCCGCGGTCGGGCTGCACGAGACGGTGCGGCTGCGCACCGCCGCCTATTTCGCGATGCTCGCGCTGTCGGTGGCGGCGGCGACCCTGGCACTGTGGAGCTATCGCCGCCTCGCCGGCCGTATCGCCGGACTCGACCGGCTGCTGATCGCAATCGGCATCTATGCCGGCACGGTGGCGCTGGTGCAGCGGCTGCTGCCGGTGATCGACGAGGTGCCGGCACGCTTCCCGGCGACGCTGCTCTGGCAGTTCCGCGTCGCCGCGATCGGCACGCAGGCGCTGTTCTGGCTGGTCGCCGCCGATCTGTTCGGCCGCGCCGCGGAGCGGACGGTGCGGGACAGGCACCGCCGGGTCGCGCGATGAAGCTCACCCCCGTTGCCGCCGGGCCTGCCGTGGTCGCATGCAGCACCTGCCGCCTGACCGCGGACGCGCGCGAGGATGGCGACGGCCGTCGCGGCGGCGCGCTGCTCGTCGCGGCGCTCCATGCGGCACGCGCTGCCGATCCCGCTTATGCCGGCGTTGCGGTACAGGAGATGCCGTGCCTGTTCGCCTGCGCCGATTTCTGCACCGTCCACCTGCGCGCGCCCGGCAAGGTCGGCTACGTCCTCGGCCGTTTCACTCCGGACGAGGCAGCGGCGCGCGCGATCCTCGATTATGCCGCGCTCTACGCTGCCAGCGACACCGGGCAGGTCGCGTTCAAGCAATGGCCCACGGGCGTGAAGGGCCATTTCATCACCCGCACGCCGCCCGAAGGTTTCCTGGTCGAATGACCGGAGGCGGTCGACGTGCGGCCGGAGGAGCGACACGCGGAGCTTAGAAGAAGTCCTCCCCCGCCAGGGGGAGGTGGCGCGGCGAAGCCGTGACGGAGGGGGAGGACACGGAACCGAAGTCGTCGCTTACCTCCCCCTCCGTCATGCCTTCGGCATGCCACCTCCCTGCCGGGGGGAGGACTTTGGAAGGTCGCCTCGTCCTAAACCACCCTCGCGTCAGCGCGCGGCGAGCGCGACGCCGTCGCTGCGCGACAGGGCTTCCGCGGTGGCGATCTCGACCGGGGTGAGGCCGGCGAGCCGGTCCTGCGCTTCGATCGTGCGCGCGTCGCTCGGCGCTTGCAGGTCGGCCGATACGCTCGACGGACGGGCGGCCCCGAACAGGCCCAGCTTGATACGATTCATAATGTCCTCAGATCGATGACACGGGGCGTTCGCCCACGCGCTGCCCCCCACAATTCCGCAGCGCCGATGAGGTTCCCGGCATGATCGGATCGCCCGAACCGCGCGACCCACCCGCAACCGCACCGCGATATCATATACGATAGATAAAACCGCCGTTCCCATAGAACAGTTGTGGTTCTAATCGCCTATAACCCACATCAAAGTGGTTAAAATGTTACACGTAATGTTAACGGCGCCATGAGATCAGCGGATCAACGCCGAACTATTCGGACGGTTCGGGTTAACGAGCGGTCCAGCGGCACATTCACCGGCACTTCGAACGTCGGTCAACTTGGGTGGCGCAACATGAAGCTCAACATCATTGCTTTCGGAAAGTTCCTGCCGGGTCGCGCGGCGGCGTTGCTCGGCCTCACCGCACTCGCCGCGACGCCGGCTGCGGCCGCGACCAACGGCGCACTCGGCGCAACCTCGACGGGCAGCGTCCAGATCACCGTCTCGGTGCCGAGCCGCGTGCAGATCACCGGCCTCAGCGACATCAGCTTCGCCAATGCCGAGCCCAACGCCCAGGCGCTGAGCGCGCAGAACAATTGCGTGTGGAGCAACACCGCGACCAAGGGCTATACGATCACCGCGACGGGCAGCGGCACCGGCGGCGCGTTTACACTCGCCTCGGGCGCGCTGACGCCGGTGACCTATGCCGTGCAGTGGAACCAGAGCTCGGGCCAGACGTCCGGCACCGCGCTGGTCGCATCGACCGCGTCGAGCGGCTTCGTCTCGACCGCCGCGGTGCCGACCTGCGCGACGACGCCCAGCTCGACGTCGAGCCTGATCGTCACCATCGCGCAGTCGCAGTTGCAGGCGATGCCGTCGCTGACCAGCTACACAGGCACGCTGACGCTGCTCGTCAACCCGCTCTGACGGACGGCGGGAGCGTGGCCATCGGATGTCCGCGCGCCCTGTCCGGCGGCATGATGCTGGCCGTGGCGCTCGCCGGCGCCGCGCCCGCTGCCGCGCAGCAGGTCCAGATCACCCGGCTCGCCGACTTTGCCTTCGGCACGGTCGGGGTCGATGCGGACATCAGCAGCAGCAAGGACGTGTGTATCTCCTCGTCCGGCTTGCTCGGCCGCTACAATGTGGTCGCGAGCGGCAGTGGCACCAACCGCGCCTTCACGCTCGCCGGCGCCGGTGCGCCTTTGGCCTATGAGGTGCAGTGGAGCGGCACGCCGGGCCGGGCGACCGGCACCGCGCTGGTCGCCGGGGTCGCCACCACCGGGCTTACGACGACCGGCCTCGGCCTCAATCTCGGCTGCGTGCTCGGCAACGACAGCGCCAGCCTGATCGTCCTGCTGCGGTCGAGCGAGTTGAGCAAGGCGACGGCGGGTCCCTATACGGGTACGCTGACGCTGCTGATCGCGGCCGAATAGCGGCGCGACGCCATGTCCGGCGCTTCCGTTCCCCAGTGCCGTCCCAGAAGGGGCTGGCGGCTGGCGCTGGCCGCGGCGGCGGCGCTGTGCTGCTCCGCGGGCGCGCGTGCGGATCGACCGGCGGATGCGCCGCAGCTCCACGTCGGTGCGCCGGCGGGCTTCGACCAGTTGCTCAAGCCGCAGGAGGCGATGGTCGACGTCTTCGTCGGCGGCCGCGCGATCGGCCAGACGCGGCTGCGCTACGGTTCGGGCCGGGTCACCCTTCTTGAGGTCGACGCGCTGCTCGCCCTCGTCCCCGATCTGGTCGACGTCGCCACCGCGCGCGCCGCGCTCGCCGCGCCGGATCTCGATGCGCATCCCGGGCTGGTCTGCCCGGCCGATGCCGATCCGGCAGGCTGCCGGACGCTGACGCCCGCCGATGCCGGCGTGATCCTTGATGCGGCACGCTTCCGTATCGATCTCTTCTTCAATCCGAAGCTGCTGGCGGTGCATCCGGCGAGCGAGCGCCGCTATCTGCCGCCGCCCGAGGCGCGCCTGTCGCTGGTCGACCAGATCGGCGGCACCGTCGCGGGCAGCGGCGGCTATGTCGACTATACGGTGCTCAACCGCGCCATCCTCGGCTACGGCCATGCCCGCGTGCGCAGCGAGATGTCCTATTCGTCGCGCTACGGCCTGCTCGCCGATACGCTCGCGGCCGAGCTCGACACGCCCGGCTATCGCTATGCGGCGGGCGTGCAGTGGACGCCGGGGATCGATCTCACCGGCCGGCGGCGGATCCTCGGCGTCGGCGTGCAGAGCCAGATCGATACCCGGCTCGACCGTACGCTGATCGCCGGCAGTCCGCTCGTCGTCTCGCTGGCGGCGCGGGCGCGCGTCGACGTGCTGCGCGACGGCCGGCTGCTGACCTCGCGGACCTATGACGCGGGCAATCAGGCGCTCGACACTTCCAGCCTGCCGGACGGCGCCTACGAACTGGTACTGCACGTCACCGAGGCCGGCGGCGCGGTGCGCGACGAGCGGCGCTTCTTCACCAAGAACGCCGCGATCGCGGCGATCGGCGACCCCATCGTCTTCGCTTATGCCGGGCTGCTCGCCAACGACCGCGTCGGCACCTTCATCGCGACGTCGCGCACGCCCTTCTACGAAGCGGGCGTCGCGCGCCGGCTGACGCCGCAGCTCGCGCTCGACGCTACCGTGCTCGGCACCGACCGCAACGCGCTGATCGAACTGGGTGGCTATTGGCTCGGCCACGCCGCGCAATGGCGCGCCGCCGGGCTCGCCTCCCTCCACGGCCAGTTCGGCGTGCTGGCCCAGGCCACCTCGTCGGGCACCGCGCGGCTCAATTATGCGGTCGATCTGCGGCGGGTGTGGAGCCCGGGGGGACGGCCGCTGATCCCGCTCGGCGACAGCGTCGCGACCGCGATGATCCTCCGCGCCGATCCGGCGGCGCGCGTCTCGGCCGGCGGCTTCACCCAGGTCAACGGCACGATCAACTATGCGCTGCCCCGCGGCCAGTTCGCCCTGTCGGGTTTCTACCGCCGGGATCAGCGTGCGCGCGCCTCCTACGGCCTCGGGCCGAGCCTCACCATCCCCTTGATCCAGCGCGGCGGCCTGCAGGTGACGGTGCGCGGCGACGCGACGATCACCAATCAGGGGCGCGCGGCGTTCCTCGGCATCAGCCTCCAGCGGCTGCGCGGCACCGCCGCCTGGAGCGCCAGCACCGGCCTGCGCGCCAGCGATGTCGGCGGCACGCAGCGTGGCGTCGCGGCGGTCGGTGGCATCGCCGGGGCGTGGCAGCGCGATCGCGTGCTCGGCGGCGAGCTGGCGCTGTCGGGCGGCGTGGAGCGCGAGGTCGGCGGCACGCTGGCGCGCGGCCATGCCGATCTGCGCACCCGCGCCGCCGCGCTCTATGCCGATGTCGCGCAGCCGCTCGCGGGCAGCAACGGCGCCACCCAATATAGTTTCGGCTTCCAGACGACCGCTGCGGCGACGCATCGCGCGCTCGTCCTGCAAGGCCGCGAGCGCAACGACGCGATCATCGTCGTCTCGGTGCAGGAGGATGGCGAGCCCCGCCGCAAGGGCGCCGCCGGCGCGCCGTTCGAGGTGCTGGTCGACAATGGCGCGCGCGGCACCGTCCGGCTCGGCGAGACGCTGGCGGTGTCGGTGCCGGCCTATCGCCAATATGCCGTACGCCTGCGCTCGACCGGTGAAGAACTGATGCATCTGGATGGCGGCACGCGCAAGGTGAGCGTCTATCCCGGCACCGTCGCGCGGCTCGAATGGAAGACGCGCCACGTCGTCGCGATGTTCGGGCGGCTGCTGTGGCACGACGGCACGCCGGTCGCCAATGCGGCGATCCACGCCGCCGGCGCGATCGGCGACACCGATGCCGCGGGCTATTTCCAGATCGAGACGATCCGCAACGCCGTGCTGAAGATCCAGGCGCCCGACGGCCGGTCCTGCCAATTGCCGGTCCACGCCGCGGCGACGCCCAACGGTTATGCCGCGCTCGGAACGCTCGCCTGCGTCGGCGCGTCGTTCGTCAACCAGATCGCCGACCTGCGGCCGTGAAGAAGGAGAGGATCATGACCATGACCCGGATGCGCCGGAGCCTCGCGACCGTCGTCACCGCCGTCGCCGTCGCCGGCCTGGGCGCCCAGCCCGCCGCCGCCAATCTCGTGCTCAGCCAGGTCGTCGTCGACCTCACACCCGCCGGGCCGCCGCGCGCCGATGTCGAGGCGTGGAACACCGGGGCCGAGCGCATGTACGTCGTCGCCGAACCCGCGAGCATCGTCGATCCCGGCACCCCGGCGGAGCGGCGTGTCGCCAGCGCCGATCCGGCCGAAAGCGGCCTGCTGGTGACGCCGCAGAAGATGATCCTCGAACCGGGCGAGCGCAAGCTGATCCGCATCGCCGCGGTGGCGCCGCGCGCGGCACGCGATCGCGTCTACCGCGTCACGGTCAAGCCGGTGGCGGGCGATGTCTCGGCCGCGGGGTCGGCGCTCAAGGTGCTGGTCGGCTACGACATGCTGGTCATCGTCCGCCCCGCGGTGATGGCCGGCGAAGTCGCCGGCCGCCGCGACGGCACGACGCTCGTCCTAACCAACACCGGCAGCACCAGCGTCGAGCTGTACGAGGGCCGGCAATGCACCGCCGCCGGCGGCGACTGCCGCCCGCTCCCCGCCAAGCGGCTCTATGCCGGCGCGACCTGGTCGCAGCCGATCGATCCCGCCCGCCCCGTCGCCTACAAGGTCAAGACCGGGTTGATGGTGAAGGCCGTCACCTACTGATCGCCGGGCGCGCCGGCGCGCGCGCGTCTGGACAGCACCCACCGCCACAATTAGGCGGAGGCGATGGACCGTGCCGACGTCGCCGACACCAATGCCGTGACGGATGCGCGCGACCGGTCGTCCGGCCGCGATCGGCTGGCGCATGGGGCGATGGTCGCCGGCGCGTTCGTCGTCGCGATGCTGCTGTTCTTCCGCGTCCCGATCCTCAGCGGCTTCGATCTCGGCTTCGGCGATCGCGGCGATGCGGTGATCGAGATCAGCATCCTCGAACACTGGCGCAACGTGCTGGACGGCGCCGCCGCCTGGGACACCACCGGCTATTTCCATCCGTATCGCGGCACGCTCGGCTATAACGACGGCTATCTGCTGTATGGGCTCAGTTACTCCTTCTGGCGGCTGTTCGCCGATCCCTTCCATGCCGACACGCTCAACGTCCTGACCTTCAAGACGATCGGCTTCGTCGCGGCCTATCTGCTGGTCGCACGGACGCTCGGCTGGGGGCGCGTTGCGGCGACGCTGGTCGCGCTGCTGTGGACGGTGGCGAGCGGCATCTCGCTGCAGGCCGTGCACGTGCAGTTGCAAAGCGTCGCCCTGCTGCCGGTGGCGATGATGCTCGCGATCGCCGCCGTGCGCGCCGAACAGGACGGGCGCCGCGGTCGCGCGCGGACGCTCGCCGTCGCGCTGGCGGCGCTGATCGCGGCGTGGCTGCTGACGGCCTATTACATGGCCTGGTTCACAATTTTTTCCGCCGCCCTGTTCGTCGCCTGCTGGTGCGTGCTGAGCGACCGTTGGCGTCCCGCCGCCGCCCTCGCTTTGGCCCGCCGCCATGCCGCGACGTTGCTCTGCGGCGTGGGCGCGTTCGCGATCCTCGTCCTGCCGTTCCTCGCCATCTACCTTCCCAAGGCAGGCGAAACCGGCGGTCACCCCTATGAGGAGATGCTGGGCTATCTCGTCACGCCGCTGATCGACATGATCAACGTCGGGCCGGACAATTACCTGTGGGGCTGGCTGTTCCGGCCGTTGTTCGCGCTGATCCACGCCGAAATGCCCGCCGACCCGATGCTGCCCCGGCGCGTCCTCGGCGGCGAGCATGAAACGGGCATCCCGCCGATCCTGTTCGTGCTGGTCGTCACCGCCGCATGGCAGATCATCGTCCGCCGCCGGATCGACGGCCTGCCGGTATCGCGCGACTTGCGCGCCTTCGCGCTCGCGACGATCATCGGCTGGCTGCTCACGCTGCAATTCTGGTCAGTTTCGCCCTGGGGCCTGGTGTACGCGCTGGTACCCGGCGGCAAGGGGCTGCGCGTGGTGTCGCGCTACCAGCTCTGGCTGGTGCTGCCCTTCCTGCTGCTCGTCGTCGCCGCCTGGCGGCAGCGGGCGATGCGGCTGGCCCGGTCGCGGCCGTGGCTCGCCGCGATCTTCGCCGTGCTGCTCGTCGCCGAGAATCTGAGCGCCGAAACGCCGGCCCAGCTGCACCACGACGAACAGCAGGCCGCCGTGTCGGCCATCCCGCCGCCGCCCAACGCCTGTGCCAGCTTCTACGCCGTGGTCACCCGGCGCGACGAGCCGCTGTACCTCAGCGCCTTCAAGCAAGGCCTCTATCCGCACAACGCCGATGCGATGCTGCTCGCCGAACTGTGGCGGGTGCCGACGATCAACGGCATCTCCACGTTCAACCCGCCCGACTGGGATTTCGCCAGCCCCTTGGCGGCGGACTATGACGCGCGCGTCGCCGCTTACGCGCGGCGCCATCGCCTGCACGGCCTCTGCCGGCTCGACATGCGGCGGGCGCGGCCATGGTCGCGGCTTGTGCCGGCCGCCGCCGGTTCGTAGAGCGCCCGCCACGTCGCCGGTCCGGCGATCCGTACGGAGAGCGTATGACCCGAATCCCATTGATCGGCGCCGCCATCGCCGCCGCCCTCGCCAGCGCCGCGCCGGCGTCGGCGCAGATCGTGCTGGAAGCCAATGGTGCGCGCGCGGATGGCCGCTGGGGCGGCGAATTGGGCGCCGGCTACGGCTTCGGGGCGGCGGGCTTCCGCCTGACGCCGATGGTCGGCGCGCTCGTCGATCGCGGCGACGACGATGCGGTCAAACCTTATGGCCGGATCGAGGCGACCTATGCGATTCCCCTCGTCGCGACGGTCGGCGCCGGCATTCGCGCCGGCGACGACCTGCGCCCTTATGGTACGGTGGCGCTGCCGCTGCTGCCGGCGATCAGCCTGAAGGGCAACGCGGGGCCGCATTATTTCGCATTGGGTCTGCGCCTCGGGCTGTGACGCCGCGCCGGCTCAGTCGCTGATCGTCCAGCCCTGCCGCGCGTCGCGGCCGCGGATCGGCTGCGCCTGGGCGATACGGCGATCGAGCTGCTGCATCGTGTCGAAGCGCGACGAACCGGTGGCGGCGTCGCCGGGCATGTCGACCAGTTGCACCGGCATCGGCGTCCGATACGCCCCCGCGCGCGCGGGCAGGGCGCTCGCATAGACGAGGACGGGCGCCGGCCGCACCGGCCGGACCGCGGCTTTGGGGATGCTGGCGGCATCGGTGGTGTAGGCGACGAACTCGCGACCCGCTTCGAACACCGCGTGCCGTCCGGTGACGAACGCGCCCGCGACGACGCCGCCGATGAGGATCGAGCCGACCGTCTCGCCGGCGCGGCCCTCGCCCGCGGCGTGGAAGCGGCCGGTGACCGCGACCTGCCGCCCGGCGATCTCCACCGAGCGCAGCGCGATATCGACCTTGCCCGACTTGCCGAACGCGCCCTTGCCGGTGCGTGCGGTGACCAGGCCGGTGCCCGCCGCGCCGTGCGGGATCAGCACCGCACCGTCGACGATCACGTCGCGCGCGACCGACACCGGCACGAGCTGCCCGACGCGGGCGCGCTGCGAGCTGATCTCCTCGTCGAGGCGGAAGGCGATCTGGGTATGCGCCGGCACCATCACCACGTCGGCGGGCGCAGTCTGCGCCGCCGCGATCGTCGGCAAGGCGCAGCCGAGCGCCAAGATGTGCAAGCACCGCATGAAGATCCCCCTCGACGGCATGTCCGTCGCGCGAAGGATAGGCGTAGGGAACTGATTATCCGGTAAAATGACCTAGTTAACGGGCGATACCCGCTACAGCCCGCCCTGGAAGGCGAAGGTGAAGCGCGACGGCGTCGTCTTCGCCGATTGGCCCGCCCTGCGCGCCGGCGTCACCGCGGTGAGCGTCAGCTTGCCATCGGCGACATCGACCGGCACGCCCAAGATCAGGTCGACGCTCCTCGACCAGGCGCCGCCCGACACGGTGGCGCGCACCACCACCCGGCCCGCCCAGACGCAGCGGGTGCCGACCGGGCAGCGGCTGTCCTCGACGACATGATCGGGCCGCACCCGCGGCCCGCCGACCAGCGCGGTCTGGCCGAGCGCGACCGGCCCCTCGACCGCTGCGGTCGGCGAGCAACCGGCGAGCGTCGCCACCACGACGAGGAAGGAGAAGCGGGACATGCGATCGCTGCGTATCGGCGACATATCACGCCGTCCAGCGCATCGCCAACCGGGCTTCGGCACGCGCGGATGACGTGCGACGACGGTCACTGCCACGCCCGCACGCGCAGCATCCCGAGCCCGCCGCAGCCGGCGAGGAAGGCGAGCAGCAGCAGGACGGCGGTGAAATCGTGCGGTGCCGCGAGCATCCAGGTCAGCGGCGGGCCGAGCAGCGACGGCAGCGTATTGGCGAGGTTGAAGAGGCCGAGGTCGCGTCCGCGGTGCGCCGGGTTGGGCAGCAGCTGCATCGCGAAGGCGGCGTGGAGCGCGACGAACACCGACGAACCGGTGACGTAGACGCCGAAGGCGATCGCACCGCCGGTCCAGTCCCGCGCCGCTGCCATGCCGAGCAGCCCCGCGACCGCGACGGCGGCGGCGATCAGCAGGAACGGCTTGCGCCGCGCCGTCAGGTCCGAGAGGCGGCCGAGCAGCACGGCGATCGGCAACGGGATCACGAAGACGAGGACCAGCAGGCCGCCGATCCGCGCCGGCAGATCGCCGCGCGCCGCACCGTCGACGATGCTCTCGAAATAATAGAGCAGATAGGCCTGCGTCACGACTGCGGCGACCTGCACCAGCAAGCGCGACAGGCCGGCGATCACCAGGTCGCGCCGCGACGACGGCACCGGCGTCCGCACCACGACCGCCGCCGAGGGCGCGCCGCGCACGAGCAGCAGCGGCAGCACGCAGGCGGCGACGACCGCCGGCACCAGCGCAAGCCGCGCCGCCTCCGGCAGGACCGCGCTGCCGACCAGCATCGCCGAGAAGGCCGACGCCACCGGGCTGCCGAGCGACAGCATCCCGCCGGCGATGCCCTTCTGCGCGTCGGGCACCTCCTCCGCCATGATCGCCATCATCGGGGCGAGCAGTGCGTTGACGGCGAACTGGAAGACGACGATCGCGGCGACGAGCGCGACCGGCGTCTGGGCGAACGCCACCGCGGCATAGCTCGCCGCGGTGGCGACGATGCCGCCGACCATCCACCGCCGCCGGCCGCCGCCGCGGCGCAGCGAGCGATCGCTCAGCCAGCCGAACAGCACGTTGGCGCCGCTCGCCGACAATGCGCCCGCGGTGATGCAGGCGGTGAACACCCCGATCCGTTCCGCACCGCTCAGCGCTTCCACCTTGAGCGGCAGCAGCAGCGTCAGCAGCGGCAGATAGGCGATCACCCCGCCGACGTTCGCCAGCGCGAAGACGATCAGGAACAGGCGGCGGGGCAAGGTGGCGGTGGCGTCGGGCATCGTGGCGCGGCGATCCTGCCCGCGATGCCTCCCGGCGACAACCTTATGCTTTGCCTCGTTGTTTCCCTACGGCTTCATCGTCGTCGCCTGCAGCGTCGCGCTCGACACGATCGTGCGGTCGCCCGCGTCGCGGGCCAGCGCCACGCGATAGCGCCCCGCCGCGATCCGCCAGCCCGGCAACTTCGTGTCATAGTCGGCGACGATGCGCGGCTCGGCGGTCAGCGTCACGCGGCGCGTCTCGCCCGGCTTCAGCGTCACGCGGGTGAACGCCGCGAGCCGCATCGGCGTGCCCCCGTCCTCGCGCGCCCCTCCGCCCTCGCGCGCCACGTACATCTGCGGCACGTCGGCACCCGCCCGCTGGCCGGTATTGACGACGTCGAACGTCACGCTCAGTCGCGCACCGCCGGTGACCACCGGGTTGCGATAGGCGAAGCTGGTGTAGCTCAGCCCATGGCCGAAGCGGAACAGCGGCGTCAGCCCCTTCTTCTCATACCAGCGATAGCCGACGTCGGCGCCCTCGACATAGTCCGCCGGAAAGCTTTCCAGCGTCTTCTGCGATGCCACCGCCGGATTGGCCGCGGCCTCCGCCTCCAGCCCGGTCAGGCGGTCGAGCCCGACGGGCCGCGGGCGCGGCGGCTGCGAGGCGTCGGCGGGGAAGGTGATCGGCAACCGCCCCGACGGGTTGACCGCGCCGGTCAGGATCGCCGCCAGCGCCTCGCCGCCGCGTTGGCCGGGATACCAGGCCTGTACCACCGCGGGTACCGCCTTGATCCACGGCATCAGTACGGGGCCGCCGGTCTCCATCACCGCGACGGTATGCGGCTGCGCGGCGGCGATCGCGGCGATCAGCGCGTCCTGCTGGTTGGGCAGGCGCAGGTCGGGCACGTCCTCCGCCTCGGTCGTCCATTGCGTGGCGAAGACGATCGCCAGATCGGCGCCCTTCGCCGCGTCGATCGTCGCGTTGAAGTTGCGGCCGTCCACCCACGTCACCTGCGCCCCCGGCAGCGCCTTGCGCAAGGCGGCGAGCGGCGAAGAGGCGTGATAGGTGATCCGCGCGAACGACGCCGATCCGCCGGTGGCGAGCGGGATCTCGACCGGCGCGCCGCCGACCGAGCGCACCTGCGACGAGCCGCCGCCCGACAGCACGCCGACGTCGGCATTGCCGCCGATCACCACGATCCGCTTCGCACTGCGCGCGATCGGCAGCACGTCGCCCTCGTTCTTGAGCAGTACGATGCCCGCCTCGGCGGCACGCTGCGCGACCTCGGCGTGTGCGGCATAGGGCGGGGTCTGCGCGGTGGCGGGGACCGGCGTGTCATAGGCGCCGGTCGCGATCAGCCCGGTCAGATAGCGTGCGACCATGTCGTCGAGCCGCTTGCCCGACACCTGCCCCGCCGCCACCGCCGCCTTGAGCGGCGCGCCGAAATAGATCGCCTTGTCCAGCTCCTGCCCGGATTGCTGGTCGAGCCCGCCGTTCGCCGCCTTCACCGTCGAATGCACCGCCCCCCAGTCGCTCATCACCCAGCCGTGATAGCCCCAGTCGCGCTTCAGCACGTCGTTGAGCAGATGGCCGTTCTCGCACGCCCAGTCGCCGCCGACCTTGTTGTAGGCGCACATCACCGATCCCGGCTGCCCCTTCTCGATCGCGATCTCGAAGGCGAGCAGGTCGCTCATCCGGAACGCCGCCTCGCCGATCCGCGCATCGACGACGGTGCGCCCGGTCTCCTGCGCGTTGAGCGCGAAATGCTTGACGGTGGAGACGATGCGGTTGCTCTGCACCCCCGCGATATGCTCGCCGGCCAGCGTCCCCGCGAGCAGCGGGTCCTCGCCGAGATATTCGAAATTGCGCCCGTTCCACGGGTCGCGCGTCAGGTTGACGCCACCGGCGAGCAGCACGTTGAACCGCTTCGCGCGCGCCTCGGCACCGATCATCGTGCCGCCGGCCCGGGCGATGGCGGGATCGAAGCTCGCCGCGGTGGCGAGGCCGGACGGCAGCGCGGTGGCGACGTCGCCCTTGCGCTGCTCGACCTGGTTGGCGACGCCGAGCGAGGCGTCGCTCTCGCGCACCAGCGGTACGCCGAGCCGCGCGATGCCGTCGATATGGCCGGCCGACGGGATCAGCTCGTTGGCCGACTTGCCCGCCGCCATCGGCGGGAACAGCCCGTGGAGCAGCGCGATCTTCTCGTCGATCGTCATCCGCGCGACGATCGCATCGGCACGCGCGCGCGCCGCCGTCGCCTGCGCCGATGCCGGTGCCGGTGCCGGTGCCGGTGCCGCCCCATCCATGCGACCGCCCGCGGCGGGTGCGCCGGCCGTCAGCGCGACCGTCGCCAACACCATCGCCGAGGCACACGTCTTCCAAAACCGCTTCATGCAATCCTCCCGTCGCCGACGCATTCGCCGCGCCGGCCTGTCGCCCTTTGCAGGCATGACGCTCTTCAAAGCATATTAAGAGAACGTTCACAACGGTGACGGTCGTTCGACAGGATGCGCTTGACAGACAACGGCTTATCCGTGAAGTGAACGTTCTCAAGAGCGCGGGATCGCCGCGCCTGTCATCGGGGAGGATTACCATGCGCCGCGTCAGGGCTCGCCTGCTTTCGCAATTCGCCATCGGGGTTTCGACCGCCGCTCTCGTCGCCCTGCCGGGTGCCGCCGCCGCGCAGGACGCCGCCGCCACGCTCGGCAACACCGGCCCCGCGCAGATCGAACCGCAGGCCGCGACGCCGTCGGACGCACCGGATACCACCGGCGATATCGTCGTGACCGGCATCCGCGCCTCGCTGCGCGCCTCCGCGGACATCAAGCGCGACGGCCAGGGTATCGTCGACGCGATCTCGGCGGAGGATATCGGCAAATTCCCCGATACCAACCTCGCCGAATCGCTCCAGCGCATCACCGGCGTGTCGATCGACCGGTCGAACGGCGAAGGCTCGTTCGTCACCGTCCGCGGCCTCGGCCCCGAATACAATCTCGTCGTCCTCAACGGCCGTCAGCTGCCGACCGCGGTGATCGGCGACGGCAACAGCGCGCCGGGCTCGCGCGCGTTCGACTTCGCCAACCTCGCCTCCGAAGGCATCGCCGCGCTTGAGGTCTACAAGTCGGGCCGCGCCAGCGTGCCGTCGGGCGGCATCGGTGCGACGATCAACATCCGCACGCCGCGTCCGTTCGACAAGGTCGGCACGCGCGGCTCGGTCGCCGCACGCGGCGTCATCGACACCTCGCAGAACGGCAAGAATGACATCACGCCCGAAGTGTCGGGCATCTTCTCGACCACCTTCGCCGACGACCGGATCGGCATCCTGGCGAACGGCGTCTACCAGAAGCGCCGCGCGTCGGTGAACCAGGCCAACGTCGGCTGGCGCGACGGCTATCTCGGCTCGGAGAACAATTGGGGCTCGCTCGCGCAGCCCGGCGATCCGCGTGCGGCGAACATCACCAACCGCCCGAGCGCCACCAGCGTCTACGAAGTGCCGCAGAACGCCTCCTACGACGTCAACGACATCAGCCGCGAGCGCATCAACGGCCAGTTGGTGCTGCAGGCGAAGCCGACCGATACGTTGGTCGCGACGATCGACTACACCTATTCGCGCAACGAGGTGAAGACGCGCAACGCCAACGTCGGCATCTGGTTCAACCACAACGACACCTCGTCGGCATGGACCGACGGCCCGGTCGCCGGCCCGCGCTTCTACACCGAGCGCTTCACCGCGGCGGAAGCCAAGGACCTGTCCTATTCCAGCGCGCTGACCGCGTACCGGACCGAGAACAAGTCGCTCGGCGCCAACCTCACCTGGGAAGCCCCCGGCGGCGTCACCGTCGGCCTCGACGCGCATCATTCGACCGCCGAATCGAAGCCGACCAACAAATACGGCAACAGCAATTCGCTGGGCACCGCGATCTTCGGCGTCGCCAACCAGACGATCAACTTCGACAACGATCTGCCGGTGATCTCCTACCAGATGCAGCCCGGCATCAACCCGCTGAACGCGTCGCTGATCGTGCCGACCGGCAACGCCTTCCGCAATTCCTACTTCCGCGACCGGATCAACCAGGCGCAGCTGAAGGGGCATTACGACCACGAGGGCAGCTTCCTCGATTCGATCGATTTCGGCTTCACCTTCACCGACAACAAGGTGCGCTCGGCCTATGGCGTGTTGCAGAACGACACCTGGGGCGGCACCGGCGGCGACAGCGCGGCGCAGCGCGCGGCGGCGGCGGCGCTGCTGCCCGACGACATCTTCAAGCTGATCGACATCCCCAGCAAGTTCAAGGGCATCGGCGGCGTCGGCAGCTCGGACATCGCCAAGCAATTCTACGGCTACAATTTCGAACAGGTCGTCGGCCTGCTCGATTCGACCTATGGCATCTGCGGCGGCGACGGCAATTGCCTCACCCCCTACACCACCGATCGCCGCATCCGTGAAAAGACCGTCGCGCCCTATTTGCAGATCAACAACAAGTTCGATCTGTTCTCGAACCCGGCGCATCTGATCGCCGGCCTGCGCTACGAGAACACGACGGTGAAATCCTCGGCGCTGGTGCCGATCCCGACCGGGACGCGGCAGAATTCGCAGAACGAATTCAACATCGTCTATTCGGGCGACAGCGCCTTCACCACCTTCTCGGGCGGCTATGACGAATGGTTGCCGTCGGTCGACTTCGACGTCCAGCCGATCCGCAACGTCAAGCTGCGCGCCTCTTACAGCCACACGATCACGCGTGCCGACTACGGCTCGCTGCAGGGCGGCCTGACGCTCGACCAGTTGTTCCGCGTCGGCGGCGGCACCGGTGCGCAGGGCAATCCCAACCTCGTGCCCTACAAGTCGAAGAACATCGATCTGTCGGCGGAATGGTATTACACGCCCGAAAGCTACATGTCGGTCGGCTATTTCCGCAAACAGGTTTCGAACTATATCGGCGTCACCCAGCTCAACGGCCCGGCGTTCAACCTGACCAACCCGGCCAACGGCCCGCGCTATCAGGCCGCGATCGCCGCGCTCGGCGCCAATGCGACCTTCGCCGACATCCGCAACTATATCGGCACCAACTACCCGGGCAGCGTGGTCAACGGCACGATCCTCGGCACCGCCGCGGATGCACCGGTCAATTTCGTCATCTCGACGCCGTTCAACAGCGACGAGACCGCGACGATCAACGGCTTCGAATTCGCGATCCAGCACAGCTTCTGGCAGACCGGCTTCGGCACGCAGCTCAACTATACGATCGTCAACGGCAATCGCGACTACAACAACCTGCTGCCGGCGAGCACGTCGCAATTCGCGATCAACGGCCTGTCCGACAGCGCCAATGCGACGCTCTATTACGACAAGAACGGCTTCCAGGCGCGCGCGTCGTACAACTGGCGGGCGGAATTCCTGTCGGGCGGCGGCATCAACCCTTATTATACGGAAGGCTACGGCCAGCTCGACGGAACAATCAGCTGGCAGTTCGTGCCCGGCCTGACCGTGTTCGCCGAGGCGATCAACCTGACCGGCGCCGATCGCCGCGGGCATCGCCGCTCGGACCGCAACGTCACCTTCGTGGCGAAGCAGGACGCGCGCTACTCGGGCGGCGTCCGGTTCAACTTCTGATCGACCGGTGCTGAAGGAAAGAGCCATCTCTGTGAAGAGGTGGCTCTTTTCGTCTTGTCGGCGCCGCGTCGACAGATAGGACGAAGCGTGCGCGCCCGCGCCGCCAAGGCACCTGTTTCACGGGATTGGATCGATTATGCCCGACCATGCCATCCTTACCGCCGCCACGCATGCCGGCACCCGCATCCGCCGCGAACGCAGCGCCGCGCTGGGCGATGCGCAGATGAGCTGCCTGATCGTCCCCGACGAATTCCGTCGCGTGCAGCACGACTATCTCATCCTCTTCCGCCGCAACCTCGCCGACGGCAGCACGCTCGCGCTCGCCATGTTCGGGTTCGAGAATGACGAGAACCTCTACCTCGCCGATGGCCGCTGGGATGCGCGCTACGTGCCCCTGGCGATGGCGATCCAGCCGCTGCTGATCGGCGCGAGCGCGCAGGGGCCGCAGGTCCATATCGACATGGCCAGCCCGCGGATCGGCGATGGCGACCTGCTGTTCGACGCCGATGGCCAGCCCTCCCCCCGCCTCGCCGCGATGATCGAGCAGCTGGGCGCGCTCGACGCCGGCTATCGCGAGAGCGCCGGCTTCTTCGCCGCGCTCGATCGCCACGAACTGCTCGAGCCGCTGACCCTCGAAGTCCCGCTCGACGACGGATCGATCAATCGGCTGGTCGGCTTCCACGTCATCGACGAGGATCGGCTGCGCGGCCTGTCGGGGTCGGCGCTCGACGATCTGCATCGCGACGGGCATCTGCTGCCGATCTTCATGGCGTTGGCGTCGCAGGGCAATCTGCCGGCGCTGATCGCCCGCAAGAACGCGACGCTGGCGCATGGCTGACATCTTCGCGGCGCTGCCCCGCGTCCCCGAGGTGGCGGTGGTCGATGCCGCCGACCTCGACGCGAGGCTGCGCGCCGCCGACCGGCCGTTCGTGGTCCGCAATCTGGTTGGCGACTGGCCGTTGGTCCAGGCTGGTCGCCGCTCCGCGCAGGATGCGCGCCGCTATATCCTCGCGCACCGCCGCGACGTGCCGTTCACCGTGTCGGTCGGCGCACCGGGCAGCGACGGCCGGCTGTTCTACGACGATGCGATGGGGATGAACTTCGCGACCTTCCAGTCGAAGCTCGACGAGATCTTCGCGCATATCGACGCCAACGACGACGCCCGCACCATCTATCTCGCGTCGATCGACCTGCTCAACTTCTTTCACGGCCTGCACGAGGCGAACCACGTCGACCTCGGCACCCGCGACCCGCTCGTCAGCATCTGGATGGGAACGCGGACGCGCATCGCGGCGCACAACGACGTGCCCGACAATCTCGCCTGCGTCGCGGTCGGCCGGCGCCGCTTCACGCTCTTCCCGCGCGAGCAGTTCCGCAATCTGTATCTCGGTCCGATCGACAATACGCCCGCGGGCCGCGCGGTCAGCATGGTCGATTTCCATGCGCCCGATTTCGCTGCGCATCCGCGGTTCCGCGACGCGCTCGACCATGCGATGGTCGCCGACCTCGACGCCGGCGACGCGCTCTACGTGCCGGCGATGTGGTGGCACCACGTCGAGGGGCTGGCGTCGTTCAACGTGCTGGTCAATTACTGGTGGCGGTCGAGCCCGCGCTGGCTCGGCCAGCCGCAGGATGCGCTCAACCATGCGATCCTCGCCATCCGCGACCTTCCCGAAGACCAGAAGAGGCATTGGCGCGACATGTTCGACCATTATGTTTTCGAGGATGACGCGGCCGTCTCGGCGCATATCCCGGAAGGCGCGCGCAGCATCCTCGCGCCGTTGACCCCCGACACCGCCGGACGGCTGCGCGCCTTCCTGCTGCGGGCGCTGGGCCGATGAAGGCGCGCCGCATCGTCATCGCCGGCGGCGGCACCGCGGGCTGGATGGCCGCCGCCGCGATCGCCCGCGTCATGGGCCGCGCCGCCGAGGTCACTCTGGTCGAATCCGACACGATCGGCACCGTCGGCGTCGGCGAATCGACGATCCCGCCGCTCATCACCTTCAACCGCCTGCTCGGCATCAACGAAGCCGAGTTCATGCGCGCGACGCAGGCGACGTTCAAACTCGGCATCGCCTTCGACGGATGGAAGCAGGCCGGCGACAGCTATTTCCATTCCTTCGGTCTGACCGGCACCGACCATTGGGCCGCGGGCTTCCAGCATTATTGGCTCGACGGCCAGACCCGCGGCCACGGCCAGCCCTATGACGATTACTGCCTCGAACTGATCGCCGCACGCGAGGGCAAGTTCGCGCATCTGCCCGACGACCGCATGAACTACGCCTATCAGCTCGATTCGGCGCTGTACGGCCGCTTCCTGCGCCGGATGGCCGAAGCCGACGGCGCCCACCGCATCGAGGGCAAGATCGCGCAGGTCGAGCTCGACGGGGCCAGCGGCGACATCGCGGCGTTGCGGCTCGAGTCGGGCACGCGGATCGAGGGCGACCTGTTCCTCGACTGCACCGGCTTTCGCGCGCTGCTGATCGAACAGGCTTTGCACACCGGCTTCGACGACTGGACGCATTACCTGCCCTGCGACGCCGCGATCGCGGTGCAGACCGAAAGCGTCGCCCCGGCGGTGCCGTTCACCCGCGCGATGGCGCATGACGCCGGCTGGCAATGGCGCATCCCGCTCCAGCATCGCGTCGGCAACGGCATCGTCTATTGCAGCCGCTATCTCGATCACGACGCCGCGCTCGACCGCCTGCTCGGCAATGTCGAGGGGCGCGTGCTGACCCAGCCCAACCGCATCCGCTTCGTCACCGGCGCGCGACGCAAGCAATGGCATCGCAATTGTATCGCGCTGGGCCTGTCAGGCGGGTTCATGGAGCCGCTGGAATCGACCAGCATCCACCTGATCCAGCGGGCGATCCTGCGGCTGATCCGGATGATGCCGGCAGGCGACGTCAGCCCCCGCGACGTCGCCGAATTCAACGACCAGCAGCATACCGACATGCTGCAGATCCGCGACTTCCTGATCCTCCACTATAAGGTGACCGAGCGTCGGGACAGCCCGTTCTGGCGGCAGTGCGCGACGATGGAGATTCCGGACAGTCTCGCGCAGAAGATCGAGCTGTTCCGCGAGACCGGCCGCGTCTTCCGCAAGAACGAGGAATTGTTCGCCGAGAACAGCTGGGTGCAGGTGATGCTGGGCCAGGGCATCGTGCCGCGCAGCCACCACCCGATCGCCGCCAAGCTCGGCGACGACGATATGGCGCGCTTGCTATCGACATTGCGCCGGAACGTCGCGACCACGGTCCGCGGTCTGCCGCCCCATGCCGCCTACGTCGCGCAATATTGCGGCGTGGCGCCCGACGCCGCCTGATGGTCCGCCGTCGCCAGGCCGTCACGATCCGCCACGTCGCGGCCGACGCTGGCGTCTCGTTGCAGACCGTCAGCCGCGTCATCAACAAGGAGCCGAACGTCCGGCCCGAGATGACGCAGCGCGTGCAGGCGTCGATCGCCAAGCTCGGCTACGTCCCCTCGATCGCCGCGCAGCGCATGGCGGGATCGCGCTCGCATCTGATTTTGGCGCTCAACGACCGCGAACGGACGATCGCCGACTGGCGCAGCCGCGAGGGCGCGGATTGGGTCGATCAGATGCTATTGGGCGGCATGCTGACCTGCGCCAAACACGGCTATCGCATGATCGTCGAACTGGTCGACACCCACAGCGACCATATCGAGCGCGAATTGCTCGCGGCGATCGCCGCGCTGCAACCCGATGGCGTCATCCTGACGCCGCCGCATTCGGAAAACCTGCTGATCACCCGCCTGCTCGAGGACCATGGCATCAGCTTCGCCCGCATCGGCTCGCTCAGGCCGGGCGGCGGCTTCGCCTTGACCATGGATGACGAGGGCGCGGCGCGCCTCGCCACCGAACATCTGGTCGCGCTCGGCCACGCGCGGATCGGCTTCATCGCCGGCCCGGCCGAATACGAACTCAGCGGCTGGCGGGTCACCGGTTGGCGCAGCGCGATGGCCGCCGCCGGTCTGCCGATCGGCGACCTGCTCGCCGAGGGCGATTTCAGCTTCGCCTCGGGCCGCCGCGCGGCCGCTGCCTTGCTGGACGCGCCGCTGCCTCCCACCGCGATCATCGCGAGCAACGATCAGATGTCGCTCGCGACGCTGGAGCTGCTGCGCGAGCGTCGCCTCGACGTGCCCTCCGACGTGTCGATCGTCAGCTTCGACGACACGCCGATCGTCCGCTTCACGCATCCGGCGCTGACCGCGGTCGTCCAGCCGATCGCCGACGTGACGGCGCGCGCGGTGGAACTGATCATCGCCGAACAGGCCGGCCGCACGCTGCCGGACGGCCCGACCATCGTCCCGGTCGGGCTGGCCGTCCGCGGCTCGACGGCACCACCGAAGGCGGCCGGCTGACGACGCCGTACGATGACCCACGCGCGATATGGCACGGTCGTCTGTCACACCAGCCGTGTCACCGCGTGCAAGCCCGGATCGGCGGAGCTGGACGCGATCCAGATGTCGACATCACCGGGCTCGATCCGTCGCGTGCCCCTGCCATCCACTATCGCCAGATCCGCCGGGCCGAGGGGCAAGGCGACGGCCCGGCTTTCGCCTGCGTCGAGAGTCACATGGGCGAAGCGCTTCAACTGCCGCACCGGCCGGGCGAGGCTGGCGACGCGCTGACGCACGTACAGCTGCACGAGATGCGTCCCTCGCCGTGCGCCGATGTTGCGGACGGTGACGACCACGTCGCTCGCATCCGCCAGCACGGGCGGGGCGGTGACGGTCTCGAGGGCGAAGCGCGTGTAACCGAGGCCATGGCCGAACGCATAACACGCGGCATCCGGTGCATCGCGCCACCTGCCCGTACCACCCTGTGGCTGCGGTTCGGCTGGTGGCGGCCGCCCCGTGGGGAGCCGATCGTAGGACCAGGGCTCCTGACCGGTTGCGAACGGGAAACTCACCGGCAGCCGGCCGGTAGGCTCGACGTCGCCGAACAGGATGTCGGCCAGCGCCGGCCCCGTCTCGCAGCCGAGAAACCAGGTCGCCAGAATCGCAGGCGCTGCCGCCACCGCCCCCTGCAGCGCGAGCGCCCGGCCGTGGCGCAGCAGCACGACGATGGGTCTGTCCGTCGCGGCGACGGCATCGGCCAGCGCCTGTTGGGCGACCGGTATGGTGATGGATGTGCGGCTGTTCGCCTCTCCCGACATGTCACCGCCTTCGCCGATCGCGAGCAACACGATATCGGCGCCCCGCGCAGCCGCGACGGCGCGCTCGATCCCGCCGGGGATCGGCGCCTCGATCCCGCTGCCCGGCTCGACGATCAAACGTGTCGGGGCGGTGATCCTGCCGCGCAGCGTGGTGGCCAGATCGATGCCCGTGCGCCGGTAGCCGGCGAAGCTCCACGGGCCGTCGAGTTGCGCCGGGTCGTCACCGAACGGTCCGATCAATGCGATACGCTTGGTTGCGGACGACAGCGGCAGCAGGTCGCCGTCGTTGCGGAGCAGAACGACCGCGCGCGTGGCGGCTTCCCGTGCCAGCGCGCGCGTTGCCAACGTGCCGATCCGCGTCCGTTCCGCGGCACGGTCGAGCGAGCGAAATGGTCGATCGAACAGCCCCAACCGCATCTTCAGCCCCAGCACGCGTCGCACCGCCTCATCGACCCGCGCCATCGGCACCCGCCCCGCCGCCACCAATGCCGGCAGATGCGCATTGTAGAGGCCGCTTTGCATGCTGACGTCCGTACCCGCCAGAATGGCCCGCCGCGCCGCGTCGGCTTCGTCGCTAGCGGCGCCATGCGCGATCAGCTCGAGATCCGCTTGATAGTCCGAGACGCACGGCCCGCGGAACGCCAGCTCGTCGCGCAGCAAACCGGTCAGCAGCGGGCGGTTGGCGGTAGCGGGTATGCCGTTCACGTCGGTAAAGCTCGCCATCACCGCGCCGGCACCGGCTGCAAACGCCGCGGCGAACGGCGGGACATGGACGGCTCGCAGCGTCGCGGGCGACACGTCCACCGCGCCATATTCCATGCCTCCACCGACGGCGCCATAACCCGCGAAATGCTTGGGGGTGGCGCAAAGCGCATCGTCCGCCGACAGATCGTTGCCCTGGAACCCTCGTACGCGCGCCGCGGCCAGCACGCAGCCGAGATGGACGTCTTCGCCGGCGCCTTCGGCGACCCGGCCCCAGCGCTGATCGCGGGCAACGTCGACCATCGGTGCGAACGTCCAGTGGAGGCCGCCCGCGGTCGCTTCGGATGCCACCGCCCGTGCGATCCGTTCCGACAAGGCAGCATCAAACGCCGCCGCCTCCCCCAGCGGGATCGGGAAGATCGTCTCATAGCCGTGGATGACGTCGGCTGCGAAGACCAGCGGAATGCCGAGCCGGCTCTGCAACGCCGCCCGTTGCGCCTTGCGGGCGCCCGCGACGCCATGGCCGTTGAACAGCATGCCGATCTGCCCCGCGCGGATCGCCATCAACATCGCAGCGGCGTCGCGCGCAGCCTCACCCGGATTCGTCGGGCGTCCGAGTGGCCGGATCGTATCGGAGAAGCAGGACAACTGCCCCGCCTTCTCCTCGATCGTCATGCGCCCGATGAGGTCGTCGATCCGATCCTGCGCCTCCCGGGCGAGCGCAGGCCAGGCCGGCAACATCGACATGCCCAATAGAACAGATCGGCGGGAAACCATGGCTCTCTCCGCATGCGGGACCAGTGGGACGAATGTCCGAGACCGGCTCCCTTACGAGCACGGCGATCGCGTCGCGCATGCACCCAGCCGGAGAGGCTACCGACAATCCTGCCAATGTCGAGCCGTCGTTCATCTAGCCAGATCGACGATTTCGGCGCCGGTATCGCCGCTTACCTGCATTATGACTCGGGCGGGATACGCTGCCCCACGACCAGACGCTCAGAGCCTCTCAGCTCGTACCGCAGTCGTTTAGTCTTCATCGTCCGATTTGGCGTCGATGCCGCGCGCAGCCAGCGCCTCTCGCAGCTGTCGCTGGATACTTGCCCCGTTGAGGTGGCCGTGGACGCCATCCCGTCCTTCTGCGCTCAACTGCGCGCGGATGTCGGCGACCGAATGGCAGGCCCCGGACCGGGCTAGCTGGAAGGCGCGCTCGATGGTGCCGATCTCATTGTCCCTGTTCATAGGCTCTGGTCGCTTATCCCTGATAGGTCGGTCAAATGGTTGGCTCGGTCTGCAAGCTTGGCGCATCGGTCGACCTGCGGCCCGCTTTGCGCTCGGCCGCGACGAACTCCGACGATCGCAGGTTGATGCGGTCGTACAGTTCAAGCAGGTGATTGACCTCGTCGATCACCGTCGCCTGCTCACGTCGCCAGCGCTCGCTCACGTCCGCCGTCGGGACACCGTCGCGGCCGTCGTGGATCGTGAAGCCCTGGTCGAGCAACCATAAGGCATCCTGCGCCCGCGAACGTTGCCGCCGCAGGTGAAACACCCATTGCTCGATGACCCCTGACGGGACCAGCCTCTCGATCTCACCCATTGCTCGCGCCTATCCGCCTTGCGCTGCATGCGCCAGCTACGATCGAGGCCCCGCAACATCTTATGGCCGGCCGGCGACAAGGATCTCGCAATCTGTCCTGACCGTCGGTGGTGGCGGCTTGCCCGGGCAGGAGGCATCCAAGCCGGCGCGTGGCGCTCCGTCCGCCTGTCAGGTGGGGAAACGGACGAAGCGCCGGCACACTCTCCAGTACGCAACAGGGAGTCTGCGCTCCGGATCGCTCTCATCGCATCGTCGGATTAAGATTACGCGAAGAAGCAATGTTCAATGCGACCAATCTTAGCCCGTCAGAAGCCACCGCTGATGATCCGCCACCAGCGTCTGAGCCGTTGCCTCCACTTGGGGCGTTCGTGCTTGGGTATAGGCTTCTGTTCGGTGTTGCGCCGCGCGCGGTTGCTGGTTGGTCGGCGAGCCATGCCACTTCATGACCGCTGACGATTGCATCGGTCGTGAACGCGCCGGACGGACGCGGTTCAGCTTCGCCTCGAGCGCGGGCCGTTCGGGTGATGGCAATCGATAGGACGCGTCCTGCCACGCTGGGTCAAAAGAGCAACAGGACGCGGGCTACGGCTCATTAGGGGGAATCGCGCAGCCGACGCGATGATGATCGCTGCCACGACCGCCATCAATGATCCAGAAGCACTATAGGTGTCAGCGGATATACCTAGTTCGCCCGCCGCCGCAGCCTCAAGAAGTCCAGAAGAGGATGCCGGACCGCCGTAATCTCTATCGCCAGCCACATTGAACGCGGCGATTGCAACGATCACCGGATCACGCGCGGCGGAGTCACGAGAAACAACTTGCGTCCGCTATGGGCGGCATGCCCGTTGTCATCCATCGTCGCGACGGTCTGGATCACGATACGTCAGATCGATGCTTCGCATCCGGTGCAGGCTGAAAAGATGCGCGTGGGCGATCGCGGACCTGGCGCAACGCGCGCGACGCATATGCGCCTTCTCCTGTGCGCACCGCGTTTCGTGATAGATCCGAAGGGCTCTCGATTCTTCGCTTGGCACACGTCTCTCCCGGTGACGCATGCATCGTTGATGATCGAGATTATCCAGTGGTTAAATAGCCACTTTGATGATCGATACCGCCCGAATCCGTCAAATAGACCCAAGATCGCATCGATGCGATGCTTCTCTACCGACCCATAAAACCGGGCAGCCCACGCATCCGTATCGGGTCAAGTCTTGGCGGTGATGGGCACGGATACGCGGCCTTCCCGCCGCGGCCTGGCATGCGTCGCACCGGCGTCGACCGCCTCGCCATGACGCGTGGCGTACAGACGGCGGAGGATCAGAGCGAGGTCGCGCTCGGTGAGGTGCGATACGGGATCGATCACCGCACCCTCGGGCAGAGGTTCGACGAAGGCGGCCAGGCGGTTGCATGCCGCACCCAGTTCCGGATCGAACGTGTCGTCGAAATCAGCCATCGGCGGAACCTACCCATTCTGCCGGCCCCTGCAAGATGATGACGTGCCTACGCCTGTTCCGCGTCCGGATCGAAGGCCTTCCGAGCCGCCTCGTCGCTTGCTTCGGCCTTGTCGTCCGTCTGGTCGGCGCGGCCGGTATCACTCTGCCCCCTGCCATCATCCGCCTTGCCGGCGCTCGTGCGGTGTTCCGAACGAGGTGCGGCCTTGTCGATAGCCTCGCCGCGGTCGTCCGCCTTCGCGCTTCCAATCGTCTGCTTGTCGTCGGGCATAAGGCTCTCCTGTTCCGCTCTCCAACGTCCAAGGCATGGATTCGGCAGCGATCCCGAGGGCGGACCGAAATGGCGTGCAACGATCCAGGTGGAAGGGTGTACCGCAGGACCGGGCGCCTCGCCCGAAGGATGATGACAATGGCCAAAAGCCAGCACAAGTCGAACAAGGAAGCCCGCAAGCCCAAGGCCGTGAAGGTCAAGACGATCGCCGCCAACGCGTCCACCAAGGATAACCCGGTCGCCATGGTCACGATCCGCAAGTAAACGGGACCCCGTCTGCCGCGAGGATCGCCGCGCAGCGTCCGTCGTTCGATCAGCCTTTCGCGGCGGCGGCGGCGAGTTCCTCGAGATCGAGGTCATGTTCGAGGTCGTGGAGCGTTTCGTCGTCGATACGTCCGGCGCGGTGCAGCCGGACCAGTTCGGCGCGGCCGGCGGTGACGGCGGCGATGATGACGTCGAAATGGCTCGCGATCGCCACGTCGCGCTCCTCGGCCGTGCCGTCGAACGCATCCGCTACCGTCGCGCGGGTCCGGTAGCGCCGCAACAGCTGCGGGTGGATGACCGTGCCATCGGCTGCCACCGCCTCGCGTTCCACGACGGCCAGCTGCGCCCGGAACAGCATCGTCTCGGCGGCGTGAAGATCGAGCGGCGGTCGCGTGCTGCCGTCTTCCGCCGGCTTCATCCTCCGGATGATCCAGCCGAGCGAGGTGCCCTGCACCAGCACGGTGACCAGGATCACGGCAAAGGCGGTGACGAGCATCAGGTCCCGCGCCGGCATCGCCTCCGGCAGCGACAGCGCGACCGCCAGCGTCACCACGCCGCGCATTCCCGCCCAGCTCATCACCACCGCCGCGCGTGGCCCGAGCGGTTGCCGGCGCGTCCACCCGATGCGACGAAGGATCGTGAGGCCGGCGTCGACACCGAAGATCCACAGGAAGCGCGCGACGATCACCGCCGCGACGATGAGCAGCACGGGCCGTGCCATCGTATCCACCACCATGCCGAGCCCGCCCACGCGGTCGAGCAAGCCCCGGAACGACAGGCCGATAAGCAGAAAGACGGCAGCTTCGAGAAGAAACACGAGCACCTGCCAGAACGCCAGCGCCCGGATGCGCACGCGCGCGTCGAAGACGACGTGCTGGAACCAGCCGCAGGTCAGGCCCGCGGTGACGACCGCGATGACACCGGAGACGTGCAGCCGTTCGGCCGCGATATAGGCGCTCCAGCAGACCAGCACGGTCGCCGCGATCATCAGCGTATCGTCGCCGAGCCGGCGAAGCAGGGCCACCCACAACCCGCCGATCGCCGCCCCCACCGCGATGCCACCCGCCACCAGCAGGAAGAAGGTCCCGGTCGCCGCCCCGAGATGGAAGCCGCCGGTCAGCACCGCCGCCACTGCGAACCGGAACAGGACCAGCCCGGCGGCATCGTTCAACAGGCTTTCGCCTTCGAGCAGCGTGGTCAGCCGCCGCGGCAGCCTGACCCGCTGCAACACGGCGCGTGCCGATACCGCGTCGGGAGGCGACAGGATCGCACCCAAAGCGACGCAGGCGGCCCATGGCAATTGAGGCATCAGCACCTTGGTCACGATGGCCACGACCGCGGTCGTGAAGAAGACCGCACCGACCGCGAGCGACAGGATGCCGGCCATGTGCCTTCGGAACGGCGCGATGGCGGTGAACCACGCACCGTCCATCAGCAGGGGTGGAAGAAACAGGACGAGGACCAGTTCCGGGTCGATCGCGATCCCCTGCACGCCCGGAACGAAGGCCACCGCGCATCCGCCGACGATCAGTGCGGCTGCCGGCGGCAGCGACACGCGACGAGCCAGATAGTGAAGCCCGACTACCACCAGGAACATGCCGATGATCAGCTCGAAGTTCGCCGCTGGATGCATGGGGCCGCCCTTTCCTATTCGTCAGGTCATGCTGTGCAATCTGCCCCCAACGCGGTCAACGTGACCCCCAGCGCATTTCGGGGCCGCACCCCCATCTCACTGTTTCCCGACGTGTAGCGACAAGCGTGGAATGGGCGGGGCGGATCAATCGACATGGAATGCCCCGCCTTTTAAGGACGATATGAATCCGCGACAGGGGGCTGACCTGCACTTTCTCAACACGCGCCGGGCCTTGCTGCGGTCCGCCATGCTGACCCCAGTCGGGTTCTGGACGGCAGCGCATGCGCGGCTTGCCCCGGTTGCGGCGGCAGAACGGCCACCTTGTGCTGCCGGCAAGGCTGTTTAAAATCCTGACAGCACGCGGCGAACTGGCTTTGACCTTTCGGATCAGAGAGACGGCGTTTTAAGTCCGGCCCGGATGCTCTTTGACGGCGTTCAGCGCGCGCGGCGACGTCGGCCTCGACCGGAACAGCGGACGTTTCTTCTTACGGACATTACCGCCGGGTCCATTCCGCGAACCAACGCGTTGGGGTTGCACAGTCGCTTTTCCGATCCGGGCGGAGCTCCTGGTCATACGGAGAAGAATCATGCGCGCATTATGCTGGCACGGTAAGGGCGATGTCCGCGTCGACACCGTCGCGGACCCCGAGATCAAACATCCGCGCGATGCGATCATCAAGGTCACGGCCTGTGCGATCTGCGGGTCGGACCTCCATCTGCTCGACGGCTATCAACCCACGATGGAAGCCGGCGACATCCTCGGCCACGAGAATATGGGCGAGGTCGTCGCATTGGGCTCGGAAGTCACCAATCTCAGGATCGGCGACCGCGTCGTGGTGCCGTTCACGATCAGCTGCGGTGACTGCTGGTTCTGTCGCAAGGGTCTGTTCGCCGCCTGCGACCGGACCAACCCCAATGCCGAGATGGCCGCCAAGGCGATGGGCCATTCGCCCGCCGGCCTGTTCGGCTTCAGCCACATGCTGGGCGGTTATTGCGGTGGTCAGGCCGAATACCTCCGGGTACCCATGGCGGACATCGGCCCGATCAAGATCCCCGACACCGTCACCGACGATCAGGCGCTGTTCCTCTCGGACATCTTCCCGACCGGCTACATGGCCGCCGAGAATGCGCAGATCGAACCGGGCGACACCGTCGCCATCTGGGGCTGCGGCCCGGTCGGTCAGTTCGCCATTCGCTCTGCCCTGATGATGGGTGCGGGCCGCGTGATCGCGATCGACGAGCTGCCCGAACGGCTCGCCATGGCGGAAGCTGGCGGCGCCGAGACGATCAACTTCGCCGAGACCGACGTTTACGACGAACTGCAGGCACGGACCAAGGGACGCGGCCCCGACAGCTGCATCGATGCGGTCGGCTGCGAGGCGGCGGGACATGGCGCAGCCGATGCCGTCATGGACAAGGTCAAGGCCAGCATGATGCTCGCCACCGATCGCGTTCACGTCCTGCGCCAGGCGATCATGAGCTGCCGCAAGGGTGGCACCGTCTCGGTGCCCGGCGTCTATGTCGGCATGGGCGACAAGCTGCCGATCGGTGCGGCGATGAACAAGGGCCTGACCATCAAGCTCGGCCAGACCCACGTGCAGCGCTACACCAAGCCGCTGCTGGAGAAGATCGTGGCCGGCGAGATCGACCCGAGCTTCGTCGTGACCCATCCGGCCAGTCTGGAGGACGCACCCGAAATGTACGCCAAGTTCCGCGACAAGGAAGATGGCGTCATCAAAGTGGTGATGCGCCCGCACGGTTAATCGCTGCGCCCCGAGTGTTGATAGGCATCCGACCCCACGGAGGTGTCGGATGCTAAGACGATCCCGATCGGACACTCACCACCCAGCGCATCTAATTGGCTCGAGTTGCATCGAGCCGATTAGGTGTTTCTCACATCAATTGGCTGCTGTTCGAACGTAGCCATCCAGAAAAACCTGATGCGATGGCAAACCGTCGACGGACCGCGCGATCGTCGTGCGCATATCCCGCAAGGCGGATCGCAGTTGATCGGACGGCATCAATCGAACCAGCGGGTGATGGCTCGCGGCGGCAAGGCGCTGGCCGAGCATGACCTGCAGCCACGACGCGACGCGGAAGAGGTCGTGATCAGCCTGATAGGCGTTGGCGCTGTCGCGGAAGAGCGCGATGCGGTCGGACAGACTGTCAGGGATCGTCATCGCTCGCCGGTCGCGCCAGAAAGGCTCGTCGCGGCCGGTGAGATGATAGTGGAGGATGATGAAGTCGCGCACGCCCTCGATCTCCTGCGCGGCCTGAACGTTGAAGCGGGCGATGGCCGCGGCGCTTGGCCGCTCGCTCGGCAGCAATTGCAGGAAGCGGGTCAGCGCGATCATGATGAGGTGGATGCTCGTCGATTCGAGCGGTTCGACGAACCCGCTCGCCAGGCTGAGCGCGACGCAATTGTGCTGCCACGCCGCCTTGCGCCGCCCGGTGCGGAAGCGGATCAGCCGCGGCTCGATCAGCGCCGCGCCCTCGACCGTCGCCAACAGGCGTGCGTGCGCAGCATCGTCGCTGAGATAGTCGGCGCAATAGACCAGCCCGTTGCCGACGCGATGGTGCAGCGGGATTTTCCACCGCCAGCCGGCATCGTGCGCGATCGCCCGCGTATAGGGGCGCGCCGGGCCGGTCGCCTCGGTCTGCATCGCCAGCGCGCGGTTCGTCGGCAGCCAGTCGCCCCAATCCTCGAACCCGACGCCGAGCGCCTCGCCGATCAGCAGCGCGCGAAAGCCGGTGCAATCGAAGAACAGATCGCCGGCGACGGCCGTGCCGTCGTCGAGGATCAGCGTGGTGATATCGCCGCTTTCGGTATCGCGGACGACCCGGTCGATCTTGCCTTCCAGCCGGCGCAGGCCGTTTGCCTCCGCCTTGCCGCGGAGGAACCGCGCATAGCGGCCGGCATCGAAATGATAGGCATAGTTGAGCGCCGGCGTCCCGCCGATGGCGAAGCGGTCGGCCGCGGCGGCCTCATGCTCGTAGCAATAGGACCCGAACGGTTCGGCGACACCGCGCGCCTGCGCCTCCAGCCAGAAATGGTGGAAATCGCTCATCCATGTCGATTGGCCGACATCGCCGAACGAATGGATGTAGCGGTCCCCCTCGCGCGCCCAATTCTCGAACGAGATCCCCAGTTTGAAGCTGGCGCCGGTCGCCTGCATAAATTCGCGTTCGTCGACGCCGATCAGCGCGTGGAAGGCGCGGACGGTCGGGATGGTCGATTCACCGACCCCGACGGTGCCGATCTCGTCCGATTCGACCAGCGTGACGTCGGCGAACGGACCGAGCTGGCGGGTCAGGATGGCGGCCGCCAGCCAGCCCGCGGTGCCGCCGCCCGCGATGACGATGCGGCGGGGCGTCGCCGGCCCGTTCATCGGTTGATCCGTTGCAGCAATTGGGCGCGCAGCAGGCGCGCCGCACGCGCGTCGAGCGGGGCGAGCGCGCCCTGCGCCGGCGCGGGCAGATGTGCGGCGGCACGACCGGATTCGCCAAAGACGTAATAGTCGAACATCGCCGCCCAGGCCGCCTTTTCGGGCGCAGGGCGGTCGCGCAGGCTGAGCAGGGCGTGCAGGATCGTCGTCATCGGCGAGTCCATGAAAGCCGGCGCCGTATTCCACCAATAATTGATCATGACGTTGAAGTCGGACAGCGCCTCGACGTGATGCCACCACAAAGCGGGGTAGACGACCGCGTCACCCGGCTCCAGCTCGGCGACGCGGGCATGCCGCCGCGCTTCGGCAAAGGCCGGAAAGCGATCGAGATCGGGCGCGCGAAAGTCGACCAGCGAGACAACCTGCCCGCCCGGCGTGGGCTCGAGCGGACCGGGATAGAGGTTCGCGATCTGGTCGGGAGGGAAGAGCGTGAACCGCCGCCTGCCGACGGCGACGCAGGCGATGTTGTTCGACATGTCGTAATGCGCCGAGGCGATCGTGCGCGTGCCGATCCAGATGCTGCGCAACGCCTGCCCGAACGCCGCCTCGTCCAGCGCCAGGTCGTTGCCGGCCGCTGCGAGGCCGGGAAAGAACTGGCCGAGGTCGGTCGAGCCGACGTAGAATGCGGCGCCCGCCTCCGTGCCGGCAAGCATGCGGCGGAGATAGGCGGCGAGGTCGACGCGCTCCGCGGCGAAATCGAGGCGCGTCAGGCTCTCGTCGTAGAAATAGCGGCCGCCCGCTTCCGCCGGCGCGGTGTAGCCGACACCCGGTCGACCGCTGTAGAAGGACAGCAGATAGTCCGCCGCCGCCGCATTGCCTTGGCGGCCGGCGGCGACGAGCGGCCAGTCGCGCACCAGGCCGCGAACGATCACCGGCTCGCCGCGCCGGACGAGGGCGTCCGGATCGAGGGCGGCGTCGGTGGCCGCCACCTCCGCCACGCGCCGGTCGGTGATGGCGCCGGCGCTCACCGGCCCGCCTGCCGCGCGGCCTTCAGCGCGATCAGCCGCTGGACATTGCCGAGCGATGCGGCGGCGAATATCGCGCCTTCGAGCAGGCCGTGACCGTGCAGACGCTCCAGCGCTTCACCGGACAGACCGGCGAGCGCCTGACGGTCGACGGTGAGGATATCGGGCACCTCATAGGTCCGATCGTCGTCGAGCGAGATTTGCAGCGTGATCGCGCGCAACAGTCCCGCGTCGCGCCACGCCGCGCAGATCGCCGCAGTCGTTTCCATACCCTGGAAGATCGTCCGCAGCACGTCGGTCATATGGTCGAGCAGCGGCGCGTTGCCGCCATGCTCCTTGAACAGGGGCAGGCCGTCGGGCGCGCCGACCCGCGGATCGTCCAGATCGACATGCACCATCGGTTCGTCGTCGCCGCTTGTGGCCGTCTTGCCGACGGCGATCGAGAAAGGCCCGCGGCGTTGGAAGACGGGGACATAGTCGCTCGTCCAGCGATCGCCGGCGAGGAACAGATTCTCGTCACGGTCGAGACCCAGCAGCGCATAGGGCTGGAGAGCCCCGTTCTCCTCGCGGAAGATGATCGGGAAGACGCGCTGCGCCTCCTCGAATTCGGACGGGAAGATCGGCAGTTGGTTGACGCCATCGCCGAACGCCGCGCCAGCGCGGATCGCGACGCGCAGATCGGCATGATCGATATTGTTGAGCAGCACGCGGTTCATCGCCGTCAGCATCTCTCTTGGTAAAATCGTGATCCTGTCCCTGCCGATGGCGTACCGTGCATCGTCCGGGTCAGCAAGCGTCTTCCAAAAAAATGGGCCGCTCCGAAGAGCGACCCCAAGGGGAGACGTAATCGATGATAAGTTCAGAATCGATAGCGCGCGCCGAGCAATAGTCTCGGCTTGTTTTCCTGCGCGAAGAAGGTCTGGTTTTCCGAGCGTCCGTAGCTGCGCACCGATTCGCTGGTCAGGTTGATACCTTCGAGCGAGACGGCGATCTGTTGATTGATGTCCCAGCTGACGTTGACATCGACGCTGCTATACGGCGCGAAGAAGACGGGATTGCGGTCGGTGGTGCCGCCACGGCCGATTTCCGACAGGTATTTGGCACGCCAATTGTACGTCAGGCGCGCCGACAGACCGTTCTTGTCGTAGATCAGCGAGGCGTTCGCCGTGTCGGACAGGCCGAGCAAGGCGAATTGATCCGCGGTCGGCGCCGCCAGCACGTCGATGCCGACATTGCCGCGCACCAACGTGTAGGACGCCGCGACGCCGATACCGGTCCGGCCGAAGAAATACTGGCCGGCGAACTCGGCACCGTAGATTTCCGCGTCGCGGTTGTTGATCGGCGAGGCGATCGAGAAGATCGCCAGCGGATCGTTGGCGTCGGGCGTGATGTCGACCGAGCGCGACAGCTGGTCGAAATAGCCGCCGTTGACCGAGGTGCCCGAACTGTTGGCGCGGATATCGGCGTCGGTTTGCGCGACGTTGCCGCCGTTCTGGACCAGCCGGGCCGTATAGCTGAACAGGTTGATGTCGGTCCGGTCGAGACCGAGCCGGCCGAGCGCCTCGGCCGCCGTGCCGGATCGCGAGCCTGCCGCTCCGGTGGTGGCGTCGCGCAGGCCGAACAGATTGCCGTTCGACAAGCCCGTTCCGACGAAGTTGCGCACCCGTTTGTCGAAGAAGCCCGCCGACAGGTAGCTCGACGACTTGAAGTACCATTCCGCGGATATGTCGAAATTGTCCGACACGAGCGGGCGCAGGTTCGGGTTGCCCGTCGTGCCATTCGGCTGGCCGCCGAACAGCGTCGCGCGGCTGCCGGCAGCGGCGGTCGAGCTGACGAACTGGTCGCCGTAGGACGGGCGTGCGATCGTCTTGCTGAACGAGACGCGGGTGATGACGTTCTCGAACGGCGAGATCTGGAAATCGATCGCGGGCAGCAGATTGTCGTAGCTGCCGCGGCCGGACAGCGGCGTCGCCGCCGACGAGCCCGGCACGTTGAAGTCGTTGTCCGACGTCCAGATGATCGCCGACGGTCCGTTGACCAGCGAGAACGCCCTCACCTTGGTGACTTCGTAGCGTGCGCCGACGACCATGGTCGCATCCGCACCGGCGATCTGGCCCTTCCAGGTCAGCTGGCCGTAGGCCGAGGCGATCTTCTCCTCGATCCTGTCGTCATTCGCCGAGCCGGCGGTGACGGGATTGCCGCGCGCGGCGTAGAGCGGCGAGAAGATGTTATTCAGCGCCACCGCATTGCCGCGGAAGGCATTGAGGCCGGGGCCGGTGACGCCGGGCTTGAAGTGATCGAACTTGCAGACGAGGCAGAAGGTCTTGATCAGTCCTGCGGCCTGCGCCTCGACCTCGCCGGGATTGCTGATGCTCCAGTCGCCCAGCGTCTGCGTGGTCTGGGTCCGCGTCGAACGAAGCTTCGAATCGATGTAGCTGCCACCGAATTCGGCCTTGCTGCCGCCGCCGAGATCCCAGCCGAGGCCGAGCTGCGCCTGATTGATCGTCTGGATCTGCCGCGCGGAGTTGGTGCGGGCGACCTGGGTGCCGAGATCGCCGGCGTCGAGCTGGCCGTTGCAATTGCCGATCACGCGGCCCGGTCCGGCGTTGGAGGACAGTGCGTTACAGTCGTTTATCGTCTCGCTGACCTGCGGGAAGCCGCGCGACCAGTCGATCGTCTGCCCATTGACGACGTTCGCACCCATCGAGAACAGGGTCGAGCTCGCGCCGTTCGACGCGTCGGGCAGCGCCTGCGACTTGGAATGCTGGATGTCGGCGACCAGCTTGAACTTGTCGCTGACGTCCCACGCCGCGTTGAGGCCATATTCCTCCAGCTTGTCCTTGGTGGCGCGGAACTGCTGCTCGTAGCCGGTGTCCTTGGGATCGGGCACCGCCTGCGAGATGACCGTCGCGGTCGGCACCGGGCTGTTGTCGAAGGTGACGGTGCCGAACGGCCGGTTGAGCCAGTTCGTCTGATCCTGCCGCGCCTCGTTCTGGCGGTTCTGCGCCCACAGCACGTCCGCGGTCAGCAACAGGCTTTCCACCGGGCGGAATTGCATGACGCCCGAAGCGTTGATGCGCTCGCGGGTCGATTCGGAGAAATGGTAGCGCGCATCGTTCGGGAAGGCGATCAGGCTGCCTGCGGGCGGGCGGTTGTTGATCACCGTATTGGCGCCGAAGATGTCGCCGGGATTGTCGATCGTCCGAATGTTCCAGGCGTTCGACGTCGAGCTGGCGGCGGCGGAGTTGCGCTTCTGGTAGCTGCCGAACAACGCGACACCGAAGGTATCGCTATCATTTTTCCAGTTCAAAAGACCGGACACTTCCGGCGTGACTTTCGCCAGGCCGTCTTCGTCCTTGGAGATGCTGGTATCGTACGACGCCTTGGCGCCGATCGATCCCGACAGGCCCGACTGCCGCGAATCGAGCGGCTTGCGGGTGATGACGTTGATCGTCGCGCCGATGCCGCCGGTCGGGATGGCGGCGCGCCCGGTCTTGTAGACTTCGAGCGTGCTGACGCCTTCCGACGCGAGATTGCCGAAGTCGAACGATCGGCCGGTCGCGGTGGCGAAGTCGACGCTCTGGTCGCCGCCGACCCCCTGCAGGTTGGTCGCGGGCAACTGCCGGCCGTTGAGCGTCACGAGGTTGAAGCCACCGCCGAAGCCGCGGGCGGTCACCTCGGCGCCCTCGCCGTTGACCCGGTTGATCGACACGCCGCTGACCCGCTGCAGGGATTCGGCGAGATTGGTGTCCGGGAACTTGCCGATATCTTCGGCCGAGATCGCGTCGACGATGCCGTTCGAGTTGCGCTTGATGTCGATCGCGCGATTGAGCGACGCGCGGATACCGGTGACGACGATGTCCTCGCCCGACCCTTCCGCGGTGGCGGTAGTGGCACCGTCCTGCGCGGCGCGTGGCGCGTCTTCTGACCCCGGCTGCGCATTGGTGGCGGGCGCATTGCTGTCGTCACCGCCGCCGACGACCTGGGCCGATGCGGGCGTGGTGAGACACAATGCGATCGCGCCGACCGATGTCGTGCAGACGAGCGCCCTCAATGGCGAAAATCCCCTCATGCTTCCTCCCCTTATGGTCAAGCAGCCGCCTGTCGTCGGCGACCCTGGCTTGCCTCGGGGCCAAGACCTACTGTCGTGTCCTACGTTGTCAATAGCAATAAAAGTATACCAAATCGCGACGTTTTGTTGCGCTTTTGTTATGTGCGACAAAACAACATTGGGCGTCATCGGCCGCGGACGGATCAGCCCGAAGCCAGAGTCAAAAAGATGTTGGCGGTGAGCCTCCCGGTGCGTGGATCGGCGGTCAACCGATCCGGCGTCGGCACCGTTCCCGAATGCAGGATGCAGCTGCGATAGACGATCACCCGGTTGAACGCGGTGCCGACCTGCATCGTGCGTTCGAACCAGGGCGCGCCGTCGTTGACATAGCCGTCCGGGGCGGCCTCGGTCGCGCGTGCCGCCCGATAGGAGGCAAGCCGGCAGTCATCGAGCCGCTCGAACCCCGTCGCCTTATGGCGATAAAAGGCGGTGCCACCGGCACCGGCGTCACACAGATAGTGGAGGATCGCGAATTGCGCCGGGTCGACCGAGTCGACGTGCGGCGACCGCTGCGGTGGTGCCAGGGCCGTCGGCGCCAGCGTCACCAGCGAGAACGCCCCCTGTGCGCGGCTCGGACGGACCGCGCCCAGCCCGAACGCCTCGGCGATCGGGCCGACCAGCACGTCGACGACCGACCGGATATAGGCGTCCGGCAATGCCGCCCGCAGGCCGGGATAGCCGCCGGTCGGGCCATAAGCCGGCGTGAAGCGGCTCGCCGCCGCGACATCGACCAGCGCGGCGGGATCGGCGAGCAGCCCTGCGGCATCAAGCAGCGGTTCGCGCTCTGCGCCGATCGTCGAGGCGGTCAGCCGCGCATCGTCCGCGATGGCGAATGCCATGCCACGCCTCATACGATCGGGTTGCGGCGGACGACTTCGTCATACCAGGTCGCGCCGGGCGTCCGCTGCAACGTCTGCAAGTCGACGTAGTGGATGGTCTCTCTCCCTTGTCCCGCTCGTTGGCGGCAGAGACAATTCGATACAATTTGTCCGACGTTGTCAACAGCATGCCGCTCTCCAAGCGGCGCCATCCAGAGTGGACCAAAGCGACGACGCTACGTACACCGCCTCATGGTCAAGGGACATCACCGCACGACGATCGTCGACGTCGCCCGCCACGCCGGCGTGTCGATCAAGACGGTATCGCGCGTGCTCAACGGCCAGCCGCACGTGACCGAAGACATCATCCGCCGGGTCAAGGAAGCCGCGGCGGCGGTCAATTACCATCCCAACATGCTCGCGCGCGCGCTGGTCCAGCGCCGCTCGCACCTGATAGGCCTGGTCTACGAAAACCCCTCGCCCAGTTACGTCGTCGATCTGCAGAAGGGCGTCCTCGAGCGGTTGCGTGACGAACATTACCGGCTCGTCGTCATTCCGATCGCATCGATCTCGGCGCACGAAGCGGACGTGGTCGGGCTGCTCCGCTCGGCGGCGCTCGATGGCGTCGTGCTGGCGCCGCCGGCCTCCGACAGCGAACGGATCATGGCCGATCTGACCGCGGCGAGCATCCGCTTCGCGCGGATCGCGCCCACCCGCCTGATCGAGGCGGGACCGAGCAACCTGATCGACGACGTCACCGCCGCGCGCGAGATCGCCGCCCATGTCATCGGCCTCGGCCATCGCGACATCGCGATCATCACCGGTGACCCCACCCATGCCTCCGCCGACGCGCGCATGCAGGGCTTCGCCGAGGCATTCGCCGCGGCCGGCATCACCATCGCCCCGGAGCGGATCGCGACGGGCTTCTACACCTATGAAAGCGGCCATGCCGCCGCGACGACGCTGCTCGCCCGCGCCGATCGGCCGACCGCGATCCTGGCGCAGAACGACGACATGGCAGTCGGCGCGTTGATCGCGGCGCTGGAGGCCGGGCTGACGGTGCCGGGCGACGTGTCGATCACCGGCTTCGATGACTCGGAAGTCGCGCGCATCGCCTGGCCGGCGATCACGACCGTCCGCCAGCCGGTGTTCGACATGGCGGTCGCCGCCGCCGATATGGTCGTCGCCCAGCTCAAGGACACGCCCCCGATCCTATGCCGGAGCCATCGCCACGAGCTCATCATCCGGCAATCGACCGGCGTGGCGAAGCGTTAGGGTGTTTCGAGATCGGGCGATATTCCGACAGATGTCAGGACAGTCGACGGTCAACTCGCCGTGCCCGGCCCGCTCTTGCCGGGAAGCCGTGGCAAGAAGGTCTGGAGGATCTGGCAATCCGCCACCGTGCCCCCGGCGCAGCGCGCGATGACGCTGGCGAGGTCGCGTCGCAACGCGACGAGGTCCGCGATCTTTTGGTCGATCGCGTTCAGATGCCGTTTGGCCAGTTCGTCGACTTCGCCACAATCCCGATCCCGCTCTATCGCCATGTCCAGCAATGCGCGGACTTCATCGAGCGAGAAGCCGAGGTCCCGTGTCCGCCGGATGAAGCGGAGCCGCTCCAGATCAGCGGGACGGAAGGCCCGATAGTTTCCGTTGGTCCGCGCCGGGGCGGCGATCAGCCCGACCTGCTCGTAATAACGGATCGTCTCGACCGTCGTACCGGTCTCCCTGGCGAGCTTGCCGATCGTCAAATGGGTCACAGCGCGATCCCCAGCCTCGAGGCGGACACCGTCATCGCCGTGTAGAGCAGCACCGTCACCGCGCACCCGGCGGCCAGAGCCCACCAGACAGGCACGCCGCTGCGGATCAGGAGCGGGATGACGAGGAACATCGGCAGCGACGGCAGCACATACCAGAAGGTCGCGCTCGCATGGGCTGCCAGGCGATCGGGATCACCCGTGTCGTGCCACAGCCACATCATGCCGAGGATCGAGACGAGCGGCAACGAAGCGACGAGAGCGCCGAACCCCGGGCTGCGACGCGCCACCTCGGAGACGACGGCAACGATCACACCCGAGAGCAGCGACTTCACGACGAACCACATCATTCGCTTGACCCTGTAGTAGCTATAGGGTGCATATAACCTGTCGGACGCACTTCGCGAGGGACGACGGCCATGGCTTGCGGCGGTTGCGGCAGAACCTCGGACGAGAGGGTGGCTGCCGGACGGGGTTACACGGTGCCGGCAGAATGCTAGGCACAGCCATGCGCAAGCTCGTGCCCCTCCTGGCGTGCCTGATGCTGGTCCTGACGGCCTGGGCCGGGATGGCGCATGCCGCGGAAGCAGGCGGCGTCGAGATGAGCAGGACCGAAACGGCCGCCCATGCACCGGGCGATGGCGACGAGGTGCCTGCCGACGCGAACAAGGCCTACCCCCACCATCACGCCAGCTGCCACGAGCACCACGTGGACACGCCGGTCGTCGGGACGATGATCGGCCGGACGCTCGTCGCATCGACGATGCCGCCCGCAGTGCGCAGCCGTGCGCTGAGCGGACACGACACGGAAGCCAGCCTCCGACCGCCGCAGGCCTGACGCGTCGATCGGGCGCGCGCGCATGCGCGTCCGGGTCGCTACCGTCGGGAGCAATTCATGCATCGCATCATCGCGGCCGTTCTGGCCGCCGGCGCCTGCGCATCGTCGTCGCAGGCCCAGACCGGACAGACCGCCGCCGCAATGCCCGTCCTCACGCTGGCCGAAGCGATCGACCGGTCGGGCGCGTCGTCGCCGTTCCGGGACGTGGCCGCGGCGGGTATCCGTGCCGCCGAAGCGCAGCGCCGCCTCGCCGGCCTCCGACCCAATCCGTCGATCGTCGGTGAGGCGGAGAACGTCGCGGGCACCGGCCTCTATCGGGGACTGCGCTCGTCGGAGACGACGCTCGGCCTCGCGCTGCCGGTGGAGCGCGGCGGCAAGCGTGGCGCCCGCATCGCCGTCGCCGACGCGCAGATCGGACGTGCCGGCCTGCAGGCGGAGATCGCGCGCGCCGACCTGCGGTTGCGGGTGACGCAGACCTACACCGCCGCCGCCGCCGCCCAGCGTCGGGTTTCCATTGCGGAGGATCAGGTCGGCATCGCCGCCGAGGTCCTGCGTGCCGCCCGCGTCCGGGTGCAGGCCGGTCGCGCATCACCGCTCGAGGAGCAGCGCGCCAACGTGGCGCGCATCGCCGCCGCGGGGACGCTCGAACGGGCACGCCGGTCGGCGGCGGTGGCCTCCGACAATCTCGCCCGGCTGCTCGGCATGCCGGTGGGCCGGCTCAACAGCGACTGGTTCGACGCGGTCCATTCGGCCGGCCCGTCGCGGCCCATGATGACGTCGACATCGCTGACCGTCGCCGCGGCGCGTGCCGACCTCGACACGGCCACGGCGCAGGTCCGTCTCGCGCGCAGCCAGCGCGTGCCCGATCTGACGGTCAGTGCCAGTGCCCGCCGGCTGGAACAGACCAACGACGTCGCGGCCGTGTTCGGCATCTCCATCCCGCTGAACGTCTTCAACAACGGGCGAGCGAGCATCGCCCTCGCCGAGGCGCAGCGCGAGCAGTCGGACGCACGGCGGCGCGTCGCGCTGCTCGACGCCGAGCAGGACGTGGCCACGGCGCAGGCCGAGGCGGAGAACGCCGCGACGACGGCACGCAACGCCGCCGGACCCGCGCTCGCCGCCGCGACCGAGGCCGCCCGGATCGCCCGCATCGGCTACCGCGAGGGCAAGTTCGGACAGCTCGACCTGCTCGATGCCGAGCGCACGCTGCTCGAAACCCGCACGGCCGCGATCGACGCGCTCGCCGCCCATCACGATGCGCAGGCACGGCTGGAACGGCTGACCGCCGCCGCGCCGCTTTCCAAGGACGATCACCGATGAACCGCATCCTGAAGACCGCGATGCCGGCGGTCCTGACCCTCGCCGTCACCGGCTGCGGCCGCTCGGCCGAGCCCGTCGAGAACGCCAGTGAGGCAGGCGAGACGAAGGGAGCGGCCAGCGGCGATCCGACGACCGCCACGCTCTCGGCGCAGCAGATCGCCGACGCCGGCATCGAGGTCACCCGGCCGACCGTCGGCGGCGTCGCCGGGGCGATCGAGCTTCCCGCGACCATCGAGGGCGACCCGCAAGGCGTGCAGGTCGTGTCGGCCGCGATCGGCGGCCGCCTGGTCGCGCTGACCCGCAACCTTGGCCAGCCGGTCCGCCGCGGCGAGACGTTGGCCGTCATCGAGAGCCGGGAGGCAGCAAGCCTCAACGCCGAAGTGGCAGCCGCGCGGGCTCGCTCCGCCCTCGCACGATCGAATCTGCGCCGCGAGCAGCGGCTGTTCGCCGAACGCGTGTCGCCCGAACAGGACCTCGTCGCCGCCCGCACCGCCGCGACCGAGGCGGACATCGCGCTGCGTCTCGCCAATCAGCAGCTGTCGGCCACGGGCGGGGGCGGCGGCGCTCTCAACCGCATCACGGTGCGCTCGCCGATCGCCGGCCGGGTGATCGCCCGCTCCGCGACGCTCGGCCAGCAGATCGCCGCCGACGCCGAGATCTTCCGGGTTGCGGACCTGGCCAGAGTGTCGGTGACCATGTCGCTGGTACCGGCCGATGCCGGTCACGTCGCGCCGGGCACCCGCGTCGAGGTCACGTCTGCCGGACGGCGTCAGGACGGCCGCGTGACCTTCGTCTCGCCGATCCTCGACGAGACCACCCGTCTCGTGCCGGTGATCGCCACCATCGACAACGCCGGTGGCATCTGGCGCGTCGGCGAGACCGTCAGCGTCTCCGTGCTGCTGCCAGCCAAAAGCGATCGCAGCGTCGCCGTGCCGTCCGCCGCGGTGCAGATGATCGGCGACAGGTCGCACGTCTTCGTGCGGACCCCGTCCGGGTTCAGGGCGATGCCGGTGACGCTCGGCCGCACCAACGGCGGCTCGGTCAGCATCACCGCCGGGCTGACCGGGGAGGAGCGCATCGCCTCGACCAACTCGTTCACGCTCAAGGCCGAACTCGGCAAGGCGCAAGCGAAGGACGAGGACTAGGCCATGGTCGCCCGCCCCGTCCTCGCCGGCATCGTCACCTTCGCCGTCGAAAAGCGCTGGCTCGTCCTGCTGCTGACCGTCGCCGCGGCACTCGCCGGGGTGTTCGCGATCCAGCGCCTGCCGATCGACGCCGTCCCCGACATCACCAACAATCAGGTGCAGATCAACGTCGTCGCGCCGGCCCTCTCGCCCGATCAGATTGAGAAGCAGGTCGCCTTCACCGTCGAAACCGCGCTCGCCGGCATTCCTGGCCTCGCATACACCCGGTCGCTCAGCCGCAACGGTTTCGCACAGGTCACCGCCGTCTTCGACGAGGGCACCGACATCTATTTCGCGAGGGCGCAGGTCGCCGAGCGGCTGCGCACCGCCGCGGAGACCTTGCCCGACGGGGTGAACCCGGAGATGGGACCGATCGCCACCGGACTCGGCGACATCGTCATGTGGACGGTCGAGTATCGCGAGCTCGACGAGGTCAATCACCGCAACGGCGAACCCGGGCTCCAGAAGGACGGCAGCTATATCACGCCCGAGGGCGACCACCTCGTCACGGCCGCCGACAAGGCGACCTATCTGCGCACCGTCCAGGAGTGGATCGTCACGCCGCAGTTGAAGAGCAGCGCCGGCCTCGCCGGGGTCGACAGCCTCGGCGGCTACACCAAACAATATCTCGTCGTCCCCGACATCCAGCGGATGGCGGCGATGCGGATCACGCTGCAGGATCTCGCCACCGCGCTGGAGCGCAACAACAGCAGCGCCGGTGCTGGCGTCGTGAACCGCAACGGCGAAGGGCTTGCCGTGCGTGTGGACGGGCGCGTCCGCAACGCCGACGAACTGGCGCGCACGGTGATCGCCACGCGCGAAAGCGTGCCGATCCTGCTCAGCCAGATCGCCACCGTTCGTACCGGCCAGGCGCAGCGCATGGGGTCCGCATCCGAAAACGGCCACGAGGTCGTCGTCGGCACCGCGGTGATGCGGATCGGCGAGAACAGCCGCACCGTCTCCACCGGGGTCGGCGAACGGCTGAAGCAGATCGGCCGGGCACTGCCCGTCGATGTCGTCGTCAAGCCGGTGCTCGACCGCACCGAGCTGGTCAATTCGACCATCGCCACCGTCGCCCGCAACCTGGCGGAGGGCGCGCTGCTCGTCATCGTCGTGCTGTTCGCGCTGCTCGGCAATGTCCGCGCGGCGCTGATCGCGGCGCTGGTGATCCCGATCACCATGCTGCTGACCAGCGTCGGCATGCTGCGCGCCGGCGTTTCGGCCAATTTGATGAGCCTCGGCGCGCTCGACTTCGGCCTGATCGTCGACGGCGCCGTCATCATCGTCGAGAATGCGCTGCGACGGCTCGGCGATGCCCAGCACGGCCGCCCCGCACCGTTGCCGCTCCGGCAGCGGCTCGACCTGGTCGCGGCATCGGCGCGCGAGATGATCCGCCCGTCCGTCTACGGTCAGGCGATTATCATCCTCGTCTACGCGCCGCTGCTCACCTTCACCGGCGTCGAGGGCAAGATGTTCGAACCGATGGCCCTCACCGTCATGATCGCGCTCGTCTTCGCGTTCATCCTGTCGATGACCTTCGTGCCGGCGGCGATCGCTTGTCTGCTCGGCCGACCGGTCGACGAGAAGGAGAGCCGGATGATCGGCTGGCTGCGTCGCCGCTACGAGCCGGGCCTCGGCAAGGCGATGGGGCGACCGGGCGTCACGCTCGGCGTCGCCATCGGTACGCTCGCGCTCGCCGGCGTCGCCTTCACCACGCTGGGACGGGAATTCCTGCCGCAGCTCGACGAGGGCAACATCCTCGTTCAGGCGGTGCGCATCCCCGGCACCTCGGTCGACCAGAGCCAGGCGATGCAGTTTCGGATCGAGAAGATGCTCGCCCGCCAGCCCGAGGTGCGATTCGCTTTCTCGCGGACGGGGACGTCGGAGATCGCCTCGGACCCGATGCCGCCGAACGCGACCGACACTTTCGTCATCCTGAAGCCGCGTGCCGAGTGGCCCGACCCCGGTCTCGGCAAGGAAAAGCTGGTGGAGCGCATGGCGCAGCAGCTCTCGACGCTGCCCGGCAACGCCTATGAGATCACCCAGCCGATCCAGATGCGCTTCAACGAACTGATCGCAGGCGTGCGGGGCGACATCGCGGTGAAGGTCTTCGGCGACGACTTCGGCGGCATGACCGACGCCGCCGGCCGCATCGCCGACATCCTGCGCAAGACGCGCGGCGCCGTCGACGTGCGGGTCGAACAAACCGAAGGGCTGCCGATGCTCGACATCCGCCCCAACCGCATGGCGATGGCGCGGATCGGCGTCACCGCCGGCGACGTGCAGGATACCGTCAGCGCCGCGATCGGCGGTCGCGAGGCGGGCGTGATCTTCGAGGGCGACCGGCGCTTCCCGGTCGTGATCCGCCTGTCGGACGCATCCCGGTCGGACCTGACCGAGGTGGCGCAGGTGCCGGTGCCGACGTCGGCCGGCGGCTTCGTGCCGCTGTCGACGGTGGCCGACATCGCGGTCGTCGACGGCCCGAACCAGATCAGCCGCGAGAACGGCAAGCGCCGCGTCGTCGTCCAGGCGAACGTCCGCGACCGCGACGTCGCCGGCGTCGTCGCGGAGGCGCGGGCGGCGATCGACGAGCAGGTGAAGATGCCGCCGGGCACCTACGTCGCATGGGGCGGGCATTTCGAGAATCTGGCCTCGGCGCGCGACCGGCTGCTGCTCGTCATACCCGTCTGTTTCGCCGCCATCATGCTGCTGCTCTACGGCGCGCTCGGCTCGGTGCGCGACGCAGCGATCGTCTTCACCGGCGTGCCGCTGGCGCTGGTCGGCGGCGTGCTGGCCCTAACCTTGAGGGGCATGCCGTTCTCGGTATCCGCGGCGGTCGGCTTCATCGCGCTGTCGGGGATCGCCGTCCTCAATGGCCTCGTGATGGTGTCGTCGATCCACGACCTGATGGCCCGGGGCATGGACCGGGTTCAGGCCGCGCATGACGGTGCGCTCGCCCGGCTTCGCCCGGTCGCGATGACGGCGCTGGTGGCGTCCCTCGGCTTCGTGCCGATGGCGCTGGGCCATGGTGCGGGTGCGGAGGTACAGAAGCCGCTGGCCACCGTCGTGATCGGCGGCCTCGTTTCGGCGACGCTGCTGACCTTGTTCGTGCTGCCGACCCTCTACGCCCGCCTCGGCGGAGGGAAGGCGACGCATGATGGTAGCTCGGGAGCACATCGTCATTGTAGCGGCTCCTGACGTCGATCCACCTTTGCAGTAGATGGCATGCACGCCAAAGCTTGGCGTTTTTCGTCATATAATAGTGGCTAGCGACGAGGCACGGTCCCATCCCCCCGAGAGACGAGGTGTGTTACTCGTATGGCACACATTTTGCACCTCTGGACAGAGCCGCCGCGGACTGGTGGCGGGCGTTTACGGGGAGCCGGATATGATACCGACCAACACGAGCAAGGCTTTGGCGGCGGTCACGCTGATCGCATCGCTATCGACCGGCGCCGCGGCTATGCCACGCCGGATCACGACCATAACGGACGACTATAAGGCGCAGTATGATCAGCGCCGGGACGTCTATTGTATCAAATTCTTCGCTGATCTGCCCGCGGCAATGCCTCAACCCGGCCCATCGAAGGACATATGCAAATCACGGGCGGGATGGGCGAAAGAAGGGATTCAGGTGAGCCGCGCCAACCGGCTCAAACCGTCTTAGAAGAGGCCTTCGGGAAAGGCGGCTGGTGCCAATGACATGGGGGACCAGCCGATCGCTTGCGAAGATGGACGAGCGTTCAAAGTCGGGGAACACCCGGGCATCAGGCACATCAGCGAGCGGCCATGTCCGTGAGGGCGCTTGCGGCAGGCTCGGCGTCGGGGCGGGTGGCGATGGCCGCGATCAACGCTTCGGCGTTGTAGGGCTTGGCCAGAACGACACAGTCGATCTCGTTGGCAACCGCTCCGGGATCGCCGGTTGCGAACACGACGGTAGCGTCGGGGCGCAATGCGCGGGCCTTTTCGGCGAGCTCACGCCCGGACGCTCCCGGGAGATTGAGGTCGGTCACGAGCACGTCGACGGGGGCGGTCTGCAGCGCCATCAACGCCTCCTCGGCGCTGGCGGCTTCTACCACGACGAAGCCGGCCTGCTCCAGCATCTCGCCGGTGTTCCCGCGGATGAGGTCGTCGTCTTCGACCAGCAGCGCCGTCCGACGTAGCGTCGGCGTCGAGGCGATCGGTGCCGAGCAGGCGGTGACGAGCTCGGGAACGGCAGCCGTCGGGATCGATGCCTGCCCCCGCTGGCGCTGATTGGCCAGGACATGGCGGAACTTCCGAGCCAACGCATCGCGGGTATATGGCTTGGACAGCAGTTCGACACCCTTGTCGAGCTTGCCGCCGTGCACGATCGAATTTTCAGTATATCCACTGGTGAACAGCACGGCGAGGTCGGGCAGGCGCTGGCGCGCCTTGCGGGCGAGTTCCGGGCTCTTCAGCGGCCCTGGCATGACCACGTCGGTGAAGAGCATGTCGATCGGAACCCCGCTCTCGATGACCGCGAGCGCGCTCGTCGCTTCCGGTGCCTTGAGGACCCGGTAGCCGAGATCGGTCAGCATCTCGACGACGGTGGCGCGAACCTCTTCGTCGTCCTCCACCACCAACACCGTTTCCGTGCCGCCCGTGATCGGTCCTGCATCGCTGACGACCTCGACGTCTTCGACCTCGGTCGCCCGCGGCAGGTAGAGCCGGATCGTGGTGCCCTCGCCGACTTCCGAGTAGATCTTCACGTGGCCGCCCGACTGCTTGACGAAGCCATAGACCATGGAAAGGCCGAGGCCCGACCCCTTGCCCTCGGCCTTCGTCGAGAAAAACGGCTCGAACACCTTGGCGATGATCTCGGGCGACATGCCCGAACCCGTATCGCTGACCGCCAGCATGACATATTGGCCCGGCGTCACTTCGTCGTGGGAGCGCGCATAGGCGTCGTCGAGATGAGCATTGGCCAATTCGATGGTCAGCTTGCCGCGGCCTTCCATCGCATCGCGTGCGTTGATCGCCAGATTGAGCAGCGCATTCTCGATCTGCGCGGGATCGATGAAGGTATTCCACAGCCCGCCGGAGAAGACGGTCTCCACTTCGATCGCCTCACCGATCGCGCGACGCAGCATGTCGTCCATCCCCTGCACGAAGCGGGTGACGTTGACGACCTTGGGCTCCAATGCCTGACGGCGGCCGAAGGCGAGCAGTTGGGCCGCGAGCTTCGCGCCGCGCGCAACGCCGGCCATCGCGTTTGCGACGCGCTTTTCGGCACGCTCGTTGCCCGCCACATCCCGCATGAGCAGCTGGAGATTGCCGCCGACGACCTGGAGCAGATTGTTGAAGTCGTGCGCGACGCCGCCCGTCAGCTTGCCGACGGTCTCCATCTTCTGCGCCTGGGCGAGCTTCACCTCTGCCTGGCGGCGTTCCGCGATTTCATCGATGACGCGGCTTTCGAGCGTTTCGTTGAGTTGCCGGAGCTGATCCTCGGCGCGCTCGCGATGCCGGACCTGGCGTGCCAGACTCTCCGCATGCTCCCGCAGGCTCGCCTCCGCTGCGCGCTGGTGCGAGATGTCGGTGTGGACTCCCACCCACTCCCTGATCTCGCCGGCACCATCGAGAATGGGCAATGCCCGAATGGCGAAGGTCCGCCATTCGCCATCGTAGCGGCACACCCGATGCTCGTGCACAAACATGCTGCGGGTCGTCACCGCCTGGTTCCAGGCGATGACCGTCGCTGCCGAGTCATCCGGGTGGACGGCCGATGCCCAGCCGAAGCCCTGGTATTGATCCGGACTCTGCCCGGTCAGCGCGCTCCAGCCGGGCTGTTCGCCGATCATGCGACCGTCGGCGCTGTTCGTCCAGAGCACGCCGTGAACCGCTTCCATGGCAGTGCGGAACCGGCTGTTGCTGGCCTTGATCTCCAGCTCGCGCTCGGCGCGGTCACTGACGTCGATACCGAGGATGTAGACGCCGACCGTCGTATCGTTGTCGCCAACGTGGGGCACGTAGCGGATCTCGGTCTGGCGCGGCCCCAGGTCACGGTGATGAAGCACCGTTTCGGCGATCACCGCATGGCCCGCCAGAGACCGATCGAGGTCTGCCGCGCGCGAGCGATACGCCTCCTCGCCGATCACCTCCCGGACATGCTTGCCGATCATCGCTTCGGGAGCGATGCCGAACCAGGCCTCATAGTCGGCATTGGCGAAGCGGTAGACGTGCTCGCGATCGACGTAGGATACCAGCATCGGCACCGCGTCCGCGATGCGGCGCAGTTCGGCCTCGCTCGCCGCCAGCTTGCGCTCGGTGGCGACGCGCGCACTGTTGTCGATGATCGTGCAGAGCACCCCGCCGGGCGTGCCATCGGCATCGTACACGGGGGTGTAGAACAGGCCTAGCATCAGTGTCTGGGGGCCACCGGGACGCTCGAAGACGATCGGCTGGTCGAGATAGGACTGCGTTTCGCCCTTGAGGACGGCGGCCAGCACCGGGCCATTCCAGTCCCAAACCTCGGGGAAGGCCTCCGCCACCGGCGTACCGAGCGCGAGCGGGTGCCGATCACCGGCGATCTCCCGATAGGCATCGTTGTAGAACATGATGTGGTCTGGTCCCCACATCAGCACCTTTGCGATCGGCGAATTGACGAGGTTGGAGATGGTCGCGCGCATCTCGTGTGGCCAACCTTCGGGCGCGCCAAGCGTGGTACGGCTCCAATCGCGATTGCGGATCAGCGTGCCGCACTCACCTCCGGCCACCGGCCAACCCTGTATCGCAGGTCGAGCGATCGGCCCCTGGCCATCGCGCAGGGCGCGAAGCCCCGCCCTGACGACTTCGCTGACGTTGGCATAATCGCCCGTGGCCAAACTGCTCGAAATGAAGCTCTTCAGCTCGGGCGTCAGCGATACGTTGCAGGAGAGGCGCGAAGTCATGATCCGGCCCTGCGCATGTGCGCGATTTGTGTCAATGGATGGCACGAAACCGTTCGCATCACGGCAAACGCCATATGGTCCCGAAGCTTAGCGGGCATGAAAGACACGTCGTGACGTGGCGAACCGCGATGAGACCCGTCGTGCCCGCGTGGCGACACGTTCGTCATTTCCGACATGGAGAATCCGAGCCCGGGTCCTACGCCTTGGCAAGAAGCTGCTCGACCCGGAACACCAGTTCGTCGGGGTCAAACGGCTTCTTCATATAATCGTTGGCGCCTGCGAAGCGCGCGAGCTCCTCGTCGCGCTGGCCCTGACGCCCGGTGAGCATCATGACGGGCAGATCGGCGAAGGCAGCGCTCTTGCGCAACTCCTGCACCAGCAAGACGCCCGCCAGCCCCGGCATGTTGCAATCGAGGATCACCAGATCGGGCTTTCTTGCTTTGATGATCTTGAGCGCTTCGCCACCATCGAGGACGAGCCCGGCGCCGTGGCCGGCCGAGATGAGCGCATCGCGGGCGATTTCACCGACGATCTCGTCGTCGTCGGCGATGATGATCCGGGCCATTCGTGTCTCGCTCCAGGTTTCGACATTTGGGGTTCAAAGCGACGCGCCACCCTGAACCCGCGCGTCCATCATTAAGAAGCAATGGTTCAACAAGGCCTTAACCAATCCCGCCATAGAGACGACGTCTCACGGGAGGCGCGGAAATGTACACGGAGAGGGTAAGGTCGCAGGTCGCGCTCGTCGTCGCGCTCGTCCTGCTGATCTGCTGCGCGGGTTCCGGGCTCTGGCTGGTCCACGAGAAGCAGAAGGCCGACGCCTGGGTTCGTCACACCTATGTCGTCAAGGAGCATCTGTCCGATGTCCGCGTCGACCTGCTGCGGGCGGAGGTGTACCGACGTGCCCTCGTCCTCGGCGACGCGCAGGCCGGCGACACGCTCGCCGAAATCTCGCGCAAGGTACCGCGGCAATTGGCGACGCTTCGCCGATCGACGAACGACAATCCCGATCAGCATGCGCGGGTCGAGGCGTTCGCCAAGATCGCCAACACCAGGCTGAAGGACATCGGCGAGACCATCGCCTTGACCCGGCAGGGCAAGGCAAGCGACGCGGCCAGGATCATGGCGAGCCCCGAGAGCCATGTGGCGACCGCCGCCCTGATCGACCTGATCAAGCGCATCAGCGCCGAAGAGCGACGCCTGCTCGCCATCCGGCTGAAGCATGCCGAGAATTTCCGCGCGCCGATCCAGGCGGGGCTCATCGTCAGCGGCTTGCTCATCGTGCTGCTCGCCGTGCTCGTCTACCACGACCGCTGGAGGCGACTTAACGCCTTGCGCATCGTGAACGAGCGGCTCGAGGCAGACATCCTGCGTCGCCAGATGGCCGAGTCGGAATTGTCGCTTCTCGCGCAGAACGCCACCGATGCCGTGCTGCGCGTCGACCTCAAGGGCCGCTGCATCTACGCGTCGCCATCGGTCGAGCAGCTGTTCGGGATCAAGGCCAGCCTGCTGGTCGGGCAGCGGCTCGGCGCCTCGGTTCATCCCGACGATCGCGCGGAAATGCAGTCGTTCCATAGCGCGCTCGTCACCGGCACCGTCGATCGCGGCGTGCGCGCCTACCGTGCGAAGCGGATCGATACGCCCGCATACGAGCTATGGATCGAGGCGCATTCCGGCCTCGTCCGCGATCCCGCAACCGGCGAACCGCGCGAGATCATCACGTCGTTGCGCGACGTCACCGAACGCAAGCGCCTCGAAGTCGAGCTGGAGGCGGCGCGCGAGCATGCGGAAGCCGCCGTCCGCGCCAAGTCGAGCTTCCTCGCCAATATGAGTCACGAGATACGAACGCCGATGAACGGTGTTCTCGGCTTCGCCGACCTGTTGCTCAACAGCGAGATATCGATGGAGCAACGCCATCAGGCGCAGTTGATCGTCGACTCCGCCAAGGCGATGATGCGGCTGCTCAACGACATTCTCGATCTCTCCAAGATCGAGGCAGGACAGATGCAGATCTCACCCGAGCCCATCGATCTGCGCCATGCCCTGCGCAACTGCATCAAGCTCGTGCAGCCCGCCGCCTCCCAGAAGGGTCTTCAACTCGATGTCGAGATCGACGAGGCGCTGCCGGTCTGCGTGCTGCTCGATGGCCTGCGGTTGCGCCAGGTGACGCTGAACCTGCTGGCGAACGCGGTGAAATTCACGCCGGCAGGCAGCGTGTGCCTGCGCGCATACGGAGTCGAGGGACAGGGGCGGCCGATGTTCGAGGTCGCCGTGGAGGATACCGGCATTGGCATTCCCGCGCATCGTCAGGCTGCGGTATTCGACCAGTTCACCCAGGCCGAACATTCCACAGCGAAGCGGTTCGGCGGGACCGGTCTCGGCCTCGCGATCAGCAAGCAGCTCGCAGCGTTGATGAGCGGCAGCCTGGAACTGACCAGCGACGAGGGGATCGGCACGACGTTCACGCTTCGCCTGCCGCTGCTGCCCGCGCAATCCGACGAGCGGGAAGCGGTGCCGATCGCCGCCCGGACGACCGAGCAGCGCCCGCTCCGCATCCTTCTCGCCGAAGATCACGACGTCAATCAGGTCCTGATGAAGGCGATGCTGTCGCGGCTCGGCCACGACTGCGTCATCGTCGATAACGGTCTGCGCGCCGTGCAGGCGGCGACCGCGACCGATGCGCGCTTCGACCTGCTGCTGATGGATGTGCAGATGCCCGTCATGGACGGGCTGGACGCCGCCAGGGCGATACGGTCCGCGGGGATCACCGCCGATCGCCTGCCGATCGTGGCGCTGACCGCAAATGCCTATGCCGACGACGTCGCCACATGCCTCGACGCCGGGATGCAAGACCATCTCGCCAAGCCGCTCGATCTGGCGATCCTCACTCGCGCCGTCCAGAAATGGACGCGCTCCGTGCCCGCCAAGGTCCTCGTCACGCCGACGTTCAAGATCAGTCCGGCGCTGCAAGCGCGCTTCGACGCGCGCAAGGCGGAACTGCTCGCCTTCGCCAAGCGGCTCGACGACGACGATCGGGTGGATGACGAGGGGGTCAAGCAGCTTGCCGGACTGCTCCACAAGCTGGCGGGCTCCGCTGCGATGTTCGGGCAAAAGGACCTCGGCGTACGTGCGGCAGAACTCGAGGAGCAGTTGGAGGCGGCGGCAGCGGGTAGTGAGAAGGCGGTGATCCATACCGTGCTGCAGACGCTGCGCGACGCGGCTTAGGCGATCGAGCCGCCGGCTTTCGGCTCGGAATATATCGCCACTCCAAGTCGATGTTCAGAATTTTCGCTCGCCGCGATACGCGATGCGAAAGCCGATATGCGATGTCGGTAGATCATGCTCCTGCGCCTGATAGGCCGCCGGGCGGAAGTTCGCGCAGTAATTGACCGCGCACAGGAAACTGCCGCCTTTCACCAGTCCGACCGCATCCTGCCCGGCGACCCATTCCCATACGTTGCCGACCATGTCGTACACGCCGAAGTCGTTGGCGTCGAAACATCCGACCGGGGCGAGGCCGGCATAGCCGTCGTCCGCGGTATCGCGGATCGGAAAGACGCCTTCCCACACGTTCGCGCGCGGCTTGCCGCCGGGGAACGCCCAGTCCATCGGCGCGCGACCGGCATATTGACGGCCCCGCGCGGCGCGTTCCCATTGCTCGGTGGTCGGCAGCGCGCCGCCGGCCCAACCGGCATAAGCGACCGCATCGTCGCGGTCGACATGGACGACCGGCTCGTCCGCCTTGCCCGACAGGTCGCTGCCCGGCCCCTGCGGATGCCGCCAGTCGGCGCCCTTGACGAACCGCCACCAGCGCGATGCGTCGTCGAGCGACACCGGCTGCGCCGGTGACACGAACAGCGCGGACGCGCCGTCGCGCTCGGCGCGGGTGCGATAGCCGGTCGCCGCGACGAAGGCGGCGAACTGGCGGTTGGTCACCTCATGCGCATCGATCCAGAAGGCGGCGACCGGGGTCGCCTGCCCCGGCCGCCCGTCGCCATCCTCGCCGAGCAGGACCGCACCCGCCGGGATGAAGACGCGGGCGTCCCCGGTCAGGCAGCGCGCCGTCACCGCCGGGGCACGCGCGCCGATCCCGGCCAGCGCGACCAGCGCCAGCAGCAGCGCACCCCCGCGCGTCACGGCCGCGCCGCCGGAGCGGCGGCGGTTTCCGCCGCGGGCAACGGCACCACCCCCTTCGCCTTGGCATAGGCATCATAAGCGGCGACCAGCTCGGTCAATCTGCCCGGCTCCGCCACCGCGAGATCCCTGGTCTCGCCGGGATCGGCGGCGACGTTGAAGAGCTGCCAGCGTCCCGTACTCACCCCCTGCCGCGTATATCGATTGGTCCCCGCCGACAGGTAGACCGCCTTCCAGTCGCCCTTGCGCAGCGCGCGCCGGAAGAACAATTCGTAGCCGACGGGCTCCTGCGCGGTACGCACGCCGGCCGCCTCCGCGGCGAGCACCGGGCGCAGGCTGTGCCCCTCGTGCGGCAGAATCGGATGGCCGGCGAACTGCTGCGGCTGGCGTAGCCCCGCATAATCGAGCAGCGTCGGCGCGACGTCGCGAACGTCGAGATTGGCGTTGGCGATGCGGCCGCCGCCCTTGACGCCGCGTCCCGTCGCGAACGCGCTGACCCGGATGCCGCCCTCGGTCGGATAGCCCTTGACCAGCCACGACGGCGTCGAATTGGCCTGCGCCCAGCCCGGTCCGTAGCCGACGTAGCTGCTGCCCCTGCCGATATTGGCGAGACTGTTGTCGATGCCCAATGCAGGCGCGGGCTGCTTCGGAGCGTCGGCCGCAGCCGCGCCGGGCGTCGCCGGTTTGAACCGCGGGCTCGGCGCCTCGATGACATTGCCCTCGGGACCATTGTCGGCGAAGAACAGGATGATCGTATCGTCATAGCGGCCGAGCCGCTTGAGCGCAGCGATCACCCGGCCGACGTTCTGATCCATCCGGTCGACCATCGCCGCATAGACTTCCATCTTCCGCGCCTCGATCGCCTTCCCCTCGGCGCTGAGCGACGACCAGGCGGGCACCTTTTCCGTCGCATGCGCGACGGCATCGGCGGGCACGAGGCCGAGCTGCTTCTGGCGTGCGAGCCGCGCATCACGCAACGCCTCATAGCCCGCGTCGTACCGTCCCTTGTATTTGGCGATCGTCTCCGCCGGCGCCTGCAGCGGCCAGTGCGGCGTCGTGAACGGCAGATAGGCGAAGAACGGGCGCGCATCGCCGGCCCGCGCCGCACCGTCGAGATAGCCGATCAACCGATCCGCAAAATAATCCGCCGAATAGCTGCCCTTCGGCAGCGCCGCCGGCTTGCCGTCGTCGCGGTAACTCGGCGCATAGCCGGCGGCGGCCCAGGCGGCGTTCTGATCCTCGCCGAAATGGTTCGACAGCCCCTGGAGCAGGGCGAAGCTATGTTCGAATCCGCGCGCGGCGGGTTCGCGCTCGGGGGTCAGCCCGAGATGCCATTTCCCCGCCATCACCGTCGCATAGCCGCCGGCGTGCAACAATTCGGCGATCGAGGCGACGCGGTCGTTGAGATAGCCTTCATATCCCGGCCGCCCGCGCGTCGCATCGCCGAGCAACTCCGCCATCGTGCCGAGCCCCGCCTCGTGATTGTCGACGCCGCTCATCAGCATCGATCGCGTCGGCGAACAGGTCGGTGCGGTATGGAAGCCGGTGAAGCGCACGCCCGACAGCGCCAATGTATCGAGATTGGGCGTCTGGATCTCGCCGCCGAACGCGCCGAGATCCGACCAGCCGAGATCATCCGCGACGATGACGAGGAAGTTGGGCTGGCGCTGCGCCGCCGGGGCCGGCGACACGGCAGCGGACGTGGCCTGCCCGGCCGCAACGCCGGGCGCGGCGCCCGCCACTGCGACCAACGCCGACGTCGCTGCGAGGATCTGTCTGACGGTCATGCTTGCTCCCTTGCGATGGTCCACGCACGCATAGCCACCGCCCCCGAAGCCTCAATAAAGATTTCCTACCAAGCCGATGGGGATTCATGCTTTTCGTTACAGCCGGTGATCTTTCTACCCAAAGGGGATGCGGCAGCCGCCGCGCCAGCGCCACGAAAGCACAGCCGCCCCATGTCCACGCCCTTCGTCCGGTCCTTCCTTCTCGCCAGTGCCGTCCTGACCGCCGCTCCCGTCTTCGCGCAGCAGCAAGCCGCCACACCGGACACCGAACGACAGGACGACGAAGCGGACAGCGGTGCGACCGGCGACATCCTCGTCACCGCGCGCCGGCGACCGGAACGCAGCCAGGACGTGCCGATCGCCATCAACGCGTTCGGCGCCGCGCAGATCGAGGCGACCCGCACCTACAACTTGCGCGACCTCCAGCAGCTCACCCCCAGTCTGGTCGTCACCAACACCAATCCGCGCAACACCAGCATCAACATCCGCGGGCTGGGCAACAATGTCGCGGTCTATAACGACGGGCTCGAACCGGCGGTGGGCGTCTATCTGGACGGCGTCTATCTCGCGCGGCCCGGGCAGACCGTCTTCGATCTTGCCGATCTCGATCGGATCGAGGTGTTGCGCGGCCCGCAGGGCACGTTGTTCGGCAAGAACACGTCGGCCGGTGCGATCGTCGTCGCCACCAAAGCGCCGACCTTCGATCTCGAGGCCGGCGGCGACGCATCGCTGGGCAATTACGACTTTCGCCAGGTCCACGCCTATATCGCAGGGCCTCTGACCGATACGCTGGCGGGGCGGCTGTTCCTGTCGAAGACCGATCGCGACGGGTTCACCTTCAACCGCTTCGACGGCCGCTACGGCCAGGACTTCCACGACCTCAATCTGCGCGGTCAATTGCTGTTCCAGCCGACCGACCGCGTCAAGCTGCGCCTGATCGCCGATTGGGGACGGCAATCCTCGTTCACCGCCGGCAGCATCCTGCTCGGTGCGATCCGCACCTATGACAATGGCACGGTCTTTGCGAACAATTACTACGACCGCGCCGCCCGGCTCGGCTATTCGCCGGTGTCGACCGACATTGCGGCGCGCACCACCGACGCCAATGCCGATCCGCGTTACAAGATGAACCAGCACGGCATCAACGTCACCGCCGATTTCGATCTCGGCGACGCGACGCTGACCTCGGTCACCGCATATCGCGCCTGGAACTGGTATCCGCACAATGACGGCGACAGCACGTCGCTCGACGCCGGCGCCGATTTCCATCAGAGCAACAACCAGAAGCAGGTCAGCGAGGAATTACGCATCGCCTCGAACGGCGACCGCCGGATCGATTACGTCGCGGGTCTCTATTATCTCTATCAGTCGATCGCAGCGGAGGCGGTCAATCTGTACGGCAGCCGCGCGGCGGACTGGTTCCTCGCGCCGACCACCAATGCCGCGGTCGGCGCCGCCGCGCTCAACGGCTATGACGTCGTCAGCCACTCGCGACCGGTCACCGACAGCTATGCGGCGTTCGCGCAGACGACCTGGCACGTCACGGGCGCGGTCGATCTGACCACCGGACTGCGCTACACCTATGAGACGAAGTCGGGTTATTTCGACCAGCGCGCGACCGGCGCCTCGCTGGCCGCGCTGACGCCGGCGCAACAGGCGGCGGCACAGACGATCCGCGCACGCTACGGCGTCGCCAATGCCTATGCGGCATCGACCGAGGCAGGGCGTCTGTCGGGTCAGGCGACGCTGTCGTGGAAGGTCGCCAGCCCGGTGCTCGCTTATGTCACCTATGCGCGCGGCAACAAATTCGGCGGCCTCAATCTGGCGAACATCACCACCACCGGCCGGTTCGCCGCCAATCCGGTGATCCGCCCCGAGACGATCGACAGCTACGAGGCCGGGCTGAAGACGAGTTGGGCGGGCGGTCGCGTCACCGCCAATGCCGCCGCTTTCTGGACCGACGTGAAGGATTATCAGACGACCATCGTCGACATCGAGCGCAACGGCGTCAGCTTCTTCACCAACGCCGCCAAGGTCCGCACCCGCGGTTTCGAGGGCGACGTGCGCATCGCGCCTGCCCGCTGGCTGTCGGCCTATGCTTCGGGCACCTATGACGATGCGCGCTATGTCTCTTATGCCAACGCGCCCTGCCCGATCGAGATCACCGGCCAGACGATCTGCGATCTCAGCGGCCGCCGCCTGCCCGGCGTCTCGAAATGGGCGGCGTCGACGGGCGGCGAGGTGAAGGTGCCGATCGCACCGACCGAAGGCCATGACACCGAACTCTATCTGGGATCGGATTACAGCTATCGCAGCAGCACCAACACCAGCGCGAGCCTCAGCCGCTATTCGGCCATCCCGAGCTATGGTCTCGTCAACGTCCGCTTCGGCATCCGCGCGCTCGACGGCCGGTTCGACATCCAGCTCTGGGGCCGCAACATCACCGACGCGGCCTATTTCCTGTCGCGGTCGGCGGCGAATACCGGCGCGATCACCGGCACGCTGGGCGACCCGCGCACCTATGGGCTGACGCTGCGGACGAAATGGTAGGTCCGGCGTGCTGAAAGCCCACACGCTCCACAACAGCGTCGGGCAAGCATCCGCTGCATCACGCTATCGCTGCTGCCGAAGATAGCCCGCAAATCAGACGCCTCGGCCCGGAGGGCGATACGATCGCTGTCAGAGCAGACCGGCTGGCGGAGACGGAGTCTGCACAACCCTGGTCCGCCCAGGGCCATCTGAGACCGCAGATCAGCTGATAACGTACAGTTTTCCTTACATCTAGCGTTCACCGGCGACCATTGACGTTCCGCTAGAACCACAACAAAGTGTGGGGCGCGATGTGGGGCTAGGAAGCTGATGGGTAATCTGACGGTGTTGCAGGTGAAGGCGGCGAAGGAGCCTGGCCGGTACTCCGACGGCGGCGGCCTGCTGCTCGTTGTGCGGGAGAGCGGGGCGAAGTCGTGGCTGTGGCGCGGGCAGGCTGATGGCAAGCGTCGCGACATCGGCCTGGGCACCTACCCCGCCGTGGGGCTGTCGGAGGCGCGAGAGAAAGCCGCAGCCACGCGCAAGCAGCTCAAGGCCGGCGAAGACCCGGTGGCGGCCAAGCGAGCCGCGCGGCAGATCATCGCGGCCGTGCCCACCTTCCGTGAGGCGGCCCGGCTGGCGCACGGCGAGCAGCAAGCCGGTTGGCGCAACCCGAAGCACCGCGCGCAGTGGCTGTCGTCACTGGAGGCTTACGCATTCCCCAGCATGGGCGACGTGACGGTCGACCAAATCGACAGCAAGATGATCCTCGGCGTGTTGCTGCCCATCTGGCTCACCAAGCCGGAGACAGCGCGACGCGTCCGCCAGCGCATCGGCGCGGTGCTCGACTGGGCTCATGTTCACGAGCATCGGGCCAACGAAGCACCGATGCGCTCTCTGTCGAAGGGCCTGCCGCGTCAGCCGAAGAAGGATGGCCACTTCGCCGCGCTGCCCTACGACAAGCTGCCTGGGCTGATGCACACGCTCGGCGAGACCGAGAGCATCGGCCGCCTCGCGCTCCAGTTCCTGATCCTCACGGCGGCGCGATCGGGCGAGGTGCGCGGCGCGCGCTGGAGCGAGATCGACATGGCGGCGGCGGTGTGGACCGTGCCGGCCGATCGCATGAAGGCGGGCAAGCAGCACCTAGTGCCGCTGTCCGCGCCCGCCCTCGCCATTCTGAAGCGCATGGCCGAGGTGGCGTCGGATGAGCTGGTCTTCCCCGGCATCACCGGCCGCGCGACCGACGCCGACACCCTGGGCAAAGGTCGGCCGGGGGCGCTGACGCGTGACGCCGGCAAGCGCCCGATGAGCGACATGACGCTGACGAAGGTGCTGCGCACGGCCGGTGCAGACGACGCGACGGTGCACGGCATGAGGTCCAGCTTTCGCGACTGGGCCGCCGAGCAGACCGCATTCCCCGGCGAAGTGGTGGAGGCCGCTCTGGCCCATACGATCGGCAACAAGGTCGAGGCCGCTTACCGCCGCACGAACTATCTCGAGAAGCGGCGCGGCCTCATGGATGCCTGGGCATGCTATCTCACCAGAATTTAAGATTGCGAGCCGATCCGGCACCCCTAAGCTCCTCACAGCGACGAGGGGCGCGGGATATGGCAGAAAACGAACTCGCTAAACTGATCGAAGCCCGTCGGCGGATAGCTGACCGGATGATGCCGGAGCCATCGGCTTCGAGCAAAAACACCTTCTATAAGATGCGACTTCGCGTCCGCTTCGGCAACAAGCTCAACACTGAAGCCCCAGTAATCAAGCTCAAATACAAGGGCCGGCGAGTCTTGCTGCGCCCACGACAGCAAGGGCTGACACTGGGGTCCGACGAATGGGTAATCTTTTCGGCGACCAGGTTCCCCAGCCTTGAGGCAGCCGCGAAGTTTGGGCACGACCTACAACGTTCTCTGTCCGTCATCTGTGCACTTCGTGGCCTGCCTGTGGATGTCGGCGGGGACAATAAGCCGACCGGCATGTGGTCTGATGAGATTAAGGAGGATATGTTTCGGAAAACAGGCGTCTGGTTAAGAGATGATGTTCACGGCCTGGACGTATACCCGGCGTTTGTCACTTCGCAAACGGTGTCCTTGGGCGCAACACTGATAGCGAAATTCATGATAGAGCCATATGTTGACGCAATCAATCAATCTACTAAACAAATTAGTAGACTGAGCGAGGCAAGTTCTCTGTCTTGTGAGCTATTAAACGCTTCTACTATGAGCAACCACCCCGTGGCAGCTGCCACTCTTTCATTAGCGGCCGTAGAGTTGCTGGCCGTGAACGAGAAACGAAGTCCGGAACAAAAGGAATGGATCAAGAAAATTCGTGACAGCCTTGAAGCCGACAACTCTATAAATGAGGCTGACAAAGTTGTCCTAAGAAAAGCTGTCGCAGGCATGTTCAACACGGGAATTTCGGATCGCGTTAAAAAGATGCTGGCCCGTTTGGGTATGGCGGACCGTGACGACGATTGGGATCGCATATATAAACTGCGTAGCGCGCTGTTCCACGGAGTTCGTCGCCTCTCGCAGAGCGAGATCATCAGCTTGGGCTCTGAGGCTCCGACTCTCTCTCGGCAGATCGTGCGGCGATACTTAGAAGATCAGGTAGGCGAGCTCCCCCAGTAGCTTTCACGGCCGCCCCTTGACCCTGTCGCCTGCCCGCCGCAAGCATATGACATGCATTCAGATTGGGCCACTGCCCAGGCCAACCTGCCCCCTCGGGCAAGGTGGCGAGCCACGTAGGCGATGCGGCCGGGCAGCCGGCAACGAAGCGAGGCACACACATGCACGAGTGGCACAACATCCGGCTGACCGCTGGCCAGCATAGCGGCCCAGGTGACGGCCTTTGCCTGATGGAGGCGGTGGCGCTGTTCGCCGGCGAGCGGCACGGCGACTGGCCTGCCTGCGTCTGCCCAGTGCTGATCGAGTTCGGCCGGGTCCTCAACGATGTCATGCCCGACCGATGGCGCACCGACCTACTACTGCCCCTGGTGCCAGTGCTCGTTGGGACGCGCGATACGCAATCGGATAGCTGCGGCATCACCTCCACTGGGCTGGAGCGGAAGCGCGCCGCCGCGCTGCTGGCGTGGTGTGTAAACGTCGTTGAGCGTGAGGCAGGCGGCGGCGGCGGAGAGGCCGAGCTGCGCGCTCGTGGTGCGCTCGCCGATGCCGCGGAGGCCCTGCGCTTCGGCCAAGCCCAGCACGCCGCCCGCCACGCCGCCGCCGGGCTTGCCTGGGCAGTGAAGGCCGCCGCCGATCGCGAGCTGGCCGCAGCTTTGCGCGTCGGCAAGTCGCCACAGGCGGCGGCAGGATCATGCGGTTTGAAACTCTGGCAAGCCGCGGTCGCCGCATATCGCGACGCTGCCACACGACTACCACTCACCCATGGATAGGCGACCCGTCCCCTCCCGAGCCTAAGCGAGCCACCCCTTATCGATGTGCTGCACTCATACTTCAGCGACGCCTCCCAAATCGACACGATTGGCGTAACTGTCTGATTGCTTTGCGGAAATAGCTCGCCCATGCCGACTGAATGACACGGCGAACGAAACCTATCAGGCCGAAAATCAACGTCAGTCCCCGAAAGCCAAATGCTACCGCCCTTGCGGTGGTGAGAGAGCGAGCAAGGGATAACAACCCGATTTGGGAGGCGCTTACAAAGCTCGCGGCCCCTGCCGCCGTGATGGTCTCTGCGACTTGTTACCTCTCGGGCTACTCTTACAAGTATGTCTTACTGCACAATTTCGGCTTTCGCCCTGGTTTAATTGACAGCTCGGTTCAGGATAATATTGCGTTCGGCTATCTACCGTTTGCTTTTCTCGTACTGGCGTTCCTAGGAGCATTGATCGGGCTTTGGCTGGTGCAGGAAATTGCTCGCATTGCTGGAAAATACCGGAGCGAGGAGCTGACGTGGAGCATTCGAATAAGAATGCGGCACCCCCTCAGCTCGTTAAATCTCGCACAATTTACAGGCGTGCTGCTGTCCGCTGGCATTATAGCCGGTGGCTCCACGGCAGAATGGGCAACCTATCGAATTGATACCGCTCTCTCCTCCCAGTGCATAAGTAATTGCTACCACTATCGCTTATCCATCGGTCAGATGACGGGGGTGATGGTGGCCCAGTCAAAGGAAGTCACCATCCTTGCCGGTCGCACAGATACTTACGTCGTTCCGACCTCCTCGGTGAAAAGCAGCCGGCCCGTGCGAGATCGCGCTTTTGGATGGCTGGAGCTTTAGGCAGCACGGTTGCGGGTCTGAGTGCTCACCAATGCCCAGCCTAAGGCGAAGGGCCGCCGCACATCGATCTTGACCAAGTATCGCCAGCAAGTGTGCGCTAGCGTCAGCATTCACGCCTGCCAATGATAGCCCGGCAGCAACGCTGGAGCGGAAAACTAGCGCAGGGCGGCGGCGCAAGCGGCAGGGCCAAGCGGCTTGGGCCTGTGCACGGCGTGACCAGCGCATGTCGCAACGCCGCCGCTCCTCTGATCCTGCCGCCACCGACGGGCGGTCCGAGCCTTGCCGATCGCGCGGCGGAGGAGCGGCGTCCTTGAGCCCGTTGGGCGGCGGTACGACCGCCATCGGCCCGGCGAACTCGCCTGCGTTCCTCCACGGTATCCATAAGGACCAATGGCGCAGCTAAGTTTCAGGTCTTGGGGCAATTCCGCCCCGGCGAAGGAAGTTACTATGCCTGCGTTCGACCCTGTCCTGGTCTCAGTCGAGACCGCCCGCGCCATGCTAGGCGGCGTCGGGAAGACGACCATCTATGCCATGCTATCCGCTGGCGATCTTGAAAGCGTGAAGCTCGGCAAGCGCCGGCTCATTCGCGCATCGAGCATCCACGCTATCGCCGGTCGTGCGGTGGCGGCGTGATCTGCGATGCCCGCCCGCCAAGGTCTCCGCGATTGCCCTGAACGCAAAACGGCCCCGCAGGGCTGGCACCCAGCGAGGCCGTAGATTGCTCTTCTCCGAAAGAAAGCACCATGACTAATACACCAAATATGACGGTTCAGCAAGCAAGCTTGTGCGCTGCCACCCTGACGCAAACCGTCCTTATCTTGTCCGACTTCACCCGCTTGGGCGCTTGGCTATGCTCTGAACTATGGGAAGACGGTCATCACAACGGCACTCACATCCGGTGGAACGCCGAGGGCGCCAGCCGTGTCACCGATCGGGAGCGCGCAAGGCTGCGGCTTCGCTTTGAAGAACTAGGCTTCGATGTTCCGCCCCTCGTTCTTGAAGAGGCACTGCTGCTTATGCCTTCAGCTCCGGAAGGCTTGGCTCCCGACGCCTTTCTGAACGCCCAGGGACGCCAAGCATGACCGCGCTCCTAGCGCCCGCCCCGAGCGACGCACGGACGCAGATCATGCGTGACCTCACGGCCGCGCTCGCCAATCCCGACGCAGACGAGCGTGTGGGGTTCGAGCTGTGGGACCGGGTCCGGCCGATCGCTGGATCGAGCCTCCGGTTGGCGACCCGCCTGATCCGCTTCGCTGGTCAGGATGCCGCGGCCCAGCTCGACAATGACCAACGCGCTCGTGCCGCGGTATGCATCGCGCGCGCCGGCTGGGCCGACCTTACCGCCGCCGAAATCGACCAATGCCTGCGCCGCGCCGTCGTGCGCGAAGTCGTGCGGGCGAAATCCAAAAGCAAAGGAGCGGCAGCATGAGTGCCCTCACACCCGATCGCGCCGCGATCCAGCAGTTCCTCGCCCAAGTCGGCGGAGAGGCTATCCAACTTGTCACGTTCCCGGCAGCCGGTGGCCCTTCTCAGACGCGCTGGTTTGGCGATGACGCCGCCGGCGCAGCCGTCTGGGCCGCCGAGCGCAACGTCGCCGGTGCCAACGTCTACTATTCCGTCAACGCAGTCCGTCCGGGCCTCAACAAGAAGGCGAGCAAGGAGGACGTGACCGCGATCCACTATGCCCAGGTCGACATCGATCCCCCCAAGGGTGAAGCCAACTTCGACAAGGCGGCGGCGGTGTCGAGGCTGCGCGACGCGGAGTTGCCGCCTCACGTCATCGTCGACAGCGGCGGCGGCGTGCAGGCGCTGTGGCGGGTGGATGGCCTCGACGCCCCGGCGGTGGAGGCCATCAATCGGTCGCTCATCGCCCAGTTCGGCGGCGACCCGGCGTGCTGGAACGTCGACCGCATCCTGCGTGTCGCCGGAACGATCAATCTGCCCAATGCGAAAAAGCGCAGCTCCGGCCGCGTTGCCGCCGCCGCCACCGTGCTGGGCGTCAGCGACGGCCGTACGACTCCTGCGGAGCTGACGGCGGCCTATGGAGCCACCCCGCCGCCCGAACACGCTGATAGGCCGGCTCCGGCGGCCCTGGCCGGCGGTCTGGCCTCGTTCGACGCCCTGGGCATCGGCGCGGCCGATCCACTCCGGCAGTTGCTTGCCAATCCGGCGGGCGACGACCGTTCGGCCGACACCTACGCCGCCGCGTGCGACATGCACCGTCGAGGCTTCACTGCCGATCAGATCGTCGCCGTTCTGCTCGACCCCGAGCTGCCGATCAGTGCACACTGCCTCGCCCAGGCAAACCCCGAGCGGGCGGCGCACAGGGCGGTCGAGCGCGCCCGAGCGGCTGTCGCGGCGGATGGCGACGGGTTCGAAGTGCTGGCCGAAGCACAGCGCGCGGCGGCGGCGATCAGCGCCATCCCGTTCGCATGGCCGGCGGCGCACAGCATCCCGCCGCGGCGATGGCTGTACGGTCGGCAGCTCCAGCGCGGCAACGTGGGCGCGATCGTCGCCCCCGGTGCCACCGGCAAGACCGCGCTGACCGTCGGCATGGCACTGGCGATGGCGAGCGGCAGGCCGCTGCTGGGCCATGAGGTGCATGGCGGGCCGAAGCGTGTGTGGCTCTGGAACCTGGAGGATGCGCGGGAAGAACTGAACCGCTCGATCATTGCTGCCGCGATGTACCACAACGTTGCGCCAGCCGATGCCAGTGGGCTGTTCGTCAACAGCGGCCTGACCGACGAGAGCCTGTGCACGGCCGTTGCCACGCGGCAGGGCTTCACCGTGCTCCAGCCGGTCTACAAGGCCCTGACTGATGAGATCATGGCACGCCGGATCGACTGCCTGATCGTCGACCCCTTTGTGAGCAGCCATGCCGTCAACGAGAATGACAATGGCGCGATCGACGCGGTGGCGAAGGAATGGGCGAAGGTGGCGGCGGCGGCCGACTGCGTGATCGTGCTCGTGCACCACACGTCCAAGGCAGCCGGCGCGGAGGTTACCGTCGACCGGGCGCGCGGTGCCAGCGCGCTGACCAACGCCGCGCGCTCGGTGACAGTGCTCAACCGCATGACGGACGACGAGTTCACCCGCTTCGGCCTGGGCATGAATGCCGAGCCCGGCGACGCGGGCGGCGCGCGGCGCTACTTCCGCACGTTCGACGACAAAGCCAACCGGGCACCGGCTGCCGATGGATCGGATTGGTATAGGATGGAAAGCGTCGACCTGCCCAACGGTGAGGGTGACGAGTGGATCGGCGACAGCGTCGGTGTCGCGACGCGCTACTACCCGCCGGCCGCTGGGGCAGCCGAGCCGCTGGCCCCGACCATGGCCGCTGACGTGCAGGCGATGATCGCCCAGGGCGAATGGCGCGAGAGCGACAAGGCCGAGCAGTGGGCGGGCGAAGCAGTTGCCCGGGCACTGGGGTTGGATGCCAGCGACAAGGGCCACCGCGTCCGCATCAAGGCTGTGCTGAAGGACCTGCTCGACGACGGCACGCTAGCGCGTGAAGAACGCCCCGACGCATCCAGACGTAAGCGGTGGTGGATCGTCGTCGGATCGGGGTCGCCAGCCCAACTCGCAAAATCTGCGAGTAGCCCAGAGGAGGTGCCTGCTCCAGTGCGTGCTCCAGTCGAAATCACTACTGGAGCACTGGAGCACGACGGCCCCCAGGCGGTGCTCCGCTCCAGTCAAATCCCTTTAGGGATTGACTGGAGTGGAGCGGAGCAGAACGGGGTCGGCAGGAGGCACAAAAGCACTGGAGCAAAGGAAGCAGCTGAAACGGTCGCCGCCGCCCCTGGGCAAATCTTTGCCGTGCCGGTGGTGAGCGACGGGAGCGAGTTCCTGTGAGCGCGCTTCACGACGTAGAAGGCCATGTCGCAGAAAACAACGACATGGCCGAAGATGGTTGGAGTGACGAGGAGTTCGCGCTCCAATCCATGGAAGGTCCGGCTCCGGCACTTGATGCATCCGACTTCGTTCGTGCTGTCCGCTTGCAGTCCGCGCCGGCGGAGGTCGCGACCTTCCCTCGTGTTCCGCCGCCCCCCGGCTGGGCACCGCCGCGCGCACCCTTCGACCGGTATGCGATCGACTGCCAGCCCGACGACCCGAACGACGTGGCCGGCTGGGCGCGCTGGCTACGGGCGCTGGATGAGCGTGGGTCCACCAGCTACCGCAAGTTTTGCTGGAGGCACGGCGAAGACCGCAAGATGCGGCGGGTGCTTCTCCGCCTCGCTACGTCCAGGGGGCTCCCCGCGGGTCTGTGCGCAGCGATGGGCCTGATCCCGCTCCGTCAGCAGTGCGGGGCCTGGGCGAGGCAGGCAGGCCGCCCCTGCCGCAACTATGCCGGCCCGAACGGCCGCTGCCGTTTCCACGGCGGCCGATCGCGTCCACCACGTGGCAATAAGAACGGGCAGAAGCATGGGCGCTACTCGATCGAGGCTCGGCGGGCCCGGTACGCCGAGAAGCAGCAGGAGGGCCATCAGCCGAGGCAGCCGGAGCCGCTCTGAGCGGCTTGGCCATCCGCTACCAGCAGCTCTACCTGGGCTGCCGCACGTAATACGCCATGGCATCTTTCTCCGGCGTATTGCCATTGAACACCGGATAGTAGGCATTGGCGGGCTCGGAAGCACAGATGAAACGGTGAACCGTTTCCTGGCTGGTGCCGGGTATCACGTCGGACAGAGCTTCGTTCTCTGTCTGCGTTGTTGGTAGGCCATCCGTTGCATAGGTCACGAGCGTTTTGATGCGCATCTGAGGCTCGTCGCCACACCGAACCTCTTCTAAGAACTTCGAGTGCTGCAAACGGATCGGCCGCTTACCGTCCACCACCTCGTAGACATCGACCCAAGCCCGAGCGAGACGACTGGGCGTAGCATCCTTGATCGTGTTTCGATCAACGTAGAAGCGGACCTGTTTCAAGCCGTCGTTTACAGTGCTGACGAAGAAGAAGTCCGTCTCAGCATTGCGGGCACGGACCTCGGCATCATGCGCCTCGGTAATTTCGTACATCGAGCGCTGGGCGTGCAGCGCCGACGCGGACCCGCCCAGAATGAGGAAAGCCCCGATGGAGGCGCGCAGAACGGTAACTCTCATTTTCCAAACACCACCTTGAGCAGCGACAGAACGGGCAGGGAGTGCCCCTTTGCTGGGTCCGCGAATGGCTCCGAGCCGTCGGTAAGCGTCATCTCGACCCGCCGCTCCAGCTTAGTGCAGTCAAACCCCGCCATGCTGGGCTTGTCTTTCCGCTCTCGGATGGCGAACACCTTCTTCAGCTTCTGGTCGACCCGGACGGAGTAACGTGCACAGGCCGGATCGTCGTTCTCGTAGCTGACCTGATCGACGCTCCACGTAGCGGGGTAGATCGAGAGGTCGGGTGAGTTCACGTACTGGTCGTTGATGCTGTAGCTGACCTCGTAACAGCGCCCCTCGTCACGACGGCACTCGATCCGCACGGCTCCTGGAACAAGCGCGCTACCGCCGTCGATCCGGTTCCAGCGCCCCTGGGCAACAGTCAGATCGCCCGTGCTGACTACCGTCGCGAGGGTAGCAGGATACGCTGGTGAGTTAGCCTGGATGACCGCAATCTCGCGCGCCCCCTCGAACAGGAGCAGCATGACGAAGAAGGCGACTTTCCACCAGTTCCACCGACGCCACCAAACCACCTCTTGATCCACCAGACATGCCCCTATCGATCTGATGAAGGCTAGGCGTCGTAGCCGGCTCGACGCAAGGGCGAGTCTCTGTAGGCACGGTCGAGTGGTACAGAGCTAGCCTATGAATTTAGCTAGGGCGGTAAGTAGCGCCATGATCTTACCTTCAAGAATCAGCCACGTAGGCACTCCCACGAAGGCAGCGGCGGCAGCCTTACCTACAGTCTTAGCAAACTCATCGGCGGCAGCATCAGCCTTGCCGCCGATCCATTTGGCGACCTTGCCGGCCAATCGTGCGATCGTTTGTCCAGCACTGCGCAACTTGCTAGTCGATGGCGTCGTACTCACAGCTTCCTGCTGAACGACGGCCAGTGCAGTTAGAGCTTCCGCCCGGTCAGCCTCCGAGATCGCGAACTCAAGGGGCGGCTGATTGTGGCCGATCCCAGCCACGCCTCCGTCGGTATCGCCATCGTCGTTGCCTGTGGGCACAGCTCTCAGAGCGCGCTCGGCATCCGCGACGGCGGCGAGAAGCTCAGCGGTCCTCCCCTGTCTGGTGTCGGAGATGGACGCAAATGACGAAAAGTCCGTCGAGCCATCCGTCTGGATCGCGAACCGCAGGTGCATGACGTTCAAAGACGGAGTAGCCGAGTAGCCGACCTCCAGCGGCTCTACCGCAGCGTAGAAGCCTGCCGAGTTCCGCAGCAAAGCAACTTGCCCGACCCCGAGTGTCTGGACACGTGATGTGAAATCGGCGGCGGCCACCACCCCAGGCGTGACCTGACTGATCCTATCGATCCCCTCTGCGACCGCGATGCCTTCGATCCCCGCAGGGTCATTGTAGAGGTAAGCCGATCCTCGACCTGCGCCGCTCCACTTCGTCTCGAATGCCCATGGCTCAACCCCGATAACAAACCGGCCGTCGAAGCTGGTGACATTAAACATTGCCTCGCCTGCCGGCCGCTCGTCCTTTGGTGGTTCAACCGCGTTTAGCTTCGGCATCGTATCCCCGCCTCTCAATCGCCCCGCGCAGCGTCAGCGCATCGCAATGCCGCGACCAAAGGTCCAGCTATGTTGCAATACGACTGTGGGGCTTAATGTGGGGCTCTGGCCGACGCAAAGCGAAAAACCGAGACCTTTCAACGGTTTGCGCTATGCCACTGGCGGAGACGGAGGGATTCGAACCCTCGGTACGGTTTCCCGTACGACGCTTTAGCAAAGCGTTGGTTTCAGCCACTCACCCACGTCTCCGGATGCGGCAGAGTGGGCGCTATAGCGGCGGTGGGCGGGCGGATCAACCGCGCTTGGTCGTGCGATCCGACGGAATTTCGCGGCATCCCGCCATTCGTTCATTGCCCGGCAAGCGCGACGATGGTTAACCTCGCGCGCATCGGGTTGTCCGAGGGGGTTGGCATGCGTGTGTTCGGGTTTTCCATGGCGGCGGCGAGCCTGCTGGCGGCGAGTGCGCCGGCGCAGATGACGACGATCGATCCCAATCGCGCGATCGACGGTGACCTCGCCACCTCCGCCCCGGCGCGTACGCCCGCCCAATCGGCGCCGCGACGCGCCGATCCGCCGGCCGCGCGAGACGACACCCCGCAGCCGGGCTTCGCCCCGTCCGCCCCGCCGGCCGCCGCGGTGCCGGAGGAGGCAAGGGTCGAAGCGGTCAATCGCGCCGCCGACACCTATCAGCGCGACGACCTGCTCGCCGCGGGCGAAGGCGTGTTCGGCAAGGGCGCGGCGGGGCTCGCCGGTCTGCTGGAGAAGGTGCTGAAGGAACAGGGCCAGCCCAACGCCTATATCGCCGGGCGCGAGGCTGCGGGCGCGTTTGTGGTAGGCTTACGCTACGGCTCGGGGATCATGAGCCACAAGGTCGAGGGCCAGCAGCCGGTCTATTGGACCGGCCCGTCGATCGGCTTCGACGCCGGCGGCGATGCCAACAAGGTGTTCGTGCTGGTCTACAATCTCTACGACACCGCGGATCTGTTCCACCGCTTTCCCGCGGCCGAGGGGCGGCTGTATTTCGTCGGTGGTTTCGCCGCGACCTATCTGCGCCGCGGCAATATCGTATTGATCCCGATCCGGCTCGGCGTCGGTTATCGCGCCGGTGTCAACGTCGGCTATATGAAGATCACGCGCAAGGCACGCTGGATGCCTTTCTGATCGGGCGGCGGCCGACGGCTCAGACGTCCAGCCGCCAGCCGATCGTCTCGCCGGCCATGAACGGCACGACCGCGGTCTCCCCGGTGCCGATCCGATCGGGGACGGTGACGGGCGCGCGGACCAGCGTCACCGTGCCGCCGTTGAGCGGCAGGCCATAGAAGCGCGCACCATGTTCGGCGGCGAAGCCTTCGAACCGGTCGAGCGCGCCCTCTTCGTCGAAGACGCGGAGATAGGCCTCCAGCGCATAAGGCGCGTTGAAGATGCCGGCGCAGCCGCATCCCGATTCCTTCGCGCCGACGACATGCGGCGCGCTGTCGGTGCCGAGGAAGAAGCGCGGGCTGCCCGAGACCGCCGCACGTCGCACCGCCAGCCGGTGCGATTCGCGCTTGGCGACGGGCAGGCAATAGGCGTGCGGGCGCAGGCCGCCGTCGAAGATCGCGTTGCGGTTGATCAGCAGATGCTGCGGCGTGATCGTCGCCGCGATCGGATGCGCCGCCTCGGCGACGAACGCCGCCGCCTCGGCGGTGGTGATATGTTCGAGCACGATCTTGAGCGCGGGATAGTCGCGGGTCAGCGGCGTCAGCACGCGCTCGACGAACACCGCCTCGCGATCGAAGATATCGATGCTGCGATCGGTGACCTCGCCATGGATCAACAGCGGCATGCCGATCCGCTGCAGCGTCTCGAGCACGGTCGTCAGCCGGCGGATGTCGGTGACGCCGTGGGCGGAATTGGTCGTCGCATGCGCAGGGTATAATTTGCACGCCGCGAACAGGCCGGCGGCATAGCCCTCCGCGATCATCCCGGCATCGGCGCCGTCGGTGAGATAGCAGGTCATCAGCGGCGTGAAGTCCGCCCCCTCGCCCAGCGCCGCCATGATCCGCTCGCGATACGCCGCCGCCGCCGCCAGATCGGTCACCGGCGGGGTCAGATTGGGCATGACGATCGCGCGCGCGAACTGACGCGCGGTGTGCTGCGCGACCGCGGTCAGCATCGCGCCGTCGCGGAGATGGACGTGCCAGTCGTCGGGGCGGCGGATGGTCAGGCGATCGGTCATGCCCCTCCCTATCGGCGACGGGCCGACGCCGCCAGCTTGATGACGCCCGATCGGACACTAGGTAAGACGGATGAACACCACCCTTTCCGATCGCGCGCTCGTCCGCCTCAGCGGGGACGACGTCCGCGGCTTTCTCCAGGGGCTGGTCACCAACGACGTGATCGGCGCGCTGCCGGTCTGGACCGCGCTCCTCACCCCGCAGGGCAAGGCGCTGTTCGACTTCATCGTCTGGGCGGATGGCGACGACCTGTTGCTCGACGCCGAAGCCGGGCAGGTCGATGCATTGATCCGGCGCCTCGGCCTCTACCGGCTACGCCGGGCGATCACGATCGCGCGTGACGATGGCCTCGCGGTCCATTGGTCGCGCGAACCCGGCCAGGGCGATCCCGATCCGCGCCTCGCGCACCTCGGCTGGCGCTGGATCGCGCCCGCCACCGCGGCGGCGACCGGCTGGCAGGCGCACCGCCTGTCGCTCGGCGTCGTCGAGGGCGTCGGCGAGCTCGGCAGCGGCGAGACCCTGTGGCTCGAATGCAACGCCCGCGAACTCAACGGCGTCAGCTTCACCAAGGGCTGCTATATCGGCCAGGAGAATACCGCGCGGATGCATCATCGCGCCAAGGTCAACCGCCGCCTGGTCGTCGCCCCGCTCGGTGAAGCGGGTGATCGCACCCGTGCGACCTATCCCGATCTCGGCCTGATGATCGAGCATCGCCGGGTCGAGGCAATCGGCGATGCGCTGCGCCCCGACTGGCTGGCCGTAGCGCTCGCCGAGGATCAGCGCCCGACCGCGGTATAGGCGAACCCCGCCCCTTCGACATCGTCGCGGCGATAGACGTTGCGCAGGTCGACCAGCACCGGCGCGGTCATGATCGACGCCAGCTTGGGCAGATCGAGCGCGCGGAACGCATCCCATTCGGTCACGATCACCACCGCATCCGCGCCGGCCGCCGCCTCATAGGCGTCCTTGCAATAGGTCAGCTCGGGCATCATCCGCCGCGCCGGCTCGATCCCCTCGGGATCATAGGCGCGTACCGTCACGCCGGCGTCGCGCAGCGCCTGTGCGATTGCGATCGACGGCGCGTCGCGCATGTCGTCGGTATTGGGTTTGAACGTCAGGCCGAGCAATGCGACCGTCTTGCCCTTCGGACTGTCGCCCAGGGCGTGCAGCACCTTGCGCCCCATCGCCCGCTTGCGGCTGTCGTTCACCTTGACCACCGCCTCGACGATATGGACCGGGCTTTCGAAATCCTCGGCGGTCTTGAGCAGCGCGAGCGTATCCTTGGGGAAGCACGACCCGCCATAACCGGGGCCGGCATGGAGGAACTTGGCGCCGATGCGATTGTCGAGGCCGATCCCGCGGCTGACGTCCTGGACGTTCGCGCCCACCGCCTCGCAGAGGTCGGCGATCTCGTTGATGAAGGTGATCTTGGTCGCGAGGAAGGCGTTCGCCGCATATTTGATCAGCTCGGACGTCCGCCGCCCGGTGAACAGGATCGGCGATTCGTTGAGATACAGCGGCCGATAGACGCCGCGCATCACCTTGCGCGCCGCCTCGTCGTCGGTGCCGATGACGATCCGGTCGGGGCGCTTGAAGTCGCCGATCGCGGCGCCTTCGCGCAGGAATTCGGGGTTGGAGACGACCGCGACCGCGACGTCGGGCCGCTTCTCGCGCAGGATCGCCTCGACCTTGTCGCCGGTGCCGACGGGCACGGTCGACTTGGTGACGACGACCGTCGGGCCGGTCACCGCCGCAGCGATCTCTTCGGTGGCCGCGAAGACATAGCTGAGATCGGCATGGCCGTCGCCGCGACGCGACGGCGTCCCCACCGCGATGAAGATCGCATCCACACCGGCCACCGAGGCCGCGAGATCGGTGGTGAAGGTCAACCGGCCGGCCGCGACGTTGGTCGCCACCAAGGCCTCCAGCCCCGGTTCGTAGATCGGCATCCGCCCCGCCTCGAGCGCGGCGATCTTGCCTTCGTCCTTGTCGACGCAGATCACGTCATGGCCAAAATCGGCGAAACAGGCCCCGGACACCAGGCCGACATAGCCCGAACCGATCATCGTGATGCGCATCGATTACCCTCTTGGCGAATGGGATGAACCCCGCCGCTCTCTAGCCGAACGCCCGCCGATTGCCAGTCTTCCCGCTGCTACGAACAGTCGTCCGCGCCCGGCCGTGAAGCAACGGCGTCGCGGTCGCCGCATCGCCGACATACAAAAAGGGAGGCCGGCTCGCGCCGACCTCCCGATTTGCATTCCTGCGGTAGGAGCTGGTCTTACTGACCGGCGCCCGGGCCGTAGGTGACTTCCACGCGACGATTCTGCACTTCGCGAACACCATCGGCGGTGTCGACGCGCGGACGGCTCTCACCGAACGCTTCCGTCGAGATGACACCGGCGGGGATGGCGTGCGACGTGAGATACGCCTTCACCGAGTCCGCGCGGCGCTGCGACAGGCCGACGTTGTACTTGGCCGAACCCGACTTATCGGCGTGGCCGGCCAGCATGACCTGCGCGTTACCGCAGCTCTGGTACTGGCTGACGGCGTTGTCGAGGATCGACGCGGCCTCAGGCGTAACGTCCGACTTGTCCCATTCGAAGAACACGATGAACGGACCAGGTGAGCAGACCGGAGCCTCTGCAACCGGCGCCGGGGGCGGCGGGGCGGGGGCGGCGGGGCGGCGGGGCGGCGGCGGCGGCGGGGTCGGCGAACCGAAGTTGTACGTCACGCCACCGAGGATGCTGTGCGAACGGAAACGGCCATCGAACTGACGGTTCGTCGCATCGACCAGCTTGACGTTGTCGGCGTTGAAGAAACGATACTTCAGCGTCGCGTCGATATGGTCGGTCAGCGGAGCGCGGACGCCGGCGAGACCCTGCCATGCGAACACGGTGTCGGAGTCGTCGACGAAGTTGCCGCGGTTGTTCAGGCCGTAGTTCGCCTTGACGCGAGCCACACCGACACCGCCGCCGACGAAGCCCTGGATGCCGTCGTCGTCGCCGAAGTCGAGCAGGCCGTTCAGCATGAAGCTGAGCGCCGAGGTCTTGCCACCGGCATAGTCATAGGTGCCCTGCGGAACCGAGACCAGCGCGCCGGTCGAGGTGTACGCCGGGGTGGTCAGCGTCGAGCTGTAGCCGTCGACGGTCGCCGAACGGTAGCCGACTTCGGTCTCGACGCGGAACCCGCCGAAATCGTAGCCGATGACGCCATCGACGTCATAGCCGTAATTGTGGTCGACCGTAGCCGCCTTGGAGGTTGCACCGATGTCATAATCGATGTCTTCGACGATCATCGCGCCGCCTTCGACGCCAACGTACCACGACTTGTCGCGGGCGAGGGCGGGAGTGGCGAGCGCGGTGGATGCCAGTGCCAGTACGACGGCAAGCTTCCGCATAGGAGTCCCCTTTCTTGAGTGTCACTACGGACAGGGCAAACTCACTATCCGACGGTTGGTTTCCACGCAAGAATGCAAAAGGTCGGACCTGTTGCAAGGATGCCACACCCAATTTCATCCCGCGATCAGACCATGTTGGCGCAAAGCATTGAGAATCCCTGTCAAAGTTTTTCGCGCCACGGCGTCCACCACGGTGCCGCCATCGGGATCGGCGATCGCCCCGCCGCGCGGACCGACGACGGCGACGCCGCCGATGACGACCCGGCCGGCGACCACCTCGCCTTCGCGCCAGCGCCCGTCGCGATAGACGACCGGCTGTCCCGAGGCGGCGTTCCACACCGCGAAGCCCTCGGCGGGAACGACGAACCGCCAGCCGCCGCCGCTCCAGCCGGCCAGCGCATCGCCATGCCCGGCCCAGGCGTCGGTCGGCGCCGCGCCGACGATCCAGCATTGCCCCGGCTGCGGCGCTTGCGGCGGAGTGTTGCCGCCGATGCCGATCACCGCCGGCTGCACCAGTATGTCGAGCCGGGTCAGCGCCTCGTTGTGCGTCAGCTCCTTGCCGGCCTGCCCCGCGGCGAGCAACGGCAGCGCCAGCCGCGCGCTCATCTGATCGGTCATCGTCCTGCTCCTTCCACAAAGAGAATGCGTGTCGGCTGCGATGCGGCCAGCGCGCCCTGCTGGACGATCGCGATCGTCGTGCCCGCCGGCGGCCGCTGGCTTGCGGCGAGGCGCAGAGACGGTGCCGCCGTCTCGATCACCCGCCGCATGCCGTCCGCGGTGGTGAGCGTCAGCCGATAGGCCTCCGCCTCTTCGACCAGCGGCGCGTCGACACCGTCGGACCAGATCCAGCCGCCACGGCTGCGCCGTGTCCAGCGGATCGCCAGCCCGCCATCACCCAACGTCTCGGTGACGGCATGGACCGGCGCGGGCGGCGCGACGGAGGCGCCGGTGATCGCCACCGCCGCCTCGGCCGGCGCATCGAGATCGCCTACCCCGCTGGCAAGCAGCCGCAGCCGTCGTCCGATCGCCGCCAGCGGCAGGTCGATCGTCGCGACCGCGTCCGGCTCGATCAGGGCGAACCGATCGCCGGCGGCCTGCGTGCCGATCGCCGCCTCGGTGCCGCGCAATCCGCGATACAGGCCGGTCAGCGCCCAGCGCCCGCCACCCAACGGCTCCGCCTGCGCGAACTGGATGAGCTCGTCGCCGAGCAGCGCGAGATTGCCGCCCCGCGCCAGGCTCGCCGCATCGGCGTCGCCCAGCGTCATGTCGCCCCGCCGTAGCGCCACCACCGGCCGGCTGCGCCGATCGACCAGCAGCGCCGACGCCGCCGCCGGCAGCGTCTCGATCCGACCCATCGTCGCCGGCGCGGCGGTCGCGCCCGCCGCGGTCCAGCTCGCCCCGTCGTCGAGGCTGTAGAGCAGCGCCGCCTGCCGCCAGCCCGCCCCCTCGCCAGCCGCGATCACGCTCACCCGCGGCGCGCTCAGCGGCCGGTCGCCGAGCCCAGGCAGTTCCGCCGCGATCAGCCATGTCCGCCCGACCGTCCGGTCGGGTGCGGCCACCACCCGCCCGCTGCTCGCCCCGGTCACCACCGCCGGCGCGCCGATCGGTACGAGGGTCAGCGTCGTCATCGTCCCCGACACGCTGCTGGCCGCCACCCGCCAGCGGCCCGGCTCGTCGGCGAGTGCGACGATCGCCCCCGGCGCGATGGCGAGCCCCTCGACGCCGAGCGCCACCTGCCGCCGCGTTCGCTCGATCTCGCCGCGCGCGACCAGCGCCGCCGCAACGCCCTTCGCGGTCGCCGCCTCGACCACCGCGGGCAGCTCGACCCGGTCGATCCGTTCGCCGGCCCCCGGCCGGCGGACGCGCTGCACGCCGATCTGATAGTCACGCGCCGGATCGTGATGCGCCACCGCCACCTCGCGCGGCACGCTCGCCAGCGCCGCCACCGTCCGCCGCCGCCGCGCCGTCCGCCCGCTCGCCGCCATGCCCGCATCCGCGATCCCCAGCGCCGCGCCGGTATCGCTCTGCCGCACCAGCCGCGCCCCCGCGGTCCGCCACCAGCCGCCATCGAGCATGGCAAGCGTATCGAGCACCCCGCGCACGCTCGCGCCCGACGCGGCGAAGCCGCCGAGCGGCAGCCCGCCGGCCGCCACCACCTCGGGCGCGAGCGCCGCGGCGATGTCGCCGCACCCCACCGCCGCGGCATCGGCGACCACCTCGAAGGTCAGCGACGGGATGCGATTGCCGAAATCGGCGAGCTGCATCCCCTCGAACACCGCATAGCCGATCCCGCGATAGGCGGGCGTCGTTCCCATCGCCGAGGCGATCAGCGGATCGACCGGCTGATCCTCGCCCCCCAGGTGGAGGCGGAACCCGGTGTGGCTCTTCCAGTCCCCCGCCGCGCCGCGCAGCAGCTTGCCCTCCGCCCAGATCCGCCGCACCGCCAGGATCGGCCGCACCGACAGCGCCACCGCGAAGCTCGCGGCGTAATTGTAGCTGTTCGTCCCCGGCTGCCCCTTGCCGCCGCGCTGGCTGCTGCGCGTCTCGATCAGGTCGGTCGACCAGATCACCGTGCCGGCGACCCGCATCGTTCCGAACACCTTGGGCAGCGCCGTGCCATAGCTCGACGTCTGCACCGCCAGTTCGGTCAGCCGCGGGCCCTCGCGGGCCGCGCCGCGGAACAGCCGCCCGTCGATCGCCTGCCCGACGATCGCCCCGACCGCACCGCCGATCGGCCCGCCGACCATCTGCCCGACCGTGCTCAGCACCAGCGTCGCCATCAGCCCCTCCCCTCGTACCGCCAGGCGCCCAGCCGCGGCCAGTCCGGCACCCCGGGCCGCGCGACCACCCGCCGCAGGCCCGCATCGGCATGGACGATCCCGGCGCCTGTCCGCACCGCGCCATGGATCTGCCCCGGCCCGACGCGGAACAGCAGCACATCGCCCGCGGCGCCGCCGTCGCCCCGCGCCAGCACCACATCCAACCGTGCGATCACCGCGGCGGGATCGCCGCCCCGCAACGCATAGCCGCTCGGCACCTCGCCCACCCACCCGGCGCCGCGCAGCGCCGCCGCGATCACCCCGATACAGTCGAGCCCGCTCGCCACGTCGCGCCCGTGCAGCCGGAACGGCGCGCCGACCAGCGCCAACGCCGCCACCGCGACCCGCTCACCCACCGGCATAGCGGGTCAGCAGGTCGACCCCCGGCAGATGCGGCTCGCCGCGGAAGTTCGCCGCATTGCCGAACCGCGCCGCGCAGGTGGCGAAGCTCTTGTCACACCCCTCGATCAGCTCGACCAGCGCCCCCGTCGCCACCGCGAAGGCCGGTGCGGCGCGCAGCGTCACGGTCGCCCCCGCCGACGCGCCGATCGCCTGCACCAGCCCGCCATTCGCGCCACCGAACCAGCGCAGCAATCCGCCGGCATAGGCCCCCGCGACCGGCTCGGCGGTATCCAGCGTCACCACCCGGTCCGCCACCGCCACTACGCGCGAGAACCGCCGCCGCCCCGCCATCGCCACGCGGCAGCGCCGATCGCCCAGTTCGGCGCGACATTCCGCCGACGTCTCCTCGACCACCGGCCGGTCGAGCGAGGCGCTCGCCCCCGCCAGCTCGGCGGTGAAACCGTCCTCACCCAGCTCGACCGCGCCGATCCGCCCCTCGCCCAGCTCGGCGACCAAGGCCCCCGTCTCCCAGTCGACCGCGAACACGCGCACCCGCGCCCCGTCCCAGCGCCCGGCGAGCAGGTCCGCCTCGCCGATCGCCGCGCTGGTCAGCGCGCCCCGTACGTCCATCGTATCCGCCTCCAGCCCCGCCGAGCGCTCGATCGCCGAAGGTGTCATCCCCGGCGCGGCACGATGCACCAGCCCGTCGACGACGAGATCGCGGTCGTGCGTGGTCAGCCCGATCGCCACCCCGTCGCGCCGCTCGATCCGCCAGCAGAAGGCGACGCATGACAGCGCGCTCATGGCCGCACCTCGATGAGCGGCACCGACACCGCCTCGCCGGCGAGGAAGGTCGCGCGGCTCACCCGCAACCGGTCCTCGGCGAAGCGGACGACAACGTCGAAGGCGAAGCTCGCGCGCACCACCGCTCCCGCCGCCGGTGCGCTGTCGAGCAGCACGACGCCCCCCGCCTCGACGCCGAAGCCCTGCGTCGCGACGCCGTCCACTGCGACGCGCACGCTGCCCGCCACCGGTCGCACGATCCGCCGCGTCGCCGCATCATAATGTTTCACCAGCGCGAACCGCCGCCGCACGCCGTCGCCGCTGCCGAGCGGTTCGTCGGTGCCGGCCGCATCGAACGGATCGCGCAACCGGAACGCGCGCGCCGGACCCATCCGCGCACGGAAGAAGGCGAGCAGCGTCGCGATATCCGCCTCGCTGCGCACCCCCGGCCCGACATCGTAGCTGGTGCGCGCTTCCGCCCAGCCGGCGTTCCGCTGCTCGGCGCCGCCCGCGGCGGTCAGAATCGTCGTCGCAAAGCCGGGGATCACCGCCGCCTCGCGTCCCAGTGCGATCGGGAACAGCACGTCGTCGTAATCCTGCACGTCATCCTCCCCCTCGAAATGGACGAATCCGTCGCGCATCACCTGCGGCAGCGCCCACAGCACCACCGCCGCGACGCCGCGCGCCCGCGCCGCCAGCGCCGCCGCCTCGATCCGCGGCCAATGCGCCGCCGCCTGGTCGCCGCGCAGCACGAAGCCGGCGAGATACTGCTGCCGTGCCGGCGGATAGCCGAGCCGCGCCTGCACCGCCGCGACGCCGCGAGCGGTCGACGCGGCATCGCCCGCGGTGACCCAGTCGTAATCCTCGAGCTGCAGCACATCGAACGCCGGCGAGGCCCAGCCGAGCGGCAGATTGGCCCGCGCCAGCTCCGGCGCGGCAGCGTCGAGCACCGTCGGCAGATAGGTGAGCAGATGGCTGCGACACCCCGGAAACGCCGTCTTCACCGCGTCGACCAGCGCCGCGGTCGAGCGGGCCAGCGCCGCGCCCGCGCGATCCAGCGTCGCCCGCTGGGCCTCGCTCAGCGTCCCGCGGACCGAGGGGATCGCCACCGGCGCGAACGCCGCCACCGCCGCCGCATCGTAGAGGCACGGCCGCCCGTCCGCCATCGTCCACCACCACGGCTCGCCGACCTGCACCATCGGCGCCAGCCCCGCGCCGACGCCGATGCCGACGAACGCCGCCGCGACCTGCCGCAGATAGGCCATCGCCCCGTCGTGCGACGGCGAAAGCAGCGTCGAGGGCGGCTCCCACCCGGTCCGCGCCGGCGCGCCATCGGCGGCACGCTGCTTCCAGTCGTTCCAGCAATGCGCGTCGAACAGCTCGTAGCTCAGCGACCAGATGACGTCGTAGCCGAGCGCCCCGGCGCGGGTTGCGAAATCGCGATGCCACGCGGCGCAGGCGACGTTGAGCACGCCGCCGCGCAGGCTCGCGTAGAAGCCGCCGTCGAGCGCCTCGAGCCGGAAATAATGGCTCATCCCGACGTAATGCGTGATCGCGCCGCGATAGCCGAGCTGGAGCGCGTTGCGCAGCAGCCGCGCCGGGGTGAGATTGTAGCTGTCGTCATAGCCGCTGGCGATCGCGAAGCCGTGTTCGGGCAGCACCGCATCGCCGATCGCCAGCACCGCCCCCGGCCCCTCGCAGACGACGCCGGTCAGTTCGACCCAGCCCTCGCACGCCGCCGGCAGGGCCGCGGCGCTGCCGTCGTAATCGGGCGCGACCAGCGACACGAACAGCCGGTCGACATCCCCCGCCCACACCGGCTGCGCGTCGTCGGGCAACCGGAACCCGCCCGACAGATGCGCGAAATCGAGCGTGACGACCGCATCCTCTGGCGTGCCCACCGCATAGTTCCACAATCTGACGTACCAGGCCCGCGCCGTTCCGCCGGCATCGCGTCCCTCGATGGTCAGGGTCGGCCCGTTGACCGCATCCAGCGCCTTGATCCCCGCCGAGCGCCAGCGGAACCGCAACCGGCAGCCGCGGAAATCGCGATCGGTGGCGTAGCGCAGCAACGGATGATCGAACCGGTCCTCCGCCTCCCAGATCAGCCCGGCGAGGTCGGCCCGTGTCTGGAAGACCGCATCGACCCGCATCGCATCTTCCGCGGGAGTAGTCACCGCCGCCATCATCGGCCGCGGGAAATTGACCGTCCAGAACCGCGGATCGAACCGCGACACGACCCCCTCCACCTGCTGCTCGCGCCGCGAGCACAGCCAATGCGCCATATCGGATCTCCATCGAATCGACGGCGGGACCACGCCCCCGTTCGTCATCCCGGCGAACGCCGGGACCCATGGACCCGCAACGCCGATGGCGGTGCGCCACCGCGCCCATTCCGCAACCGTTAATCCCGGCCTGCGCCGGGATGACGAAAGGGAAAGTGACGCCCCCGCCACCGCCCTCACCCCTCCAGCGCCGCGCGTACCGCCCGCGCGACCTGCCGGCTCGACCGTTCCATCGCCGCCGGCGCCTCCCCCGCCCCGGCCTGCACGTGGATCGTCACCCGCACGTCGCGCGCGCCCGCCGCCGGTGCCGCCTCGACCCGCCCGCTCGCGGTCGGCACGAACAGCTCCGGCCCGCGCTCGCCGACGACATAGCCGCGCCCCGGTGCCACCGGCCCGCCGGTCGCCCGGCCGGGCAGACCTGAAGACATCAGCCTCAGCAGCGATATCGCCCCTCCCCCGCCGGTCGCGTCGCCCGGCCGCTCGCCGCCCCAGTTAACATCCCCGCGCATGCCGCCGCCCCCCAGTACCGCCCCGACCCCGGCATGCAGCGCCGCCTTGGCGATCTGCGCCAGCGCCGCCAGTGCGACGCCCTTCAGCTCCTCGAAGCCGAACTTGCCGCTCCGCACCGCCCGCAGCAGCGCGCCCTCGATCGACCGCCCCGCCCGCTCCGCGCCGGCGCCGAGCGCCCCTTCCAGCGTCCCGCGCATCGCCTCGACCTCGCGCGCGAACCCTGCCGTGTCGGCGTGGACGCCGACCACCATCCGCTCCACCTCATCCATCCGGAAACGCCTCCCGCATCGCCGCCAGCGTCGCGGCGTCGGGCGGCGTCGCCACCGCACCGCCGCCGGCCGCCGCCGCCACCACCGCCGCCAGTTCGGCTGGCGTCGCCCGCCAGAAGGCGTCGGGGCTCCACCCCAGCACCGCCCCGGCAGACCCCGCCAGCCGCACCGCTCCGGCCGCGAAATCGCTCACCGCCCCGCCAGTATCTGGTGGAGCAGGTCGCGCAGCACCGGCGTCAGCTTGGCCAGCCCGACCCCGATCAGCGCCTCGCCCAGCGTCTCGCGCGTCATCCCCTCGGGTAGCTCGCGCAGGCAGTGCCAGAACAACGCCACCAGCTCGCCGATGCGCAGCTTGCCGTCGGTCGCGCGCACGACGAGGTCGAACAGCGAGCCCAGCTCCTGCTCCGCCGCGACCAACGCCTGGAACGACGGCCGCAGCACCAGCTCGCAGCCGTCGACGCGCAGCGCGCATTCGCCGCGCGCCGGGTTCGCCGCGGCGCTCACGACGCCACCACCGGGCCGGAACTCTCTAGGCTCAGCGTATAGGATCGTTCGCCGTTGAAATCGCCGGCATAGTCCAGCTTGGTCACCAGGAAGCGCCCGGTCATCGCGTCGCCGCTCTCGAAGCTCAGCCGGTAATCGTCGATCGTCCCCGCGAGCGCGCTCGCCTTGATCCGCGCCTCGGCGGCGGAGCCGGTGAACACCCCCGCGCCCGACACGCTGACGCTGCGCACCCCGGCGCCCGACAGCAATTGCCGCCAGCCGCCCGAATCCTTGTTGGTCACCACCACCGCTTCGCCGTTGACGCTCAATTGCGTCGTGCGCAGCCCCGCCACCGTCGCGAACGCCGGCACCGCCGCGCCGTCGCCGACCTTGAGCAGGAACGCACTGCCCCGTTCCACCGCCATCGCCTGTCTCCTTCAGTTGATCCGAAACATCCGCACCGCGAACGTGCTGGTGCCGATCCAATGCTCGGCCTTGCCGCGCACCAGCCGGCTGCGCGCCAGCCGCAGTCCGGCGAGCCGCCACCCCTCCGCGCCGAGGTCGGCGGGCATCGTCTCCATCGCCGTTTCCACCGCGACGATCAGCGCGCGCAGCCGCTCGGGCTGCTCGCCGACGTCGGTATAGGTCACCGCGATCGTCCCCACCCGGCCGCTGACGCCGCTCGCGTCCGCCGCACCCAGCATCGGATCGTCCAGCGTCACCCGCGGCATCGCCGCGCGCAGCGGCGGCGCGGCGAACACCCGCGTCCGCCGCCGCAAATGCGCGAGCGTCGCCGCGTACAGCACCGCCCCCGCGCTCATGGCCGCGCCTCCGCCGCCAGCCGCATCCGCCGATACGGCCGCCACAGCGCCGCCACCGCGGCGGGCGGCTCGGCCCGCCCGTCGCGATGCTCGAACAGATGCGCGGCGAGCAGCACGACCCCCTGTTGCAGCGGCGCGGCGAGCAGGTCCCAGTTCGCCGCCAGCCCCGCGGAATAGGCGACCGTCACCGCCGCCCCGCTCCGCACCCAGCCGATGCCGTGGCCGTCGATGTCGATCGCCGCCCCCGCCGCCGGTGCGGTGATCGCCCGCACCGGCAGCTCCGCGAGCCGCTGCCAGCCGGGCGCGGCGACGAGCGTCTGCTCGAAGCCGCGCACGATCAGCCGCTGCCCGCAGAACGCCTCGGCCAGCGCCAACGCGGTCGCCGTGGCGCGGACGAGCACCGCCTCCGCCTCCCCCAGCCGCAGATAGTCCGCCGCGGCCGCCGCCGCGGCCGGTATCGCCCCCTCCATATGCTCCCCCTTCCCCCGCGCGCTCAGGCCGCGGCGAATTTCAACAGCTTGATCGCCTCGCTATCGGCGACGCAGCCGCCGATCCGCCGCGTCGCGTAGAAGCTGACGAACGGCTTGTTGGTGTAGGGATCGCGCAGGATCGCGGTCTCGGCGCGCTCGGCGATCAGATAGCCCGCGGCGAAATTGCCGAAGGCGATGCTGAGCGCATTGGCGGCGATGTCGGGCATGTCCTCCGCCTCGACGACGGGATAGCCGAGCAGCCGCGCCGGCTGCCCCTCGGCAAGCCCCGGTTGCCACAGGGGATGGCCGTCGCTGCCCTTCAGCTTGCGGATGCGCGCCAGCGTATTGGCGTTCATTACCCAGCTCGCCCCCTGCCGGTAGGGCGCGCGCAGGCTCTGCATCAGGTCGACCAGCCGCTCGTCGGGCGCGCCGCCGAAGTCGCTCGCCGCACCCGAGGGCAGATATTGCAGCGTCCCCAGCGGTCGCGCGCCGTCCTTCGCGGTCGACACCGCCTGGGTCAGGAACCCCTTGGGCCGGTTGACGCCATTGCCGTTGACGAACGCCGCGCCCTCCGCCTTCGCGAATTCCGCCGCGATCTCTTCGGCCAGCCATTGCTCGACGTCGAACGCCGCATCGTCGAGCATCGCCTGGCTCGCCGAGGGATTGGCGTACAGCTCGCCCATCGGCGGCACCAATTCGGTCAACACCGGCGTCGCGGTCTCCGGCCGCGGCCCGGTCTCGCTCGCCCAGCCCGACGGCGTGCCGCCGGTGGTGATCAGCTTGCGATAACCCGCCGATCCGACCTGCACGACATTGGCGATGGCGCGGATCGGCGAGGCGCCGGTCAGCACCCGTGCGATCGCCGCATCGATCTCGCGCGGCACCGCATAGCCGCCCGCATCGCCGCTCACCCCGGTGAACGCCTTCATCTCCAGCGTCGCGCCTTGCCGCACGAAGCCTTCGAAGGCTCCGTCCGCCGGCACCACGCGCGCGCCGTCCAACGCCGGCCGATCGACCACGTCCATGCTCATTCTCCTTGGTTGAAAACTTTTGCCGCCCGGCTCAGTCGATCCGGTCGATCCGCGCCCCCGGCTGCATCGGCACCGCGACGAGGCTCACCTCGGCGAGCGCCACGCGCAGCAATTCGCGCCGCGCGCCCTGCGCCACGCGCAGCGGCCGGTAGCCGACCGACAGCCCGTCGATCGCGCCTTGGCGAACCAGCGCCGCGACGTGCGGATCGTCTACCTCGCCCACGACGCGCAACCCGCGCGCATCCTCGTCGATCGCGACGATCCGCCCCACCGGCCGCCCGCGATGCTGCCACAGCAGCGGCACCGCGCCGGCATCGGCGAAGGCGCCCGCGCGCATCACGTCGCCCGCGCGGTCGGCGCGGTCGAACAGCGCCGCATAGCCCGTGAAGCGCACCGGCGCGGTCACTCCAGCCATGCGCGGAACCCCAGCTTCATCGCCAGCCCGGTGAGCAGCAGCGCCCCGGCGATCCGCAGCAGCCACCCCGCCGCCGCCTTCCATGCCGAGCGCTTGGCGTCGCGCCACGCGCCGAGCAGCTCGCGCAGCGCGGCAAGGTCGCCCTGCGCCTCCTCGTCGCCCAGCCCGAGCCGCTTGAGCGCGCGCATCGCCGACAGCTCGCCCGCCTCCTCGGCGATCGCGCGCATCGTCGCGATGTTGCTGCCCTCGCGCGCCGCCTGCGCCATCAGTTGCGCCAGAACCTCGCTCATCGTCCTACTCCCACCATGGTTCGTTTCTCCTCGACCGACAGGAAGTCGGCCGCCGCGACGCTCGCCCACAATCGCTCGCGATCCTCGCTCAGCGCCGCCACCCGATCGAGATCGACCGTCAGCGTCGCGTCCTCGAACCAGCCGCTCAGCCCCTGCGCCAGCCCGGCGAGGATCGTCCCCGCCAGCGGCAGCACGGTCAGCCGCCACAGCGCCCGATTGGCCTCGCGGTAATTGGCGTAGGTCGCGTCGCCGGGGAGCCCGAGCAGCATCGGCGGCACGCCGAAGGCGAGGGCGATCTCGCGCGCCGCCGCCGCCTTCAGCCCGACGAAATCCATGTCGGCGGGGCTCAGCGACAGCGGCTGCCAGCGCAGGCCCCCTTCCAGCAGCATCGGCCGCCCGGCATTGCCGGCGCCGGCGAAGCCCGCCTCCATCTCCGCCTTCAGCCGCTCGAACTGGTCGGGCGCCAGCGCGCCGCCGTCGCCGGGATCGTAGACCAGCGCGCCCGACGGCCGCGCCGCATTGTCGAGCAGCGCCTTGTTCCAGCGCGCCGCCGCATTGTGCACCGCGACCGCCCCCGCCGCCGCGCCGAGGCAGCCCATGCCGTAATGGTCGTCGACCGGGTTGAAGCTGCGGATATGCACCACGTCGGGCCGCAGCCCCTCGGCATCGAGCCGCGTCCGCCGCTCGCCGACCCGATAGACGTAGGCGGTCGGCCAGCCGCCCGCGTCCAGCTCGACGGTGACCCGCTCGGGTCGCAGCGCATAGAGCGCCGCCACGCCGCCGGTCTCGCCGGCCCCGTCGCGCAGCAACTGGACGTAGGCGTTGCCGTGCAGCAGCAGCTGCGCCGCCGCACTCTCCAGCAGCGCCTGCCCGCCCGACCGCGTTGCGACCAGCGTCGCCAGCGCCGGCGCGCTCGCCGCGATCGGCGCCGCCGCGACGCTTTCCGCCACCAGCTTCACCGCGCGCTGCGCGATCGCATTGCCGGCGAAGGCGTCGCGCACCTGCGCCTCATACGACCGCGGCCACTCGCCGAGCGCCACCCCCGTCCCCGTACGCGACAAAGCCGGCCGCGCGCCCTCGCGCGAACCCCTGCGTCCGAATAACCGCATGACTGTCTCCCGTGATGTAGAGGATGGCCCCATTCCTCCCTCGTTTTAGCGGGGGAGGGGGACCGCCGGCCGCAGGCCGGTGGTGGAGGGGGCGTTTCCACATACGGCGAACGTGCCGTATCCTCCCCCTCCGTCACGCCCTTCGGGCGCGCCACCTCCCCCTGGCGGGAGAGGAGTTAGAAGGCTCACCGCAGGCGCCCCCCTACAACCCCCGCACCCCCGCCCGCGCGCGCCGCCCGAGCATCAGCTCGCTCAGCGCCCACACCAGAGCGTCCGCCCGGTCCGGCGACCGCCCCGTCCCGTGATAGCCGCCCCCCGCGACCAGCCCGCACATCTCGTCCTCCAGCGCCGCGAATCGTCCGCAATGCCGCACCCGGTCGCGCTCGTAGAGCGTCGCCACCGGCTCGGCGCGCGCCACCTTGCCGCGGCTCGCGTGCACCAGCGTCACCGGCAGCGCGACGTCCGCGGCGAGCAGCACCGATCGCACCATCGTCCCGCCCTGATTGGCCTCCGCCACCACCCGGTCGGCACGATGCCGCGCCGCGCACGCCGCGACCGCGCGCGCCCAGCCCTCCGGCGATGCCGCCGTGACGCTCGCATCCTCCAGCACATAGGCGAGGCCATCGCCATCGCGCCCGACCGCGACGATCCCGCAGGCGTCGCCCGCGCCGGCGTCGCTGCCCGCCGGCGGATCGACGCCGACCACGACGCGCACCAGCCCCTCGGGCGCGACGCCGCGGCTCGCCTCGATCCGCGCCCGCGACCACAAGGCACCGGCGAGGTCCTCGATCATCTCGCCGTCCAGCTCCTGCCGGCCCAGCCGCGTGCCGCCATAGGCCTCCTCGACGTGATCGACGAAGACCGCGGGCAGGAAGGGATTGTCGCGCGTCGCCCCGCGCGTCTCGACCAGCCCGCGCGTGCGCAGCAGCCGCTTCATCAGCGCGGTCGGCCGCGGCGTCGTCGTCACCACCACCCGCGGCTGCACGCCGCGCCGCAGCCCCATCAGCAGATTGTCCCAGGCGGCATCGCCGCGCCGCCATTTCGCCAGTTCGTCGCACCAGGCGGCGCTGTGTTCGGGACCGCGCAGCTGGTCGGGCGCATCCGCCGAATAGATCCGTGCCATCGCGCCATTGGGCCAGTGAATCTCGCCCCGCGACACCGTATAGCGCGGCGTCTGTCCGGTCTTGGCGACGGCGCGCAGCCCGCTCGGCCCCTCGATCATCACCCGGCGCACGTCCGCCGCGGTCGCGCCGACCAGCGCGATCTGCGCCTCGCCGTCGGCACCGGCGACCGCGGTCACCCATTCCGCGCCGGCGCGCGTCTTGCCGAAGCCGCGCCCGGCGCGGATCAGCCAGATCCGCCAGTCGCCCGCCGCCGGCGGCGCCTGCCCGTCCTGCGCCCAGCCGCCCACCCAGCGCTCCGCGACTTCGCGCCGCACCGGCCTCGGCAGCGAGCGGACCAGCCAGGTACGCTCCGCTTCGGACAGTCCGGCGAGCGTCGCGATGATATCGCTCGTCGCCTCGCTCATGCCGCCGTCTCGCCCTGCTTGCGCTTGGCGAGCACCGCGAGCCGCCGGAGGATCAACGCGTCGCTTTCCTCGCGCGTCGTCACCTGCCGCGGTGGTTTGCCGCGCTGCTCGCGCCCGGCCCGCCGCTGGTCGTGCCAGACGAGCAGCCGCAGCCCATGCTCCCAGTCGAAGCGGCCCGTGCCGGTGTCCGCCGCCGCTTCGCCCCCCGACAGGACATAGGCCATCGCCTGCGTCTCGATCGTCAGATAGCCCGCGTCGAGCGCCGCGCGCCAGGCGGCGCGGAAGGCGGCGTTGGTCCGCTGCCGGTAATAGGCCTGCGCCGGATCGATCCCGATCCGGCGCGCCGCCGCGCTGATGTTTCCGGTGCGCGACAGGTGATCCATGAACGCGCCGGTCAGCGCCGCGGTCCACCGCAGGCGTCGGCCGCGTTCGGGCAGTACGATCGTGAGCGTCTCCCGCCGATCGCACGTCGCCCCGTCTTGGTCTGCAACGATACGCCCTGTCATCGTCCGCCCCCCCGTTCGCCGAAACGCGATCGGGCCGGCAGCGACGAGGCATCACCCCGACCGCTCCGGCCCGACCCGCAATTCCTCATCGTTCCCGTTATGTACCCAAAGAGCGTGACGATGTCAAGCCTCTTGTACCAAATAGGATAGCACAATTTTCATACGTGCTCGTACTTTTGCACTGGTTGAAGCTGAAAGCGGTAACATGCGATAATCACACGCATTCGCGCATCGACCTGTCCAACAAATTGTGTCACAAACGGGTGTATCGCAGCACAGGATGTGTCTGCCGGACCGTCGTCTTGCGCAATTCTGCACCCGCCATGGTTCCCGGCACATCGATCAGGACGGGCCATTCGGCAATGACCAACCATCGTACATCGCTGAATGGAAAAGGCTTTTTATGAGGATGGCATTGGGTCCGGCTGCGCATGGCCTGATCGGCCGCGACCTCACCGTGATCGAGGTCGATTCGGCCTATGAGACGATTCTCGGCCTGCCGCGCGACGCGCTCGTCGGCCGCTCGGTGTTGGACACCCTCGCCGACGGCGATCGCAAAGCCGGCGAGCGGCAATTGCAGCGTATCCTCGACACCGGCGAGGCGCGCTTCTTCACCCAGCGCCACGTCCGTGCCGACGGCAGCGCGCTCTGGGTCAATCTGCACGTCTCGCGCATGGGCGTTGGCGACGACCGCCGCCTGGTGGTGACGTGCCAGCCGCTGCGCGAACAGACCACCTCGCCCTCGACCGTCGAATCGCAATGGCGGATGGCGCGGCTGCTGCTCAGCGCGATCCGCAGCGGCAAGCAATCCTTCGGCCAGGCGCTCATCGGCAACCCCGCGACCGAGATCCTGCTCAGCGCCTATGTGGCGGAGGCGGAGGCCAAGGCGATCCTGGGCGGCGAGGTCGCGGAACGGATCGCGGTCGACTGGCAGCTCGCGCGCCGCTGGCTGCTGGCGCTCGGCAACGCCGGCTTCATCGAGTTGGAACGGCCCGGCCCGATCATGGCGGACACGCCGATCCGGCTGAGTCCGCAGGCACTGACGATGTTGGAAGCGATCTTCGGCTCGCTCCTCGCCGTCGCGCAGGGCGCGCCCGTCGAAGCCTAGGATCGACGCTCACTCAGTCGAATCTTCGCCTTGGAGGACAAGGCTATCGCATCTGACGTTCTGTGTGAGGGCTTTGTGTTCCAAACCCACCCCGTCACCCCGGACTTGTTCCGGGGTCCACCCTGCGGCGAGGAGAACGGTTTGAGGTGACGCCATTCTCCTGCGGCTCCGTGGACCCCGGAACAAGTCCGGGGTGCCGAATCTGATGAGGAAACCGATCGAGCCTCATGACCGTAGCCACATGCCATCGCCCTGCCTTGGCAGGGGGAGAATTGACGGAAGATCGCCGCTCCTGCCTGTTCAGCGCGACCGCATCGCGGCCCGCGACCGCAACGCCAGCCGCGCCCGCGCCAGCCATCCACGCGGTACGGGCACCCGCTGCTGATCGCCCGGCAGTGGTTCGAATTCATGCGGTTCGAACGGTACGTGCGCCAGATCGAGCATCAGGCCGGTGACGTCCTTCGACAGGCTGGCATGGTTGTCGGCATCGAATGTCGCACGCAAAGCCTGACCCAGCGGCTGCAACTTGGCATCCTGCCCGCGCCACCGCTCGTCGTCTTCGTCCTTGCCGATGCCGCTGCCGTCCATGATTGCCGCCCTCGTCCATCCCCCCAACGAACGGCGCGGCCACTGGTTCAGTCGCGGGGTGCCGGCCCTTCCGACGATTCGCCGGCAGCGTCGCCGTCCCCGCCGGATGCATCGCCGTCGGCCACCGCCGCCTCGCCGCCGCCGTAGCAGCGGTCGAGATAATGGTTGGCGATGATGTAATGCGCACGAACCGCTTCGGGGTGGGTGGCGCGCTGCGCCAGCTCCAGTTCGGTCTCCGCCCGTGCATAGAAATAAGTCGTGTCGTCGCGCATGTCCGTGGCTTTCAGGCGATACGTGGATCGCGAAGTCTATAGGGTGGCAGCCGCGCCGCCGATCAATGGCAGCGCCGCTGCGGCAGCGTCGATCCGCCCGATCGGGTCAACGGCTCGCCGCATCGGCGAGACCCGCCCAGGCGGCGATCTCCGCATCGGCATGGCCGTGGACGACCAGTTCGCCCGCACGCTCCGCCGCCAGGTCGACCGTCACCGTGCCGCGCCATTCCCACGTCGCATTCCCCGACAGGCTGACCATCGCATCGCGCGCCACCTGCGCGCGCACCAGCCCGCCCTTGTTGAAGACGGTAATCGGCGCGTCATACGCCAACCGCCCGGTCAGGCACGCGGCGAAGGCGGACGCCGCCATCGCGCTGCCGCAGCTGTCGGTCAGGCCGACGCCGCGCTCGAACGTCCGCACGAACAGATCCGCCCCGCGCACCTCGACGAACGACACGTTGGCACGATTGGGCAGCCAGTCCGGCGCCGCCTCGCACACATGGCCCAGCGCGACCAGCTCCGCCTCGTCGACGCAATCGACGAAGGTCACCAGATGCGGATTAGGCATCGCGACCGCGGTGAACAGCCGCTCGCTTCCCAGCGGCGGCACGACCGCATCGACGATCCGCGCCCCTGCGCCGTGCAGCGGCCAGGCGGCGGCGTCGAGCCCCGCCGGCCCCGCCGTCTCGCGCACCGTATAGACGCCCGGTGCCAGCTCGGCATCACGCACCACTGCCGCGCTCGACGTCTTCAGCTTCACCTGCGCCGCCTCGATCCCCAGCGCCTCGAACCCCAGCCGCGCCACGCAGCGCAGCCCGTTGAGGCACGTCTCCGCCTCGCTCCCGTCCGAATTCAGCATCACCATGGAAAACTGATGATTTTCAGCGCCTTGACCAAGCAGAAGCAGACCGTCACCGCCCACCGGTCCACGGCGGTCGGCGAGCGCCCGTGCTACCGCCGCCCATTCGGCCGCGGACAGATCGAGCGCTCGCGCGTCGATCAACGGAAAATCATTGCCCGAGCCATGGCATTTCACGAAATCGAACTGCACCACATCCATCCCACTGCCGCCCTTATGGGCCGCTTATGTTCTCGTCCGGCGGCGCCGATACACCCGCGGTGCCGGTCACGGCAAACGATAATGATCCGCCAGCCGGTCGAGCGCCAGCGTCAGCACCAGCCGTCCGGCGCGCGCCGGCCAGCCCAGCGCCTTCTCCGCGGCGGGCAGCCCCTCGCCGGCGCAGATCACCCACCACGCGACATCGGCGAGGCCCTTGCCCGCCGCGGCGAGCGCGGCGTCGAACCGCCGCTTGGCGGCGATCTGCGCGGTCGTCGGGTCGAGCCCCGAGCCGCCACCGCCGTCGACGCGCGCCGCCCAGCGCATCGTCACCCGCGGCCCGAGCGCCGCCGTCTCGTAATCGCCGCGCAACCGCTCCCCCGCCTCGAACTGGCGCGCATCGACCAGCCCGCGCGCGCGCAACCAGCCCAAGGGCGATTCGGCGAGGTTCACCGTCACGCTGCGCCCCGTGCCTGCCGTCCGTTCGACCAATTCCCGCATCGTCGCCTCCATCCGAGTCGCAAACCGGCTTGCCACAACGTCAGCTTTGTAGGACAGAGAAATAACCGCAGCGGTTAGGACGCAGAGATGATCACGGCCATTCGAGAGGTGCGTAGAGCGAAGAATCTGACCCTCGAGGAGGTCGCCCGCCGTTGCGACCCGCCGACGACCGCGCAGACCATCGGCCGGCTCGAGACCGGCACGCGCACCGTCTCGGTGGGGTGGCTCAACCGCATCGCCGCCGCGCTGGAGGTCGCGCCCGCCGATCTCGTCACGCTCCCCGACCGCGCGACACTGCCCGTCGCCGCGACGCTCGACGCCGAGGGCGCGCACGCCCCGCGCCAGCCGCTCACCCTTGTCCCGCCGCAGCCCGCCCCCGGTGGCGTCGCGATCAGCGTCACCGGCAGCATCGGCGACTATCGCGCCGGCGACGCGCTATGGTGCGACTTGCGCACACCCGAGCATTTCGGCCACGCGCTCAACCGCGACGTCCTCGTCCCCCTCCCCGCCGGCCGCTTCCTCTTCGCCCGCCTGATCGGCCGCGACGGCGACGCGCTGCTGCTCCTTCCGCTAACCCCCAACGCACGCCCGACGTCGATCACGTCACCAGCGTGGTTGGCACAAGCCTCGCGACTGATCCGCACGCTGTGATTTTACGCGAAGTCATAGCCGGTTACTGTACCCCCAGAAAAAAGCCGTTCGCCCTGAGCCTGTCGAAGGGCAGGTGAGACTCAGGCCCTTAGACAAGCTCAGGGCAAGCGGGAATGGCAGCCGACAAGGCTGAACCGGCGCGCACTTCGCGTCTCTGCGGGATCATGCCTCTTTTTCGCGCCTTCGCGTGAACCATATCTCCGGGCCAGCGACCCGCTTTAGCTGCACCGCAACATCTGCTACAGGCGCGCCTATGCTCAACCTCAACGGCATCACCGTGCGCCTCGGCGGCCGCACGATCCTCGACGGCGCGACCGCGGCGCTGCCGCCCGGCGGGCGGATCGGGCTGATCGGCCGCAACGGCGCCGGCAAGTCGACGCTCGTCCGCGTCATCGCCGGCATGCTCGAACCCGACGACGGCTCGGCCGACATGCCGAAAGGCGCACGCCTCGGCTATATCGCGCAGGAGGCGCCCTCGGGCACCGCGACGCCGTTCGAGACGGTGCTCGCCGCCGACAAGGAGCGCGCCGCGCTGATGATCGAATCGGAGACGAGCGAGGACCCCGACCGGCTCGGCGACGTTTACGAGCGCCTCATCGCGATCGACGCCTATACCGCGCCGATGCGCGCCGCGCAGATCCTGCTCGGCCTCGGCTTCGACGAGGACATGCAGCAGCGCCCGCTCGACAGTTTCTCGGGCGGCTGGAAGATGCGCGTCGCGCTCGCCGCCTTGCTCTTCTCGCAGCCCGACCTGCTGCTGCTCGACGAGCCCTCCAACCACCTCGATCTCGAGGCGGTGATGTGGCTCGAGGATTTCCTCGTCAACTACAAGGCGACGATCGTCGTCGTCAGCCACGAACGCGACTTCCTCAACAACGTGGTGGACAATATCCTCCACCTCCAGAACGGCAAGATCACGCTCTACGCCGGCGGCTACGACAGTTTCGAGCGCCAGCGCGCCGAGAGGATGGCGCAGCTCGCCGCCGCCAAGGCCAACCAGGACGCGCAGCGCGCCAAGCTGCAGGATTACGTCGCGCGCAATTCGGCGCGCGCCTCGACCGCCAAACAGGCGCAGAGCCGGCAGAAGATGCTCGCCAAGATGCAGCCGATCGCCGAGCTCGCCAACGATCCGTCGCTGTCGTTCGACTTCCCCGATCCCAGCGAATTGCGCCCGCCGCTCATCACGCTCGACATGGCGAGCGTCGGCTATGCCGAGACGCCGATCCTCAAGCGGCTCAACATGCGACTCGACCCCGACGATCGCGTCGCGCTGCTCGGCCGCAACGGCAACGGCAAGACCACGCTCGCCCGCCTGCTCGCCGCGCAGCTCGCGCCGATGGACGGCGAGATGAACGCTTCCGGTAAAATGAAGGTCGGCTATTTCACCCAGTACCAGGTGGAGGAACTCGACGCCGACGACACGCCACTCGAACATATGACCCGCATCATGCGCGGCGCCAGCCCCGCCGCGGTGCGCGCGCAGCTCGGCCGCTTCGGCTTCTCAGGCGACAAGGCGGTTGGCAAGGTCGGCAAGATGTCGGGCGGCGAGAAGGCGCGGCTCGCGCTGGCGCTCATCACCCGCGACGCGCCGCATATGCTGATTTTGGACGAGCCGACCAACCACCTCGACGTCGACGCGCGCGAGGCGCTGATCCAGGCGCTCAATTCCTACACCGGCGCGGTCGTGCTGGTCAGCCACGATCGCCACATGCTCGAGATGACCGCCGACCGGCTGGTGCTGGTCGACGGCGGCACCGCGAAGGAGTTCGACGGCAGCCTCGACGATTACATCGCCTTCGTATTGGCGGGCGACAAACAACCCGAGGCCAAGGGCAAATCGGGGGCGAAGAAGGAGAAGGGCAAGCCGATCGACCGCGACGCCGACAAGGCGCGCCGGAAGACGATCCGCGATTGCGAGGCGGAGATCGCCAAGCTCACCACCGACCGCAACGCGATCGACCGCGCGATGTTCGATCCCAAGACCGCCGAGCCGCGCTACGCCAAGCTGGCGATGGGCGAGTTGATGAAGCGCCGCGCCGACGTGCAGGCACAGATCGAGGCGGCGGAAGCGACGTGGCTCGAAGCGACCGAGGCGCTGGAGACGGCTTAACGGAGAGCCTGCTCCGTAAGGTTGAAGGACGGTCACGACGGCATCGAACGCGCGAAGCATGAGCGGCGTGTCAGGCCTCCGCTATCCTCCCGTCACCCCGGCCTTGCGCCGGGGTCCCGCTTCTTTCTCGTCGGTGACGAAAAGCGGGATGCTGGATCGAGTCCGGCATGACGGACGGATGACAGCAGCTCCGTGACATCGCAGCCAACGCATGCTACTCGTCATCTCCGATCGGTGGTCGGCCGCACCGTTTGCCTCGCGCAACATCGCGGTTGCACTTAAATCCTTCCAATCATAAGCAACTTCCCGGTTGCGACAGGCGCAGCCGAAAGGTTGCCGATGCCTCCCTCCACGCCGATGCCGAAGCCGGTGCAGGCCGCCCGCCTGTTTGCGGCGCTATCGGACCCGACGCGGCTGTCGCTGCTCATCATCCTGCGCAGCGGCCCCGGCCGCTCGATCGCACGGCTGTCCACCAATGCCGGCATGACGCGCCAAGCGGTCACCAAGCATCTGCGCGTGCTCGAAGATGCCGGCCTCGTCACCGTCGAACGGCTCGGCCGCGAGACCCATTACCGCAGCAAGCCCGGTGCGCTCGACGCCGCGCGTCGTACGCTGGATGCCATCGCCGGCGATTGGGCGGCGCTCCGCCCCCCGCCCGCCGCGGGCTGACGATCCCGGGCAAGAAAAAGGCGCGGGAGTCGCCCCCCACGCCGTCCGCATATCCTGAGGCGGCGCTCAGCCCTCGACGTCGTCCTCACCCGCGGCATCCGCGCCCGGCCGCTCGAACCATGCCTCGACCTCGCCCGACAGCTTCAGCGTCAGCGGACGGCCGTGGCGGTCGACCTTCTTGCCCAAGGCGACGCGGATCCAGCCGGCGGGGCGGTCATATTCCTCGACGTCGCGGCGCTCGGCGCCCTTGAAGCGGATGCCGATGCCGCGCTCCAGCGCGGCTTGGTCGAAATAGGGGCTCGACGGATCGGTCGACAGGCGATCGGGGGGCGTATCGGTCATGGCGCCGCGCTTAGCGGCATCGCCCCGGCCCCGCTACGAAAAAGCGGCGCGGACAAGGATGTCCGCGCCGCCTTCCCGACGAAACTGCCGCAAGCGTCAGTAGCCGTAGCCATATCCGTAGCGCGGGCCGTAATCGTAATAGCGCTCGCGGACCACCACGCGCGGCGGCGGGGGCGGCGGCGCGTAATATTCGTCGCGATAGACCACCCGCGGCGGGGGCGGCGGCGCATCGTAATAATAGCCGCGGTCGTAATAGCGATCGCGGTTGCTGCCCGCGACCGCCGCACCGATGCCGAGCCCGACGATGCCGCCGAGCAACGCGCCCGCCGCGACGCTGCCGCCGTTACCACGGTGGTAATGGCGATAGCCGCCCCAACGCTGCGCATCCGCCGGCGCCGCCGCCGTCAGCGCGGTCGCGGCAAGCGCGATCCCCAGACCTGCTTTCTTCAACATCGCATTCATCACGTCGAACCTCCTCTAACACGACGCTCGGAGTATCTGGTCCAAACGCACAGAGCGGCGAGCGTGTTGCATGTCGTTTAGGCGAGTCGGGCTGAACCGAGCCGGAATGCGGCGTTCATCCGCGGTTTAGCCGCCATGCCGAGGGAGGACGGTCCGCCGCTCAATTCACCCAGCCGCCGTCGATGACATGCACCGCGCCGGTGGTGAACGCCGCCTCGTCGCTCGCCAGATACAAGGCCAGCGCGGCGATCTCCTCGGCCCGGCCGAGCCGCCCCATCGGCTGGCGTGCGACGAACGCCGCCTGCGCCGCCGCATAATCGCCGGTGTCGTGCAGCCGCTGCTGCAACGACGGCGTGTCGATCGTGCCGGGGCAGATCGCGTTGCAGCGAATGCCCTGGCCGACGAAGTCGGCGGCGACCGCCTTGGTCAGGCCGATGACGCCCGCCTTGGTCGCGCCGTAAGCGAAGCGGTTGGGAATGCCCTTCACCGAACTGGCGATCGACGAGACGTTGACGATCGCGCCGCCGCCGCCCGCCAGCATCGCCGGCAGGAAGGCGCGGACGGTGCGGTACATCGCGGTCATGTTGATCGCGATCGCCTGATCCCATTCCGCCTCGCTGCAATCGAGGATGGTGCCGGCGTGGACGATGCCGGCGACGTTGGCGAGCACGTCGATCCGCCCGATCTCCGCCGCCAGCGCGGTCACCGCCGCGCCGTCGGTGACGTCGAGCGCGCGCGTTTCGCAACCGACGATCCCGTCGAGCGCGTCGAGGTCGCGGTCGGTGGCGATCACCCGCGCCCCCTCGGCGGCGAATCGCTCCGCCGTCGCACGGCCGATGCCGCGCGCCGCTGCGGTGACCAAAGCCACCTTCCCGTCCAGTCGTTTACTCATGCTGCAGTCCTGCGTTGGGCGATCGGCAGGCAGGCCGGGCCGATCGGGTCGAAAGCCTTGTAGGTGAGGATGAATTCGCGATGGCCCAGCTCTTCGGAGACGCTGCGCTGCCCGCCCGCGACGGCAAGCACCGCATCGACGATCTCGGCGCCCACCTCGTCCAGCGTCGCCGCGCCTTCGAGGATACGGCCGGCGTTGATGTCCATGTCGGCGGCGAGGCGCCGCGCGGTCTCGGGATTGGCGCACACCTTGATCACCGGCGCGATCGCCGATCCCACCACGGAGCCGCGCCCGGTGGTGAAGATCGTCAGGTGACAGCCCGACGCGATCATCTCGACGATCTCGGCATTGTCGGAGATGTTGGGAAAGCCGAAGCGCGGCTCGCCGTCGGGCACCACGTCGAGCAGATACAGCCCGCCCGCCGGCGGCACGTCGCCGGGCTTGATGATGCCACTGATCGGCGAGGAGCCCGATTTGGAATAGGCCCCCATCGATTTCTCTTCCTGCGTCGTCAGTCCGCCCTCGGCATTGCCGGGGGCGAAGCTGCCGAAGCCCATGATCGTATAGTAACGTTCGGCCTTGGCGACGCTGGCGATCAATTCCTCGCCCAGTTCGGGGGTGATCGCGCGATCGGCCATGATCCCCTCGCAGCCGACGAGTTCACCCGTCTCCTCGAAGATGCAGGTCGCGCCGGCCCCGACCAGCGTATCGAAGGCGCGGCCGACCGCCGGATTGGCGGTGATGCCGCTGGTGCCGTCCGAGCCGCCGCAGATCGTGCCGACGACCAATTCGTCGATCCCCATCGCCACGCGCTCCACGCCGGCGATCTCCGCCTGCACGCGTGCCACCGCGGCGAGGCCGGCGGCGATCGTCGCGGCGGTGCCGCCCGTCTGCTGGATGACGAGCAGCTCGGCCGGCCGCCCGCTCGCCGCGACCAGCGCCTGCAACCGCTCGCGGTCGAAGCTCTCGCAGCCGAGCGAGACGATCACCAGTCCGCCGACGTTGGGATGCGTCGCCACCGCCTCCATCACCTTGGCGGCATAGGCATTAGGATAGCAGCCGGGAAAGCCGATCAGATGGACGTCGGGATCGTCCGCCTTGTCGACGATCCGCCGCGCGACGTGATGCGCGCATTCGACCAGATAGGCGACCGCGACGGTGTTGCGGATGCCCTTGCGGCCGTCGGCGCGCGCATAGCCGCGGATCATGCCCGTGCCTCGGTCATCGTCGCGCGCGTGTGGCTGGCGATATAGTCGCTTTTCATATTGTGCATATGGACCCAATCGCCGGTGTCGGCGGCCGCGGTCATCGACCCGATCGGCGCGCCATATTTGATGACCTTGTCGCCCAGCGCGAGGCGATGCCGCGCGATCTTGTGGCCGACGGTGATGCCCTCGCGCGCCGGCACGGTGCCGCCGCCGATCGGCAGCACGTCGCCCGCCGCGATCGGCGCGACGCAGATCAGGACGTTGTCGTCGGGGTGGAGCAGGATCAACTGGTTGGTCACGGTAGACGTCGGCTCCGGTTGCGGGAGGGGATCGAGCAGCGGCCAGGCGGCGGCGGGCACCGGCGTCGCGATCCGCGCCACCATCGCCGCGACCTGATCCTCGCCGACCAGCCCGGCGACGACGCAGGCGACCGCCGGGTGGCGCAGCGGGAAATGCAACGCCGCGGTGGGCAGCGCCACCCCCGCCTGCGCACAGGCGGCGGCCAGCGCCCGGGTCCGCGCGACGATCGCCGCGTCGGGCGCCGCATAATCGTAATGCAGCCGCTGCGGATCGGCCTCGGCGGGGTCGGCGGCGAGGATACCGCTATTGTACGGCCCGCCGACGATCACCCGCACGCCGCGCTCGGCGCAACGATCGAGCAGCCGCGCCGCGCTGCGGTCGAGCAGCGTATAGCGTCCGGCGAGCAGGATGACGTCGAGATCGACGTGGTCGAGCAATTCGTCGCACACCGCGATCTCGTTGACGCCGATGCCGATTCCCCCGACCGCGCCGGCCTCCTTCAAGCCAACCATCGCCGCATGCCCGCCGTCGAGGAAGGCGGCGAGATGCCGGGGATGATCGTCGCCATGCGTCATCCGGCCGAGATCGTGCGCGAACAACAGATCAATGCGCTCGCGTTGCAGCCGCGCGAGGCTCGCCGCGAACGACGCACGAATGCCGTCCGCGCCGTAATCGAACGCCGGCTCGAACGGATCGGCATCGACGAAGCCGTGCCGGGTGCCCTGCGCCTCGGTCGGCACCAACAGCCGCCCGACCTTGGTCGAGACCAGCGCCCGCCCCGCCGGGTCGTGTGCGGCGAGCGCCGCCCCCAGCCGCCGCTCGGCGAGGCCGAAGCCGTAATGCGGCGCGGTGTCGAAATAGGCGATCCCGGCCGCCAGCGCCGCGGCGACCGTCGCCATCGCCTCGTCATCGCCGACGACGCGATACAGGTTGCCGATCGCCGCGGTTCCCATGCCGAAACGCGGCAGCGCGGCCACGCTCATGCCGTCACCGCCGTGCCGCGATGCAGCCGCGCGAACAGCGCGACGCCGACGAAACAGGCGGCGGGCACCAGCATCGCGAAGCGGATCGACCCGATGTCGGACACATAGCCCATCACCGCGGTCAGCACCGCGCCACCGATGATCGCCATCACCAGCAGCGACGCCCCCGGCTTGGTGAGCGGACCGAGCCCGCGCAGCGTCAGCACGAAGATCGTCGGATACATGATCGACATCAGCGCGCTCGACAGCACCAGCGCCGCGACGCCGACCGGCCCGCCGACGAATGCGGCGACCGCGCACAGCAATGCATCGACGACCGCGAAGATCAGCATCAACCGCGCGCCCGAGATACGCGCCATCAGCGCCGCGCCGACGAACCGTCCGGCCATGAACAACGCCAGCGACAGCGTCAGCAGCCACGCCGCGCGCTGCGTGCCGAGCGACGGCAGCTCGACCGCGACATAGCGGATGAGGAAACTCCACACCCCGACCTGCGCGCCGACGTAGAGGAATTGCGTGCCCACCCCGGCGAGATAGCGCGGCGACGCCAGCAATTTGCGATAGGCGCCGGGCGTGCGTGCCTCCGGTTCGCTGGGCCGCGTCGCCACCGCGGGAAAGCGCGTGACGACGATCACCGCCGCCCAGGCGAAGACGAGCAAGGCGATGACGAGATACGGCAACCGCACCGCAGAGGCGGCGGCGACGTCGCCCGCGCGCTCGTCGGCGAGGATGAAGGTCGCGCCGAGCGTCACGCCGGCGATCGAACCCAACGGATTGAACGCCTGCGCGAGGTTGAGCCGCCGCTCCGCGGTCTCCGCGCTGCCGAGCGCGGCGACCATCGGATTGGCCGCGGTTTCGAGGAAGGCGAGGCCGCTGGCGATGACGAACAGCGCGAGCAGGAAGAAGCCGTAGCTCAGCATCAGCGACGCCGGCCAGAACAGCAAGGCACCGATGCCGAACAGCACCAGCCCCTGCACCACCGCGGTCTTGTAGCCGAACCGCTGCATCACGATCGCGCCGGGAATCGCGAAGCAGAAATAGCCGAGGTAGAAGGCCGACTGGACGAGGCCTGATTGCAGATCGCTCAACGTGAACACCGCGCGGAAATGTGCGATCAGGATGTCGTTGAGATTGTTGGCCATGCCCCACAGGAAGAACAGGCCGATCGTCAGCAGCAGCGCGCCGCGACCGGCGGGCATTGCGCCATCATCGTCCTGTACGGCGACGCTCGGGTTCATTAAACCTCTCCCACTCTCTCCACGAACGGTCGCGGTTCGCGGGATTTGACCGAGGGTCTATGCCCTCCCGCCGCGATATGAAATGTAAAAATCACTTTCATCTGCGGATTTTCCTTGCCACGCTGCGCACTTACGAGGTGGGATGGCGCATCGGCAGGACGAGGGACACGTCGTCGCCCACTTGCTCCGTCACCTCCCCGGTGGCCCGGTGGCCCCGGGAACGGGGTGACGGGTGGACGAAGAACGGCGGCAAGCCGCAACGTAAGAACGACGACCCGGGGGAGGGCATATGACGACCAAAGTGCGCTATCAGGCGCCCGCATTGACCAAGGGGCTCGAAATCCTCGAGCTGCTCGCCGCGTCGAGCGTGCCGCTCACCATGTCGGACGTCTCGACCGCGCTCGGCCGCTCGGTCAGCGAGATCTTCCGGATGCTGCAGGTGCTCGAGGCGCATCGCTACATCGCGCGTGGCGACGACGGCTATCGGCTCACCAACCGGCTCTTCGCGCTCAGCATGGGACAGCCGCCGGTGCGCGATCTCGTCTCCACCGCGCTGCCGGTGATGCGCACGCTGGCACGTCAAACCGGGCAGAGCTGCCACCTCGTCGTCGTCTCGGGCGCGGAGATGGTGGCGATCGCCGGGGTCGAGGCGCCGGGCCTCTCCGGCTTCGCGGTGCGCGTCGGCTATCGCCGGCCGCTCCACCGCTCCGCCTCGGGCCGCATCCTGCTCGCCTTCCAGCCCGAGGACACGCGTGCGGCGATGCTCGACGAGGTCCGCGCAACCGGTGACACGATCGACGACGCCGCGCTCGCCACCCAGCTCGCCGCGATCCTCGCCGCAGGCGGCGGCACGTCGCCGAGCCCGCTGCTCAACGGCATCACCGATCTGTCCGTCCCGATCCTGTCGTTCGGCGCCGCCCGCGCCGCGCTCACCGTGCCATTCGTCGACGGCCCCGGCAGCCTGGTACCGATCGCCCAAACGCAGGACGTGCTGCGCGCCGCCGCCGCGACCATTGCCGCGGCGCTCGATCCAGCGCTCGGCGATCTCGCCGGCACGGCCGAGACCGCATGAACCGCCGGATGGCGGCCATCCCGTTCGCGCTGGCGGCGCTGCTGCTCGCCGGCGGCGCGCGGGGGCGCGACTATCAGAGCGCGCCGCCACGTCGCACTGCAGTCGAGAAGGATTGGGGTCCGTGGCTCGGTCCCTATCGCGCGCGGCTGGTGCCGGTGCTGATGGAGGATTTCGGCGAACGCTATCTCTACGCGCCCGCCAATGCGGCGCTGCCACCGCCGCGCGCCGGTGAGCAGCGCGTCGTCTTCCTCGGCGACTCCATAACCGACCGCTGGGATCTCGCCGCCAGCTTCCCCGGCCAGCCCTATGTCAATCGCGGCATCGGCGGGCAGGTGACCGCGCAATTGCTGCTGCGCTTCCTGCCCGACGTCGTGGCCCTGCGGCCCGCGGCCGTGGTGATCCTCGCCGGCGTCAACGACGTGCAGGGCGTGCTGCAACGCGAGACCCCCGAGCAGATCGAAGACCATTGGCAGGCGATGGCCGACATCGCCGACCGCCACGGTATCGCAATGGTGTTCGGCGCGCTGCTGCCGGTCAACGATTACACCCCCGCCGCGCGCGACGTGGTGCGCGAGCGCAAGCCCGCCGAATTGCACGCGCTCAACCAATGGCTACGCGGCTTCTGCAAGCGGCGCGGCTATGCCTTCGCCGATTACGAAACCGCGCTCGCCGACGACAACGGGCTGATGGGTCGCGACTATACCGTCGACGGCATCCATCCGCTCGCCGCCGGCTACGCCCGCATGGCGCCGGTCGCCCGCGCCGCAATCGCGGCCGCGCTGGCCAGCAAGACGAAGAGGACCCTCTGATGCGCTATCCCAAGCTTCTCGCCGCCGGCCTGTGCCTGACGGCCTCCGCCGTCTCGGCGCAGACCAACGTGCCCGGCGATCCCTATGCCGGCGACCCCGTCGGCATCGTCGCCGATCCGTGCCCCGCGCACTCCAAACCCGCCGACGGCCAGGGCTGGCAGATGTGGAACCTCCACATGCTGACGCGCGACCACGGCCAGCTCTGCCGCTATCGCGCACAGAATGCCGCGCTCACCGAGCCGGCGCGCGTCGTCTTCATGGGCGACTCGATCACCGACAATTGGATCGGCGCCGATCCGTCGCTGTTCACGCACGGCCTCGTCGATCGCGGCATCAGCGGCCAGACCACGCCGCAGATGCTGCTGCGCTTCCGCCAGGACGTGATCGCGCTCCGCCCCAAGGCGGTGCACATCATGGCCGGCACCAACGACATCGCCGGCAACACCGGCGCCGCGACGGTGGAGACGGTGCAGGGCAATATCGAGACGATGGCGGAGTTGGCGCACGCGCACGGCATCAAGGTGATCCTCGCCTCGATCCCGCCCGCCGCCGCCTTTCCGTGGAGCCCGGAGAAGCACCCGGCGCCGCAGATCCTCGCCTTCAACCGCTGGCTGCGCGGCTATGCCACGGCGCATGGCTATACCTACGTCGACTATCACGCCGCGCTGACCACGGCGGAGGGCGGGATGAAGCCCGGCCTCGCCAGCGACGGCGTCCATCCGACCCCGGCGGGCTATGCGGTGATGCGTCCGCTCGCGCTCGCCGCGGTCGCCAAGACGCTGGGGGGCGGTCGATGAGCGTCGATCGCCGCAGCTTCCTCGCCGGCAGCGCCGCGCTCGGCCTCGCCCAGGCGGCACCGGGCATCGCCGCCGCCGCGCCGCCGCACGCGGCGCTGCGCCCGGCCAAGGTCGCGCCGCCGCCACGCTTCACCGCCGACTGGGGGTCGCTCGCCGCCGGCTATTCCGCCCCCGACTGGTTCCGCGACGCCAAGTTCGGCATCTGGGCGCATTGGGCGGCGCCTTCGGTCCCCGGCATCGGCGACGATTGGTACGCGCGCAACATGTACCTTCAGGGCCACCCCACCTACGACCATCATCTGAAGACCTACGGCCATCCCGCCGACATCGGCTTCATGCAGATCCAGAACCGGTGGCGCGCCGAACATTGGGACCCGGCCGAGCTGCTCGACCTCTACAAGGGCGCAGGCGCGCGCTATTTCATGGCGCTCGCCAACCATCACGACAATCTCGACTGTTTCGCCTCGACGCACCAGCCGTGGAATTCGACGCGCGTCGGCCCGAAGAAGGACATCGTCGGCATCTGGGCGAAGCTGGCGCGTGAGCGCGGGCTGCGCTTCGCCGTCTCCAACCACAGCGCCCACGCCTGGCACTGGAACCAGCCCGCCTATGGCTACGATCCCGTCGGCCCGCGTCGCGGCCAGCGCTACGACGCCGCGACGCTGACCCGCGCGCAGGGCCGCGGCGCATGGTGGGACGGGCTCGACCCGCAACAGCTCTACACAGGCGCGTCGATGGCGATGCTCGACGGCATCGGCTCGCTCGCCGAAGCCGGTGCGTGGCATGCCGCCACCGACGGATTGTGGAACGAGGGCGTGCCGCCCGATCCCGACTATGTCCGCCGCTGGACCCTGCGCTGCCGCGAGCTGATCGACAGATACGAGCCCGACATGCTCTATTTCGACAATCACGATCTGCCGTTGCAACAGGCCGGGCTCGACATCACCGCCTATTTCTACAACCGCAACATGGCGCGCCACGGCGGCCGGCTGGAGGGCGTCGTCACCGCCAAGGAGACGCCGCCGCAGCGCCGTATGGGCCTCGTCGACGTCGTCGAGCGTGGGCAGAAGAGCTTCATCGACCCCTATCCGTGGCAGACCGAAACCTGCCTCGGCAATTGGTTCTACGGCGCGCAATATGAGCGCGAGAACCTCTACAAAACCCCCGCCAAGGTGCTGCACACATTGTGCGACGTCGTGTCCAAGAACGGCAACATGATGCTCAGCGTGCCGATCAAGGGCGACGGCACGATCGATGCGCGCGAACGCCAGATCGTCGGGGAGATCGGTGCGTGGATGCGGATCAACGGCGCGGCGATCTATGCCACCCGCCCGTGGCGCATCCACGGCGAGGGGCCAGGCGGCGCCGGCGCGGGCAGCTTCTCGGAGGGCGGCCGCGACACCGGTTATACCGCGCGCGACATCCGCTACGTCACCCGCGGCAAGGCGCTGCACGCGCTGGTGCTCGGCTGGCCCGCGGACGGCGTCGCGCGGCTGACCCTGCTCGGCCGCGACAATCCGGTCGGTCGCGGCGAGGTGCGCCGCGTGTCGTTGCCCGGCAACGGCGCGCCGCTGCCCTTCACCCGCACCGGCGACGCACTGGAGGTACGATTGCCCGCCGCCGCACGCCACGCCATCGGGCTGGCGCTGATCGTCGAGGGGCCCGGCCTGGTCGACTGAGCCCGCCTATTGCGCTGCAGCACGGATCGGGCTAGGCGGCCGGCATTCGCCTGGACCCGGTGCAAATCCGGGTGGCTATTCCGGCCGCCGATCCGCCGGACAACGCAACCGCTCCCGAACATTGACGCGTCGCCGCCGGCGGCGCCGGAGCGGTCATGCGGATTTCTAAGTCATGATTAGTCTTTCCCTGTCCCGTTACCGCGCCGAATGGTTTTCGAGCCCCGCCGGCGCGCGCCGCGACGTGCTCGCCGGCATGGTCGGCACCTTCGCACTGATCCCGGAGGTCATCGCTTTCTCCTTCGTCGCCGGCATCGATCCCGAAGTCGGCCTGTTCGCCTCCTTCGTCATCGGCATCGTCATCGCGATCGCCGGCGGCCGCCCGGCGATGATCTCGGGTGCCGCCGGCTCGGTCGCGCTCGTCGCCGCCGCGCTCGTCCACGCGCACGGCCTCCACTATCTCCTCGCCGCGACCCTGCTCGCCGGCCTGTTCCAGGTCGCATTCGGGCTGCTCAAGCTCGACGTGTTGATGCGCTTCGTCTCGCGCTCGGTGCGCACCGGCTTCGTCAACGCGCTGGCGATCCTGATCTTCTCGGCGCAGCTGCCGCAGCTGATCGGCGTCGACTGGCACACCTATGCGATGATCGGCCTTGGCCTCGCGATCATCTATCTGGCGCCGCGCGTGACCAATATCGTCCCGTCGCCGCTGATCTGCATCGTCGTGCTGACCGCGATCAGCACCGCGCTGCCGATGCCGCTGCGCACGATCGCCGACCTCGGCCGCCTGCCCGCCTCGCTGCCGCAGTTCGGCTGGCCGTCGGTGCCCCTCGACTGGCAGACGCTAACGATCGTCGCGCCCTACGCGCTGGCGATGGCCGCGGTCGGCCTGCTCGAATCGATGATGACCGCCAGCGTCGTCGACGACCTTACCGAGACGACCAGTTCGAAGGCGCGCGAATGCAGCGGTCTCGGCCTTGCCAATATCGCCGCCGGACTGTTCGGCGGCATCGCCGGCTGCGGCATGGTCGGCCAGACCGTCGGCAACGTCCGCTATGGCGGGCGCGGCCGGCTGTCGACGCTGGTCGCCGGCGTGTTCCTGCTCGTCGTCATGGTGCCGCTGCGCCCTTGGGTCGCGCAGGTGCCGGTCGCAGCGCTGGTCGCGATCATGATCATGGTGTCGATCAGCACCTTCTCCTGGGGATCGCTGCGCGACCTCGTCCGCCATCCCAAGACGTCGGGCGCGGTAATGCTCGCCACCGTCGCGGTGACCGTGACGACACACGACCTGTCGGCGGGGGTGGCGGTCGGCGTGCTGCTGAGCGGCGTCTTCTTCGCCTTCAAGGTCACCCGGCTGATGCAGGTGACGGTCGCCTATGATGCGGCGACGGATACGCGCGACTATCGCGTCGCCGGGCAGATCTTCTTCGCCAGTGCGGAGATCTTCGCTGACCGGTTCGATCTGGCGGATACCGCCCGGCACGTCCGCATCGACCTGACGCAGGCGCACCTGTGGGACGTGACCGCGGTCGGTGCGCTCGAAGAGGTGGTGACCAGAATGCGCCGCCACGGCATCGCCGTGGAGGTGGTCGGCCTCAACGCGGCGAGCGCGGTGCTGGTCGACCGGCACGCGCAGGCGATGCGCGTGCCGGCGACCTGACCCCTGCCGTTATGCGGCGGTCGAGGTCTTGATGTTGCCGTTGACGCCGGCCGGGAAGAAGCCGCCGCTGCTCACCGCACCGGCGTTGAGGTAGGCGACGTTGAGCACGTCGCCCGCCGTCCGGCCGAATACGATGCCGTTGCTGTCCGCGGGCACGATGTTCGATGCCGCGCCGCCGTTGATCGTCGTCGGGCTGATCCCCTGATCGTCGTCGAAGCCGTTGTCGACGGTGTCGCGGGCATTGGAGATCAGGTCTGCGTTGGTGCGCAGCGCCGGCATCGCCAGCCCCTTGCGGTACAGCAACGTGCGCAGCAGGCCCGAATGATAGGCCTCCACCGCAAGGATGCCGGCCGCCGCGTCGAGAATGACCTTGTTCGAGATCAGCGACGCCGATCCCTTATAGGCGGTGACGCCGACGTCGGACAGCAGCATGCCGCCGAGCAGCCAGTTCTCGTCCGACGCATAGGGATTGAACGTCCCCGTCGCGCCGACCACGCCGGCGGCGCGCGCCGCGGCAGTGAATGCGCCATTGGCGCCGCCATCGATGTTGATCGCGGGCATCGCCACCGCCGACGAACCGAGCTGCTGGCGCAGGAACGCGACGTGCTGATTCTCGTCCGCGGCGATCTCGCGGGCATAGGCCGCGACCGATGCATCGGCGAACGGCACTTTAGCGCCACCGGTTACCGTACCCTGAGTGCCGGTTCCGGTCTGTACCGTCGAGTTGATGCCGCTGCCAAACGCCGCGAAGGTATAATAATTCGCTTCGAGATATTCGAGGTTCAGCGCGAAGTTCAGCACGTCGACATCGCCTGCGGGAAGACCCGCGGTCGACGTCGGCGTGGGCGTCGGCGTGACCGGCGGTGCATATTGGTCGTCATCGTTGCCACAGGCGGCGAGCATCGAAGCTCCGGCGGTCGCGGCGACGGCGGTGCCCGCCATCTTGATAAAGCGGCGGCGTTCGTTCCGCCGGCGCTCGGCGATGTCGAACACTTCGAGAAGCGTTTCACGATCGATCATAGGATATCCCCTTTGAACCCGAGGCTCAGGCGTTGTTGGCGCTGCTGCGGATGGTGCCGTTGACACCGGACGGGAAGAAGCCGCCGGCGGTGACCTGAGCCTTGTTCAGGTAGACGATGTTGAGGACCTGCCCGGTCGTACGGCCGAAAGCGATGCCGTTGCCGTCGGTAGGCGCGATGTTCGAGGTATCCCCGGCACCCGAGCTGACATAGGCGATGCCCTGGTCGAGGTCGCTGGTGCCGTCGAGGCTGTCGCGCGCGTTCGAGACGAGCTCGGTATCGCCGCGGATCGTCGATGCCTTCAGCCCGGCGTTGCCGCCGAGTTGATCGATCGTCGTGCGGATCATGCTGGCGTGATAGGCTTCGGCGGCAAGGATGCCCGCCGCGGCATCGAGATAGGTCTTGTTGGTCAGCAGCGACGAGGCGCCCTTATAGGCGGTGACGCCGACGTCCTCGAACAGGAACGCGCCATAGAGGAAGGCGAGATCCGACGCATAGGGATCGAAGACGCCGCCGGCCGGGACGAGCGTCGCCGCCTGTGCCGCGACGCTGAACGCGCTGGTCGCCGAAACGCCGATGTCGATCGCGGGCTGAGCGACCGCGGCGGATCCCAACGCGGTGCGGAGGAAATTGACGTGGGCGAGTTCGTCTTCGGCGATCTCGCGTGCCATTTCAGCGAGCAGCGAATCCTGGAAAATGACCTGCTTGCCGCCCGTCGCCGCGACCGGCGTACCGACGCCGGTGATCGACGTCGCCGGGATGCCACGACCGTAGACGGCATAATAATAGAAGTTCGCCTCGAGATATTCGAGGTTCAACGCGAAGTTGAGAATGTCCGCATCGGTCAGGGTCTGCGCCTGCGCGGGATTGCTTACCAAAAAGGCGCCGGCCCCGACGGCCGCCGCCCCTACTGCCGCCTTGAAAAAGGCCCTTCGGTCCTTGCGCTGTTCGGCATGCGCCGCAAGCGCGTCGATCGGACTGACATCGTGACTCACGCTGAGAACTCCCCTTTGTGTTGAGAGCAGCAACATTCAATCGCCGGTTCCGTTCCAGCATTATCGCATCGGCCCCAAACTGTTTGGTCGTATAGATGTCGATCAATACGCCAGCCGCCGTTGTTGCGATGTCGAGCGCAAGCTCAAGAATTATGTCTGTCTCGGACTATATTTTAATCACGATAATTGTGCGGCGCAGCGAAGTACCCAAAGCCGCCTCCGTCATCAAAATGAAATTGGTATTACTTTGGCCTGTAACCTTAGCCACCTAGCGGCGTGGCGAACGGCATAACGCCAGGGGGACTACACATGCTTCGTACTTCGCGCCTGATCGGCGCCACGCTGCCGCTCACGCTCGCGGCGCTGCTCGCCACGCCGGCCGCGCTCGCACAGACCAATCCGGCCAGCACCACCGACGCGCCGACGGGCGATGCGGAGCAGGACGGCGAGATCGTCGTCACCGGCAGCTATGCGCGCAGCATCGCCACCGCCACCGAGGCCAAACGCAAGGCCGCCTACGGCCTCGATTCGATCGCCTCGACCGACATCGGCAAATTCCCGGCGCAGAACGTCGCCGAGGCGTTGCAGGTGGTGCCCGGTGTCGCGATCACCCGGCCACGCGGCGAGGGGCTGTACGTCAGCGTTCGCGGCCTCGGCCCGCAGTTCCAGAACACCCTGGTCAACGGCCGCACCGTCGCGCTCAACGACCTGATCGAGAACGGCGGCGCCAACGGCCGCCAGTTCCGCTTCGAGATGCTGCCCGCCGAGTTCGTCTCGAGCATCGACGTCGTCAAGACGCCGACGCCGGACATGAACGAGGGCGCGCTCGGCGGCAATATCGACGTCAAGACCTTCCACCCGCTCGATATCGGCACGCGCACGACGCTCAATTCGCGCTACACCTTCACCGCGCAGACGCACCGCGTCGAGCCCAATGCCACGCTGCTGACCAGCTACCGCAGCCCGGACGAGACGGTCGGCATCCTCGCCGGCGCGCAATATTGGGGCAAGCAGGTCCGCAACGACCGCTTCATGAACTTCGGCTGGAACACCAATCTGCTCGGCAGCGCGAGCGGCCTGTACACGCCGACGCGGACGCGCCCGACGATCGAAACGGAGGATCGCAAGCGCCTGTCGGGCATCGTCTCCGCGCAATGGCAGCCGACGCCCGCCCTGCGCACCACGCTCGACGTGATCGCGACGCGGCTCGACGTCGCCTATGACGAATTCGGCATCGACATCTATCCCGACGATTCCGGCGACAAGAAAAATCCGGCCGCCATCGTTCCCGGCTCGACCAAGATCAGCGGCAACACCGTGGTCGGCGCGACGATCAACAACGCGCGCTTCATGGCGTCGCGCGAATACAGCCTCAACCGCCACGACCTGCTCACCGTCGCGCTGCGCCAGAGCTTCGACCAGGGTCGCTGGCACGCCTCGGCCGACGGCAGCTGGTCGACCGCGCACAGCTACCACCCGAGCAACGCCGAGGGCACGGTGCGCAGCCGCGCGCAGTTCATCGCGCCGCTGACCTATGACGCCTCGGGCGGCTACAAGGTGCTGCCGACGCTCACCACCACCCGCGACCTGACCAATCCGGCGAACTATGCCGTCACCACCTTCAACATCGCGCCCAAGAACAGCAAGGATTGGGACGCCTATGGCCGCGCCGACCTAAGCTATGACGTCGGCGACGGCCTGCTCCGCAAGATCGCGGCGGGCGGCGAATATCACTGGCGCAAGCGCGACTATCGCCGCCGCGACTTTCTCATCAACACCGTCACCGGCCAGCCGCTGTCGGTGCTCGGCTCGGGCGCCTATCAGCAACTGCCCTATGACGACTTCCTCGCCGGCGTCACCGGCAACAGCCCGCGCACCTGGCTGGTGCCCGTCACCAAGGCCTATTACGACGCGCTGTTCACCCCGGCGATCGCCAATGCGGCGCTGACCCCGGCGGACCGGCGGTCGTCGTTCGTCACCAGCGAGAAGATCGCCGCCGCTTATGTCCGCGCCGATTACGGCGTGATGCTCGGTTCGGTCGAGGTGACGGGCAATATCGGCGCGCGCTACGTCCACACCGATCAGGTCGCGAGCGGCACCCTGACCACCGGCAGCACCCCCCAGGCGGTCAGCTATCCCAAGACGTTCGACAACATACTGCCGAGCTTCAACCTGCGTGCCGAGCTGACGCCGAAGCTCGTCGCCCGCCTCGCCGCGAGCCGCGTGCTGACCCGCCCCAACATCACCGATTCCGCACCGCGCATCACCGTCTCGACCGATGCGGCGACCGCGAGCGGCGGCAACCCGCAGCTCAACCCGTTCCTCGCGACCCAGTTCGACGGCTCGCTCGAATGGTATTTCAACCGTCGCGGCGCGCTCACCGGCGCCCTTTTCTACAAGAACCTCGACGACTATATCACGGCGCAGAACGTCAATATCGACATTCCCAACCGCGGCACCGTGCTGCTCAGCACCTCGGTCAACGGCGGCAAGGCGAAGGTCTACGGCTTCGAGGCCGCTTATAATCAGGTCTTCACCTTCCTGCCCAAGCCGCTCGACGGCCTCGGTATTCAGGCGTCCTATACGCACACGTCGGTGGAGGCGAACTACACCGCCGGCAATCGCGTGTTGCGCAACGAGATGCTCGGCCTGTCGAAGCAGAGCTACAATCTCGTCGGCTTCTACGATTACGGTCCGGTGTCCGCCCGCCTGTCCTACGTCTGGCGCGACAAATATCTGTCGGGCACCGGCAGCACCAGCCAGGCACCGACCTTCACCGCGCCGTTCGGGTCACTCGACGGCAATCTGTCGCTGCGCGTCACCCCGCAGCTGATGTTCAGCGTCGAGGGCATCAACCTCGCCGGTGCCCGCGCCTATACCTACAATGACGACACGCTGCGCTTCGGCGAGATCAATTATTACGGCCGGACGATCCTGTTCGGCGCGCGTGCGGAGTTCTGATCGATGCGGCTCCGCACCCTCGCTTTGCCGTTGCTGGCACTCGCCGCGTTGGGCAGCGCCGCCGAACGGCGGCCGCAGGCGATGAACGACATCCAGGTCGTCGGCTCGCACAACAGCTTCAAGGCGCGCATCCCGGCGGCGGTGATGGCCCGGCTGCGCGCCGCCGACCCGAAGCTTGCCGAGGCGCTCGATTATTACCACCTGCCGCTCGCGCGCCAGCTCGACGCGGGCGTGCGCCAGCTCGAGATCGACGTCTTCGCCGATCCCGAGGGCGGCCGCTACGCCGATCCCAAGGGCGAGGGCATCGCCCGCGCCGCGGGTGAGGCGACCGGTTTCGACCGCCCGGCAATGCTGCGCCCGGGCTTCAAGGTTTTCCACATCCCCGACGTCGACTATCTCTCGACCTGCGTCACGCTGCGCCGTTGCCTCGGCGAGATCGACGCCTGGTCGCGCGCACATCCGCGCCACCTGCCGATCATGGTCACGATCAACGCCGCCGACACGCCGGGCAGGGATGCGCGGATCAGCCCGCCGCTGCCGCTCGACGACGCGGGACTGCTCGACGCGCTCGACGCCGAAATCCGCGCCGCATTGCCCGGCAAGCGCCTGATCACGCCCGACGAGGTGCGCGGGACCGCCGCCACGCTGCACGTCGCGGTCACCACCCGCGGCTGGCCGTCGCTCGAATCGGCGCGCGGCCGCGTCTACGTGCTGCTCGACGTCCGCGACGCGGTCTCCGCCGTCTATCGCGCCGGCCATCCCTCGCTCGCCGGCCGCGCGATGTTCGGCTGGTATTCCGACGATCAGCCCGAGGCGGCGGTCGAGATCGTGCAGGACCCGCTGGTCGATGGCGCCGCGATCCGCCATTGGGTCGCGCAGGGGCTGATCGTCCGCACCCGCACCGACGCCAACACCGTCGAGGCGCGCGCGCACGACCTCGGCAAGGCCGCCGCCGCCGCGGCGAGCGGCGCGCAGGCGGTGAGCACCGATTATTACCCCGGCGCGCCCGATCCCGCCCACCTCGCCTTCCGCGTCACCTTGCCCGGTGGTGCGATGGCCCGCTGCAACCCGGTACGCATCGCCGCCTGCCGCCTCGCCCCCTGATCCGCCCGCCGCCCCAATCCGCGCCGCAAGATACGGGCAGAACACGGTTTTCCTCTGCGCCACGGTGACTTGACCAAAGCACCGCCAGCGCGAATGATCGCGCTAACAACGATCGAGAGGATTGCTTATGCCCCCGTCACGCCGCGAGCTGCTCGCCGGTGCCGTCGCGACCGCGGCGGTCACTGCCGCCGCGCCGCTCGCCGCCGCCGCGCCGCTCGCCGCCGCCGCGGCCCCCGCCAGCCTGCAGGGCATTGCGGCGCGGCGTGGACTGCGCTTCGGCACGGCGGTGCCGTGGCAGGCGGGCGGGCGCGACGGCGTGCCCGTCGCCGATCCTGCCTATGCGCGGCTGATCGCGGCGCAATGCGGCCTGATCGTCGCCGAGAACGAGATGAAGTGGCAGCATCTCCGCCCGACGCCGACCACCTTCGCCTTCGCGCATTTCGACGCGATCATGGCTTGGGCCGAACGCGAGCATCTCGCGGTGCGCGGCCACAACCTGCTGTGGCACCAGCCGAAATGGTTTCCGCGCTGGCTCAACGATTATGATTTCGGCGCGCAGCCGCATGCCGCCGCCGAAGCGCTGCTGACCACCCATATCCGCACCGTCCTCGACCGCTACGGCCGGCGCATCGCCAGCTACGACGTCGTCAACGAAGCGGTGCGGCCGGAAGACGGCAAGCTCTACGACACGAGCCTGTCGAAGGCGCTGGGCGGCCCGGAGGCGACGCTCGATCTCGCCTTCCACACCGCGCGGTCGGCGGCGCCGCAGGCGCAGCTCGTCTACAACGATTATATGAGCTGGGAGCCGGGCAACGCCGCGCATCGCGACGGGGTGCTGCGCCTGCTCGAAGGCTTCCGGCGGCGGGGCGTGCCGGTCGACGCGCTCGGCGTCCAGTCGCACCTCGTCACCCAGGGGATCGATACCGGCGCCGCGGTCGCGCGGCTGGAGGGCGACTGGCGACGCTTCCTCGATGCGGTGACGGCGATGGGCTATGGCCTGCTGATCACCGAACTCGACGTCCGCGACAACCATCTGCCCGCCGCGATTCCCTCGCGCGACCGCGCGGTCGCGGACTTCACCCGCGCCTATCTCGACATCACTTTGTCCTATCCCAAGCTGCGCGACGTGCTGTGCTGGGGCTTGAGCGACGCGCACAGCTGGATCGAAGGCTTCGAACCGCGCCCCGACGGCGTCAAGCGCCGCCCGACCCCCTATGACGTCGCACTCCACCCCAAACCGATGCGCGCCGCGATCGCCGCGGCACTGGCGGCCGCACCGATGCGGTGACCCCGCGCCCGCACCGATCGGCGCCGCAACCGCGACACGTCCGGCCGTTACTCGGCCTTGGATTCATCCCTTGCAAGAGTCCTCATCGCCGGTGCGAACGACACAGTGCTCCTGCGAAAGCAGGAGCCTAGGGCCAAGCAAAGCAACGTCTTGTACCGATTTGGATCCTGGGCTCCTGCTTTCGCAGGAGCACTGGGGTAGTCTTGCTAAGGTCTCGACTCGATCCAAGGTCTCGCTACGTTCTCGACAAAGGCCGACCGGGAAAGCGGCCCCCCGAGTCAAAGCCGGGCTGACAAACAGGCCGAAGCGTCGACGGACCGGATCGTCACTCTCGACCCCTCCTAGCCCGCCACCTCGATCCCCTCGATCACCACTTGCGGGTCGACCAGCCAGACATGCAGCACGTGCCGCCCCGCACGCGTCACCGGCAGCGTCGCGCCGGCGACGCGGCGATTGTCGGCGACCGCCTTGCCCCAGCGCGCCTCGGTTTCGCCGGCGAGCAGGTCGACGATCACCGGCGCACCGCCGTCCAGCGAGAGCGCCACCCGATGACGCCCGGTGCCGCGCACGTCGAGCCCCGGCGCGGCGACCACGTCGAAGCGGCGTGCCCCCGCCGGCAGGTCGATCGCATAAGCGAGCTGCGGCCCGGCCCCGCCCGGTCGCTCGATCGCCGGCGCGGTCGCCGGCGTCGCGATCATCGCCGCGCCCGCGGCGGTAAAGCCCGCCACGCGCTGCCAGCGGACGCCGGCGCCGTCGATCGCCCGGCCCGCATCCGCGGCGATGCTCCGCAGCGGCGGCGTTGCCATCGCAGGCACCGGCAGCGGCGCCGCCACCGTCGCCAGCGCCGGCATCACGTCCACGTCGGGCTGCTGCCAGCCGGTATAGCCGACATGCGTCTGCGCCATCATCTCCGGCCATTTGCCGCCGGCCAGGCCTTCGTAGCGGCGGCGCAGCGCGGCATCCTCGGCGAAATAGCCGCGCGCCGCCGTCGCCCAGCGCGCCGTCGCCGCGGCATCGCCGGTCTGCGCCGCACGGCGATTGGCGGCGACCGCCGCATAAAGCCGATGCAGGTTGGTCATCGCATCGATCCGGTGCAGCACCAGTTCGTCATAGGCATCGCGCCGCTCCGTCGGGATCGCCGCAGCCAGCCGCCCCGCGCGCGCCGCCAGCCCAGTCCATTCGCCGAGCACGCGCGCCCAGCCGCCCGCGGTCCCGGCATAGGTATCGGCATCGATCAGCTCGGGCTTGCGGCGGCTGGCGAGCCGGCCGTATTCGACGATCAGCGCGCCGATCGCCGGTCCCTGCGCCGCACCGAATTGCTGCGCCGCCCAGCGCGCCGGATAGGCCTGCATCGCCGCCTCGGTCATCCGATTGGGGTCCCACGCCATCGCCAGGAAGAAGCTGGTCGCATATTCCATCGGCTTGAGATCACCGACGTTGACGATCCACAGGCGGTCGGCGCCGAACTGGTGCGCCATCGCCATCTGTTGCCAGACCCGCGGCACCGCATTGGTGTCGAGCCATTTGTAGTTGCGCGGGCCGCCGACGTAATCGAAATGATAATAGACGCCGGCCCCGCCCGCGCGCTGTTCGCCCGGCACCGGCAGTCGGCGGATGTTGCCCCAATTGTCGTCGGCAAACAGCAGGGTGACGTCGTCGGGAACGCGCATCCCCTGATCGTAATAATCCTGCACTTCCTTGTAGAGCGCCCAGACCTGCGGCGTGGCGGCGGCGGGCTTGCCGGTCACCTCGGCGATGGTACGGCGCTGGTCGGCGATGATCCGCTGCAACAGGCCGATCGCGGTGCCCTGCGTCATCGGCTCGTCGCCGTCGCCGCGCATGCCGATCGTCACCGGGTCCTCCGACACGCCGCGCCGCGCGATTCCCGCCCGCCAGAAGGCGCGCAGCCGCTCGCCGTTGCGGGTGTAATCCCATGGGCCGCCACCCTGCCGCTGCCATTCGATATTGGCGCGCTCCATCGGTTCGTGATGCGAGGTGCCGAGGATCACGCCCATCTCGCGCGCAAGCGGCGCCGAGGCGGGATCGTCCTGCCACAGCGACTTGCCCCACATCGCCGGCCACAGGAAATTGGCCTTGGTGCGCAGCAGCAGCGTGAACAGTTTCTCATAGGCGAGATGGTTGACCCCGCCGAACCGTGCGCGTGCCCAGCCGCCGAACGCCGGCTCCTCGTCGTTGATGAAGATGCCGCGATATTTGACCACCGGATGGTCGGCGACGCGGCCGGCGGTGAGATAGAGCGTCGGATGCCGTTGCGCGGGCACGTCGGCCCACCAGGTCCACGGGCTGACGCCCGCCTTGGCGCTGATGTCGTAGAGGCCGAAGATCGTGCCGCGCCGATCGGCACCGACGATCACCAGCGCGCGATCGACACCCGGCAGCGGCCGCTCCACCACCTGCTCGACATAGCCCTCCCATTGCCCGTCGAGACCGCGGACGTCGATCTTACCGGCGCGGATCAGCGCTCCGACCAGCGGGCTGCCGAGCGTCCCGGCGATGACCGTGGTGCCGGCGTCCGCCTTGCCCACCAGCCGCACGGTGCCGCCCCCGACCGCGACGAGATCGCCGACCAGGTCATCCGCCGCGCGCCGCACCCCGGCATCCTCACCGGCATCGACCGCAATCAGCGTCGGCCGCCCCGGCGCGAGCAGCGCAACCGCACCCGGTGCCGCGCGCATGCACGCCGTCACTAGCCCTGCACAATCCGGCGTCGCCGCGGCGGCCGCAGCCGGACTGGCCGCGGCGAGCATCGCCATCATGATCCGCTGCAGCTGCATATCCTCTCCCCGTCCGCCGGTTGTCGCGGTACGCCACTTGGTGATAACGCTAACACGAAGCCTCGGACAAGAGGATGGCGATCAGGAGCGGCGAATGACGAAACGGTGGCGCTTTGCGACGATGACGATCGTCCTGGCTGGACTGGCAACCGGCGGATCGTCGCAGTCGCTCCATCCGCGGCCCGCGGCGCGCGCGATGCCGTCGTTACGCTGGGTCCCCGCCTGGGGGTCGGCGCAGATGCTGGCCACAGCGGCGGATGCCGAGCGGATCGCAGCGATCGGTCCGGTGACGATCCGCCAGATCGTCCATCTCTCCGCCGGCGGCACGATGGTCCGCGTCCGCCTTTCCAACGTGATGGGCGACACGCCGCTGCGGATTGGTGCGGCATGGCTGGCGCGGGGCGTACCGGGTCAGCCGCAGGTCACCGGCAATCGCGCGCTGACCTTCAACGGCGCCACCGCGACCACCATCCCCGCTGGCGCGGAAATCTATTCGGATCCGGTGCTGCTGGCGACGCAGGCCGGTGATGATCTGGCGATCAGCCTGTTCCTGCCCAAGCCGGCGACGCGTCATACCGGCCACCCCGGCGCGCGCGCGACGACCTTCCTCGTGCGCGGCGACCAGAGTGCGGCCGCGACGCTGGCGGCGCCCGAAAAGATTGGCGGCTGGTGGGATCTCGCCGACGTCGAGGTCGCCGGCGGCGGCACGGCAGGCGCGATCGTCGCGATCGGCGATTCGATCACCGACGGCCGCGGCGTTCGCGACGACGGTAACGCGCGTTGGACCGACGTCTTTGCCCGCCGCCTCGCTGCGAACCCGGGGACGGCGGGCCTCTCGGTGGTCAATGCCGGGATCGGCGGCAACCGCATCCTGCTCGACGGCAACGGTCCCAGCCTCATGGCGCGCTTCGATCGTGACGTCATCGCGCGGCCGAACGTCCGCTATGCGATCGTGCTGGAGGGCGTGAACGACCTCGGCGTCCTGACCCGCGACGCCCCCGCAAACGCCGCCACGCAGCGTGCATTGATCGCCGAAATCACCGCATCCCACCACGAACTCGCCGCCCGTACGCGCTCACATGGCATCCGGTTGATCGGCGCGACAATAACCCCGCTCGTCGGCAACGACTATTACCACGCCTCGGCGCAAACCGAAGCCACTCGGCAGGCGATCAACGCGATGATCCGCCGGTCGGCCGTGTTCGACGCGGTCATCGACTTCGATGCGGCGATCCGCGACCCGGCGCATCCGGATCGGCTGTTGCCGGCCTATGACAGCGGCGATCACCTTCATCCCAACGAAGCGGGCTATCGTACGATGGGAGAAGCAGTCCCGCTGCGTCTGTTCGGCGCGAGCGCCGTACGAGCCCATCGGCGGAGATGACCACGGTGATGTGCCCGAAATGCAGAAAGCCCCGGCTTATCGGCCGGGGCTTTCGTGGAATTTGGTTGCGGGGACAGGATTTGAACCTGTGACCTTCAGGTTATGAGCCTGACGAGCTACCGGGCTGCTCCACCCCGCGACAGGGTTGTGACGCGAACGCCCCCGCTGTTTGGGCGGGGGTGTTGGCATCCGTCACCGGATGATGAATTGTGTATGGGTTCTTTGCCCTAAGCGTGTTGCTTCGTATCCGCCGGCTGCAATGCCTGGCGACGACCTACTCTTCCATCGCTTGAGCGATAGTACCATCGGCGCAGTCGGGTTTCACGGCCGAGTTCGGGATGGGATCGGGTGGGACACCGACGCTATAGCCACCAGGCAATGAAGCGGGCGGATGCGAAGCGGGCTTGGGGGTAACCCGTCGCAATTTGCATTGTGACGGGTTTTCAAAATCGATGCACCTTTGTGAAGGTATGTTCTGGCGTTCGACTTGTATCATCCACGCCGTCGCTGACGTTTCGCTGGTGACCCAGGATTGTCATTGATGGTGTGAGACTCTCAAGCGCGAATAGGACAATTAGTATCGGTTAGCTCCATGCGTTACCGCACTTCCACATCCGATCTATCAAGGTCGTGGTCTCCGACCGTCCTATGAAATCTTATCTTGAGGGAGGCTTCCCGCTTAGATGCTTTCAGCGGTTATCCCGTCCGTACATAGCTACCCTGCTGCGCCGTTGGCACGACGACAGGTACACCAGAGGTACGTTCAACCCGGTCCTCTCGTACTAGGGTCAACTCCTCTCAAATTTCGACGCCCACGGCAGATAGGGACCAAACTGTCTCGCGACGTTCTGAACCCAACTCACGTACCACTTTAATTGGCGAACAGCCAAACCCTTGGGACCTGCTCCAGCCCCAGGATGTGATGAGTCGACATCGAGGTGCCAAACAACCCCGTCGATATGAGCTCTTGGGGGTTATCAGCCTGTTATCCCCGGCGTACCTTTTATCCGTTGAGCGATGGCCCTTCCACGAGGGACCACCGGATCACTATGACCGACTTTCGTCTCTGCTCGACTTGTCAGTCTCGCAGTCAGGCGGGCTTATGCCATTGCACTCTAACAGCCGGTTTCCAACCGGCCTGAGCCCACCATCGCGCGCCTCCGTTACTCTTTAGGAGGCGACCGCCCCAGTCAAACTACCCGCCACAGAGGGTCCCTGTTCCGGCTTACGGAACGAGGTTAGACATCAGAAAACAACAGGGTGGTATTTCACCTATGGCTCCACGTCAGCTGGCGCCGACGCTTCAAAGCCTCCCACCTATGCTACACAGTTCTTTCCTAATGCCACTCTGAAGCTGCAGTAAAGGTGCACGGGGTCTTTCCGTCTAACCGCGGGTACTCCGCATCTTCACGGAGAATTCAATTTCGCTGAGCATGTCCTGGAGACAGTGGGGAAGTCGTTACGCCATTCGTGCAGGTCGGAACTTACCCGACAAGGAATTTCGCTACCTTAGGACCGTTATAGTTACGGCCGCCGTTTACCTGGGCTTCATTTCAGAGCTTGCACCCCTCCACTTAACCTTCAGGCACCGGGCAGGCGTCAGGCCCTATACGTCGTCTTGAAGCCGACTTAGCAGAGCCCTGTGTTTTTGCTAAACAGTCGCTACCCCCTGGCCTGTGCCCCCAACAAGAGCTTGCGCCTATGTTGGGCCTCCTTCTTCCGAAGGTACGGAG